>JAEUGZ010000142.1 GCA_016794725.1 Opitutaceae bacterium | reverse complement strand
CCTGCATGGTCGCCAGGCGCGGGTTCTCCGCCGTCAGCAGCGGCGCCAGTGCTCGCAAGGAAGCCTCCTGGTAGGCCCGATCCAGCGACGGGGCATAGGTCCCGACGATCAGATTCACGGCCGCCGGAACATCGGCGAGCGCCGCTTTCCAGCCCCGATTCGAAATTTCAAGGAACCGAACCAGCGTCGCGCGCTCCTGCCGGAGGAAACGCTCCGAGACAAAATAGACCTGCGAATACGCCTGGTGGCCAAATTCGCGCAGGGACAGCGCCGTCACCGGCTGCCCCGAAGTCTGCAAGGCAACCAGTTCATCGATCAAATAGCCTTGCTTCGCGTCCACTTCCCGCCGCAGCAGCGGGCCATTGCCGTACTCCGCTTCGAGCACCGTCAGTCGAGTCGGGGCAATGCCGGCGCGCTCCAGCACCGTCGCGAGCGCTTCCCGTCCGTCACCATGGATCGCCACGCGACGACCCACCAGGTCGGCCGGTCTTTGGATACCCAGGTCGCGAAAACTGATGAGGCAAAGGGGGGAGGCCTGGAACATGGTTCCAATCGCCACCAGCGGAAGTCCCTCGGCCCGTCCGGAGATGAGCAGTCCGCTTTCGATTGAACCGATGGTGGCCGGCCCCTCCGCCACGCGCCGCGCGACGTCGAGGCCGGCGGCGGCGGTTTCCAGACGGACGTCGAGACCGGCCTCGCGGTACCAGCCGTGGTGCTCGGCCCAAAGCAGACCCGCAAACTGGGCATTCTTCACCCCGAGGTCGAGTTGCACGACCAAAGGCGATGACATCACGCCCTGGGCCGCGGACATCGGGGTCGGGTCCCCCGCCAGCACCAGCAGCAACCAGGCGGCGCCCACACCCAGCCTCGACCCGGGACGACGGCAGAAGGCAGTCATCGGGTCACGGCGCAATGGCTGGCGTGGCTGTAGGGAATGGAGAAGGTGGGATGCACCCGCAGTTCCGTCTCCACCGCCGCGACCACCGGATATCGGCCCAATACGTCGTGGCAGATCGCCTTGTTGAACACCTCCCAATAGTCCGTCTCATTCGGATAGGCCTTGATGGTGGCGGCGATTTCCCGGTAAACCGATTCAAAGTCCGGATACTGTTTGGCCCCGATTCCGACGACATAGGTGAGTTTCACCCTGAGATCGATGACCTGTGGCCCCTGATGGTCGACGGGCAGCTTGTTCAGTTCAAAACTGAGCGCCTCGGTCACCTGCGGAGCACCCTTCGCCGACAGCCAGAAAGGCAGCAACGCGATGCCCGCGAGTGCAGCCGCCACGGCCGCGGCATGCAGGCGACGCCTGGGGCGGGACGATTCGAAGATGCGGTCGGGACGAAGGGACAGGTTCATGATGGAAGTGGACTCAGGGGGCGGTCTGGCTAAGGGCCAGGGTTTCACGCAAAAACTGGATGAGCCGAATGAAGGTGACGTCGTCAAACGGGTGGGGCGGCATGACCGTATCCGGATAGACGCTCTTGGGCTGGGTCACCATCGTGCGGAAGAATTGCGGATTGTGGGTGGCGTGCGTCTGCAGCAGCACGAGCGGACGCTGCGACGTGTTGCCCCCCACTCCCTGAGCCTGGTGGCAATTGTTGCAGTGTCTGACAAAAATTGCCCTGCCGGCCGACGCCTCTTCGCTCAATTTTTCCCAGGTCCCTGCATAGAGTGGCGCAAAGTGCCGCTGGAGGTTGATGGCGCGGATCTCGACCACCTGCGTGGCGGAAATCATACCGGTATCGATCACGCCCTTGAAACCAGGATGCGCCTTTTCGCTCACATTCACATAGTAGGGGGCGAGGCCCTCGACCCGGCTGAACATGGGCCAGCCCTGCTCCGGCGATTTGCCATTGTGCAGGAGCAACAAGTACGGCTGGTGCGAGGCCAGAAACGAAAGCGGAAGGACTGATTCCCAGCGGTCCGAGCAACGCAACAGGATCGCGTCCGCATCACCCTGGGGAACGAGCGCGCCCACCACGGTCGCCAGCGGAACCACGGTGAGATCGGCTTCGGGCATCATCACCCAGGGCCGCTCGCGCAGACGGGTCACTCCAGGCAGTGCAAGCAGGCTCGCGCGGTCCGCGTACCGCAGTTCTCCCGGCACCGCACGCGAGAACTGGCCCGACACGGCGAGAGCATCTCCCTTACCCGCGTCGCTGGTCAGCACCAGGGCGGGAATCGTGTCGTCAGCCAGGACGAGCGACTGAACAGCGGCGCCGAGGGCCAGCCCCTGCCAGAGTCGACGGAGAGTCTTCACTCCCGCGCCTGAGCACGTGCAATGCCCGGTCGGCGGGGAACGAACTGGTGAACCCAGAATGCCAGAAATTCTTCAAAACCACCGCGGAGGCCGGTGCGATTGCGCTTCCCGTCGGAGGGTTGTGTCGGCTTCGTCCCTACCATGGCTCGTTTTTCGCTCCCGCTTTTGATATTCACCCTCGCAGCGACTGTCCGCGCCGAAACCGTGGTGGTCTATCCCGACTGGTTTGCCGGCGCCCAGTTTAGCGGTCTCTACGTTGCGATCGACCGCGGTCTCTACCGCGAACGGGGACTGGAGGTGCAACTGGTCCCCTTCGCATTCGGTCAAAAGACGGCCGCGCTGATCGAGGCGGAGCCGGAACGCTGCGCCGTCGCCGCGATCGAGGGCTACATCTTCCTGCAGGCCCGGGCGAAGGGAACTCCCTGGATCGTGCTTGCCTCCATGCTCCGGGAGAGTCCGGCCGGCTATCTCTCACTCGCTCCCACCGGCATTCGCGGTGCCGCCGATTTTCGCGGCCGGCGCATCGGTGTACACCGCCACGCCGACCCGCTCTACCGCTGGTTTCTCAGCCGCGCCGGGGTGAAGGAATCGGAGGCCACGCTCGTTTTCACGGGCGACGATCTCGATGGACTCGTGCGCGGCGACCTCCACGCCCTCCAGGGGTATTCAATCGAGGAGTACGTCCGGTTGCAGGCGCGGGTCGGCGATGCCGCGCGCTTCGTCTCGTTCCGCGATCTCGGATTCGACTCCTACTCGGAGCTGCTGGTGACCTCGCCCGCTCAGATCGCCCGGCACGAGTCCACGCTGCTCCGCTTTCTCGCAGCCACCCGCGAAGGCTGGCGACTGGCCCTGGCTGATTCCGACGCCACCGTCGCTTCGATTCGAACCCGCATGGACCCCGCTCCCGATCCCAGGCTATTGCAGGCTTCACTCAAGGCGCTGGAGCCGCTGGTTTCATCCGGCGGCGCGGGCCCACTCGCCCCGCTCAGTCGGAGCAAGTGGATTCGCATGCAGGAAGTGGGTCGGGAGATGGGATTTCTCGAGAAACCCGAAGCTCCTGAAAGCTTCGTCCACGGCCCGTTGCAACCCTGACCCGAATTGGATGCACGACGATCAGGAGCCGGGTTCGGCGGTGATGAAGGCAATCAACGCGTCCAGCTGCCCCTCGGAGTAGTGGGGATGCGCCTCCATCTTCGCCCCGGCGACGACGCCCTGGGGGTCGCGCACATACCGCTTGAAGTAGGCTTGATTGTAGCCGGCATGCGCCGCGAGCACCTCAAAGGGACGATCGCTCTTGGTACCGCCGAAGACCCCGCCAGGCCCCTGATGGCAGCTGGCGCAGGAGTTAATCCAGATCTGCCGTCCCTCGGACGCTCGTCCGGATAGCCGCGACCAGCGACCGCTGTGAATCGCGGCATAACGCTCGTCGAAGTTGGCCAGCTCGATCGCGGCGACGCCCCAGGGCCGCTTGTGTCCGACGTCGAGCAGGGTGCCGACTGTCGACGCCACTTTGGTGGAGACAAAGATGACATAGGGGCCGGGATTGTAGGTGATCCCCGGAGGCGGCCAGGCGTCGGGTCCCGCGCCGTTGATCTCCAGGATGACAAAAGGCCGGTTCTCGGCCATGAAGGGCTGGGTATAAACGGAGGTGTACCCGTCCGTACAGGTGGCCAGGACGGTGTCCGCCCCCTTGGCCTTGGGAAGCGCATTCCAAACATCGCTTAGATAAACCACCGTCATGACCTGCTCTCCTTTGACGAACTCCCCATCGAGAACCAGGCGGTGCGTGGGCAGTGCCCGCAGATCCGCCCACCGAACGTAGCGGGCAGTGCCGGCGGGAACCCCTTCCAAGCGTCCCGTCACCGTGAGGTCGAAGGGAGACGAACGCTCCGCGTGCAAGGGCAGTCCCGCGCGTGCGAGGTCGACCCAGGCGATCAAACCCATCAGTCCCAAACTGAGGGCCTTGAACGAACTTAGGCCGCCGAAACGGCATTTAGAACAGACTATCATATACGAGTTGCAACAAACGAACGGCTACGCGGGGTGCAACACGACACCGGAGCAACCCGCGTGAGGTCCCCGGTGAGCCGACCGATGATTTCGATCAGCAGATATTTGCTAGCAAGTCGGATGCCTGTTATGAGTAAAGCCGAATGAAACCAGCGATCCCCACCGTCCTAGGCCTCATGTCCGCCGTCATCGGCCTGCTGGCTGGATGCGGAAAAAACACCTCCTCCCCGGCCGCCTCCTCCCCCACATCTTCGGATCCAGCGGCGCTCTTCAAGGTCACGGTGCAACTCGACTGGGTGCCGGAACCGGAACATGGCGGTTTCTTTCAGGCGGCCGCCAAAGGTTACTTCACCGACGTGGGCCTGAATGTCGTGCTTCTGCCCGGCGGACCCAATGCCTTCGGGATGCAGAAAGTGGCCACCGGGCAGGCCGATATCAGTCAGGCCGACAGCACCAATGTGCTGCTGGCGATTGCCGAGGGGCTTCCCGTCATCCACATCGGCGCCGTGTTCCAGAACGATCCGTCCGTGCTGATGCTGCACGCAGCCAACCCGGTCAACCGCTTCGAGGACCTCAAGGGAAAAACCATCATGGCGCGGCCCGAGTGGGCCTTCCTGCCGTACCTGCGGAAAAAATACGGGATTGAGTTCAACATCATTCCGCAGAACTTCTCAGTCGCCAACTTCATCGGGAACAAGGACTTCATCCAACAGGGATTCTACATCGCCGAGCCCTACCACATCGTCAAAGGGGGCGCGCAGGCCCCCAAGTTTCTTTATGCGTGGGACGCCGGCTTTGACGCCTACACGGTGCTGGTTGCCAACAAGCCCTGGATTGCCCGCCACCCGGATCAGGTGCGAGCCTTCCTCAGTGCCTACATCCGGGGATGGAAGGACTACCTCGACGGAGATCCGGCGCCGGCTCACGCGCTGATGAAGCAGATGAATCCGAACAACACCGACGAGTTCCTCGCCTACTCCCGCAAGATGATCACCGATGAACACCTCGTCACCGGCCGGGTCAACGGCGGCCCCGGCCAGATCGGTCGCGTCAGCAAGGACCGCTTCCAGACGCAAATCTCGCAGCTGGAGGAACTGGGAATCCTGAAGAAGGGAAAACTCACCGTCGATCAGGTGGTGACAACCGACTACCTCCCGGCCCCCTAGCCGGATCAAGCAAACGCGGGCCTTTCCGACACTCCGAGGTGGGACGCAGTCGAGACCGCGACCGGGCCGGATCCGCAAAATTCAACTCGTTCGCGTCGGTGTGCGGCCCGCGACTTGCTCACCGGTTCCCCGTCCATGCACCTTTTTCGTCGCGCGCGCATTCCCCTCGCCTGCCTGCCACCCACCCTCCAGGCGCCTCCCGTCGGCTCGGATCCCCGTTTGGAACCGTGGGCTGAGTGTGACGTGACGGTCTCGGGCGCAGAGATCGTATCCGTGGTCCCGAGCCATCGCACTTCCTCGACCGCGGCTTTGTCCGCTTCCCTGACCACCACCGATCTCGAGGGGGTTCTGGTCTTTCCCGGACTGATCGACGTCCACACTCACCTCGACAAGGCCCACACCTGGCATCGCGCCCCCAACCCCACCGGCGAGTTCTGGGATGCCATCCAGGCGCTCGGCAACGATTCGAAGCGATGGACGGAGGCCGACATCCTCCTTCGCGCCGGGTTCGCCCTGCGTTCCGCCTATGCGCACGGGACGGTTGCCCTCCGCACCCATATCGACACCGGAGCCGGAGCGGTGGGTGAGCCCGGCCACGCCGCGATGCAGCGCCTGCGCCAGGAATGGCAGGGACGGATTCACCTGCAGACCGTCAGTCTCTGCAACCTGGCCGCGTTTGCGAATGGGGAATCCCATCGGATTGTGGAACTGACGGCCCGATACGGGGCCACCGCCCTTGGGGGGTTTCCGCAGCCAAACCCCGATCTGCCCCGGCAGTACGACGCGCTCATGGCCGCGGCACGGGAACTCGGCGTCGGGCTCGACCTGCATGTCGATGAGAGTGGCCTCGCGCATGCCGAGTGCCTGCGGGCCGCCGCCGAAGCGGTCCTGCGCAACCGGTTTCCCAACCCGGTTGCCTGCGGCCACAATTGCTCCCTTGCCATCCAGGATCCGGCCCGGGCCGCCAGCACCATCGACCTGGTCAGGGAGGCGGGCATCCACATCATTGCGCTTCCGCTCTGCAACCTGTACCTGCAGGGCCGGACCCGGGCCCCGGCCGCGGCGGGCTCCATGTCCGCCGGCCCGGCGCAGACTCCCCGCTGGCGCGGGGTCACACTGCTCCACGAATTCATGGATGCGGGTGTCACGGTTGCCTCCGGCAGCGACAATGTGCGCGATGCCTTTTATGCCTGGGGCGACCTCGATGCGATGGAGGTCTATCATCAATCGGTGCGCATCGCCCATCTGGATACCCGCCTCGACGCCTCCCCCGCGGTGGTCACGACGGGTCCGGCGCGCATCATGGGTCTGCTCTCGCGGGGCTACGGGACCGTCGCGCCGGGCGCGCCGGCCGACCTCATCGTTTTTCCCGCCCGGACCTTCAACGAACTCCTCGCCCGTCCGGCCGCGGATCGCCGGCTCATCCATGGCGAAGGGTTCCGTCCCCGTCAGATCCCCGACTACGCCGAGCTGGGTTCGGCCTGATCGTCTCCACTCCACCCGGCCGCGTCAGCCCGTCCTCCCCCACGACTCCACGGAACAATCCCGTCGTTTCGCCTGAACCGAATTCGAACCTATGCGTCTCTGCAAAATCGCCCTCCTCGCCTCCGCAGGATTCTTTCTCCTGCTCGTCGTCTTCAACAATGTCTTCGACTACCCGTCGAATTATGGATTCGTCCAGCATGTGCTGAGCATGGACACCCTGTTCTCAAAGGAGGCGCAGGCGTGGCGGTCCTTCCGTGATCCATCTCCGGCCGACGGCAGCTGGTGGTTTCACCATGCCTTCTACTGGTCGATCATCGCGTGGGAGGCGCTCGCTTGCGCGCTCGTGTTCGCCGGGGCCTGGAAACTGTGGAAGGTCCGCACGGCCGCCCCCGCCGATTTCAACGCGGCTAAGTCTCTCGGCGCCATCGGTCTCACCGTCTCCATGCTGCAGTGGTTTGTCGCCTTCATCAGCGTGGGAGGTGAGTGGTTCCTGATGTGGCAATCGAAGTCGTGGAACGGCCAGGACGCCGCATTCCGCATGTTCGCCTGCCTCGGGATCATGTTGATCTTCCTCAATCAGAAGGACGAGGAGGCTTAAGGCCTCGACGCGGTCACGTCGCACCCGTAACACTACCGCATCCTATGCCCACGATTGCTGACTGCGTGGTCCTGTATGGCCCCGACCTGGTTCCCCATCACTGCCGTCGATTCACCTGGGATCATGACACGGTCACCGCCATCGAACTAGGCGCGCCCGTCAAGGCGTTCGCAACGGACAGCCCGGGCACCTGTGTCATCGTACCGGGGCTTTACAACAGCCACACTCACATGGGTGACAGTGTGCTGCCCGACGGAGCCACCGGTCTGACGCTGGAAGAGGGGTTTTTCCGTCCCCACGGCTACAAATACCGCGAACTCTCCAAGCTGACGGAAGAGACTCACCTGCCGCACGTCACCGCTCACCTTCGCTACATGGCGCGCACCGGAACGGTGTGTCACCTGGATTTCCGCGA
>JAEUGZ010000606.1 GCA_016794725.1 Opitutaceae bacterium | reverse complement strand
TCACCGATGAGCACACCGTCGGCAAAGAACTGAACGGAAACCACGGAACCATCGGAGTCGCTCGCGGTTGCGGTCACAACGGCAGGAGCTCCAGCTGGCAGCACCGCGTTGTTCGAAGGCTGCGAAATCGTTACCGTCGGGGGCGCCGAGATGGTCACCACGCTCGGGGACGAAGCGACGACGTTGTTCTTGTCGTCAAACGCCAGCGCCACGATGCGATAGGTGCCCGTGGCCTGGGGCTGCCAGTTGAAGCTATACGGAAACTGGATGTCGGTATTGACGAGGACACCGTCAATGTAGGTCTCGACCTTGTTGATCACACCGTCGCCGTCGTTGGCAACGATGCTGATCGGGATCGAGGACGAGGCGGAGACCGAGTAATCGGGAATGCGCAGCGCGGTGTTGCTGCTGGGATTTGCAACCGACACGACCGGAATGCTGCCGATGGCGTTGATGCTGTTGATGACCACCGGTTCGCTCGTGGCGAGAGCGGTGCCGCTGTTGTCAACCGCCACCGCCGTGAGGTTGTGGGGGCCAGGCGTGGTCGGGGTGTAGATGAGCGAGTAAGGAGCCGTGGCGTCAATGCCCTGGCTCTCGCCATCGACGAAGAACTCGATGTGACGGACAAATCCCTGGGGCGTGGTCGCATCGGCCTTGATCACCACCGAGGAACCGGTGGGCACAAGCGTCGGGTTCTGCGGGCTCGTGATGACGGCGCCCGTGGCAAAGTAGCGGACCGGCAGTGACGTGACCGTCGGGGACGTGCCGTCATTCGCCGTCACCGTGATGAAGTAGGCGCCAGGAGCCGGAGGCGTCCAGCTCACCGTGCCAGGGGTCGAAGGCGAGCCCAGGTTGTTGATCGAAGTGCCGATCGGTGTGCCGTTGATGAAGAAGCTGTAGGTGAAGCCTGCGGCCGGAAACGTTCCGGTGGCGAAGGCGGTGATCCCGATGGGCTGGCCATAGGGACCAAAGGCTTCGTTCGGGTTGGTGAACTTCGCCCGCTCAACGAGCACGCTCGCCGTCGCAGTGGCTCCCACGCCGCCGCCGCCGACCAGCGTGACCTTGGGTGCGGAGAAGTAACCGGTGCCTGGATTCGTGATCGTGATCGAGCCGACCGCCGTTCCCGAGAGGGTGGCCACCGCGGTCGCGCCGAAGCCGCCGCCACCCGTGAGGATCACGGACGGAGCGGTGGTGTAGCCGGTGCCCCCGACGTTGACGGCGATGGTCGAGACCACGCCGGGAGCCTGCGTCACATCGAGCTCGATGATCTTGACAGCAAGCACGGGCTGCTGCTGTGCGTGGACACGGTGGGCACCGAGTCCGGCCAGCAGGAGTCCGAGATAAATTCGGAGAGTGTTTTTCATGAGCTCACCTGAAAAGGCTGAGGATTACGGATCGAGGATCCCTTTACTTGCTGGACGGAGCCTGCTCGGCGGGAGCGGAACGGCGGAAGAAGGACTTCTTCGGCTCGGGAGCGGGCGCTTCGGGCTGGGCGAACGGATCGCCCGCGTCACGATAGCCCGGGAGCTCCTCTTTCTTCAGGCCGATCGCGCGGAGATTGCGCGAATCGAAGACCTCGGTGATCGGGGCGCCGTCGGCGGCAACCGTCTTGGCGGTGATGAAGATGAGCAGATTGGTCGTGGAGTGGTCGCGGTTCTTCGAGCGGAACACCTTGCCGAGGCCGGGGATGTCGCCGAGCACCGGAACCTTGGTGGAGCCGTTCTCGGAGCGGGCCGTGATCAGGCCGCCGAGACCCATGGTGAAGCCGTCCTTGAGAGAGACCTGCGTCTTGGCCTTGCGGGTCGCGATGATCGGAATCGTTGCTCCACCGGCGCCACCGAAGGACGTCTCGCCATTGCGCTGACTGACCTCGGGTTCGACGTTCAGCTTGATGAAGCCCTGGCTGTTCACCTGGGGCGTCACCTTGAGGATGATACCGATCGGGCGGTACTGGAAGCCGGAGACCTCGAACGTGCCGCGCTCCTGATTGTAGGTGTAGTTCGGGATCGGGAATTCCTCACCGACGTTGATCGACGACTCGGTGTTGTTGAGGGTGACGACCGTGGGATTGGATACGATCTTGATGTCGTTCAGCGTCTGCAGGGCGCTGAGGATGACCTGGAACTGGTCGGCATCAAACACCGCCGAGGTCAGCCGGCCCGTCGTACCGCCGCCCGCGAGGGACTGGAACGAGTTGAGGGCGCTGGAGAGCGCGTTGGTCGTGTCGGCGCTGGTGCCATTGGTCACGGTGTTGTTCAGGGAGGCATTGCTTCCCGTGCCCGACGTGCTGTTGATGACGCCGTTGTCCGAGGTCACGCGGCTGATGCTGTCGGAACCGACGGAGTTGGTCGTGTTCGTGCCCGACGTCGTGCCGTTGCTCGAACCGTTGCTGCTGCCGGCATTCGAATCAACACCGTTGTTGTAGCTGCCGGTGCGGGAGCGGTTGAAGGTCTGGTTGAAGGGACCGGCGCTGATCTGGTAGCCGGCGAGAGAATTCCACTTCACGCCGAGGTTCTTCACATCGCGGTCGGTGACCTCGATGAACTTCGACTCGATCATGACCTGGTCGGTCGCCTTGTCCAGGCGCTCGACAATGGAGCGAATGCGCGTGAGGCGCGTCGGGCGCTCGGAGATGACCAGCGCGTTCGAGCGCGTGTCGACAATGACGCGACCGCCGGCGGCGGCCTCCACGAGGGGCTCGACGGACTTCTTGATGTCCTCGGCCTTGGCGTAGTTGATGACAAATACGTCGGTGGTGACGGGCTCGAGGTTGAGCGAGTCGACCGTGACGATCTTGATGATGTTGCCGTCCTCCACGAAGGTGTAGCCCACGGGAGCGAGCGTCACCTGGAAGATCTGGCGCCATGTGACATCACGCAGCTTGATCGACGTCTTTCCCTGAAGCGTCTCGGGCACGACCAGGTTCAGCTCGAACAGGTCGGCCACGTTGCGGAGGATCGACCGGATCTCCTCGTCGGGGAAGTCGACGGACAGGGTGTCCTTTGTCTTTTCCGAGATGGTGGTGGGGGCCTCGGTCGTCAAAACGACCGCGGTGCCTTCGCCCGCGTGCGCGGGGGCGGCCGGAGCAGCGGCCGCGGTGGGTGCGGCCGGAGCGGAGGCGCCGGATTCAACTGCCGCCGGCGTTTGCGAACGGAGAAGCGGCAGGGCTGCGTTGACCAGCAGCGCGAGGATCAGCGAGCGGGTTCTCATGGGTTATTTCCTGATTTAATGGGCCGGGTGTATTCTTCGCCGTTCAGGCGGAGCGTGAAACTGGTGCGATCGATCGCGGTGATGGTCACCGTGAAAGGTTTGCCGCCATAGGTGGCGGTGATGGGGTCGCCGACGCGGAGTTTGCGCGAGCCAACGAGGAGGATGGAGTCCCCTCCGACGACGGCCACGCCCGTGGGACGGATTTCGCCGGCGATGGCGGCGAGCAACTCGCGGGGGCTCGTGGCGCGATTGGCCGCAAGGCCGGCGCGACGGGCGGCCTCGGCCGCCTCCGCCGCCATGCGGGCTTCCTCCGGGTCGGGAGCGTCCCAACTCGGAGGATTGAACGGATTGACCACCTTGGCCGGCAGCTTGGCCGGAGCCGGATTGCCCGACAGCTGGGTCGCGAGCTCGACAGTGGAGGCGCGCCGTCCGGGAGGAAGGAGGTCTGAACGCGAACGTGCCGCCTGCGCCGAAAGGTCGCAGGCGAGCAGCGTGAGAAGCGAGGCCGCGAGGAGCGGTGTACGAACTCGATGGCGGTTCATGGTTAGGGTTGACCGAGGAGTTCGATGCTGAGGTTCAGCACCAGAAGCTGGTTGCTGATGTCACTGGTCTCCCGGGCGAGATTGGCGCTGCTGACGTGACAGAAGGGACTGCCGTTCTCGAGCCGGCGCATGAAGCTGAGCAGCTGGGAATAGCCGCCCTCGACGACCAGCGTGTAGGGAACCGCGACATAGGCATTGCTGCCTCCCTTGATCGACGGGGTGGGTGGGAGCTGTTTCAGGTCCTTGTACTTCGTGCCCGTTTCCGCCTCGAGCCGGTAGAAATACTGCTGGTTCTTCGCCAGTTCGGACGCCTTGATCAGTCGGGCGGCCACCGCGGCATTCGCGGCGATCAGGGCGTCGCGCTGCTCGGCCAGTTGCGCCGAGTTGACGATGTTGAGCTTGAGCCGCTCGCTCAGGGACGACTTCTCGTCCAGCGCGGCCGTGGCCACGGGCATTTCGTCGCGACGATAATAGATCGCCACCATCGTGATCGCGCTGACCAGGGCGCACGTGAAGATGAGCGGGTACTTCTTCAGCGCGGAGACGACATCTTCGTTTTTGATGCTCATTTCTTGGCCGGCGCGGGAGCGCTCTTGAATTTGAGGAAAAGCTCGAACGTCATGCGTCCGCTCTGGGGATCGCGGGCGATCGACGTCTGTGCGATTGATTCGAATATCTTTCCGAAGGCCGCGTCCTTTTTCAGGGACTCGACGTAGGCGCTGACTTCGCCGCTGCCCCGGTCGCCGGCGCCGCGGACCAGGCCGCGGATGATCACGCCGTTGTCGCGGGAGCTGATGCCCTGCAATGCGATGCGGTCACGCAGCGTGCGACCCACATCGACGAGCAGGTCGGAGAAGGCGACCTTCGACTTCATGAAGGCGTCGACCTCGAGGATCTTCTTTTCCTCCTCCTGGAATTTCTTGTAGAGCGCGACGGCTTCGTTGCTCGGGCGCTGGTCCTTTTCGATGCGGGCCTGCGCCTCGTTCACCTCGGTGCGCAGCTGCATCAGGGAGTACTCCTGATAGGCCAGCACGAGCAGCAGGCTGATTGTCACCACGACGGCAATACCGTTGAGGAAAAAGGACGTGCGGACGGCCTTGGTGTCCGGCAACCGCTGAAAATTGCGGAAGTTCGGATGCCATGCCGGCACGAGGGGCGCCGTAGACTTTTCAGTCTTTCTTTTCAGCAGCGGAGGCATGGTAGTGGACCATCAGGCTAAAAACGCCGAGCCAGCGTGCGTCAGAGGCAAGCGGGTGGGCGGCGTCAGCCAGGGTGATGTGACGGGCGTTGAGCCAGGTGACCAAATCGAGTTTGAGCCGCTTGATCGCCAGCTGGGCGGCGATGACATCGGCGATCCAGGCCAGTTTTGCGGGCAACTGGGTGCAGATGACCTGTCCGATCGTGAGACCGGTCTGCACTTCATAGAAGCCGATCGATGACTGCAGCTCCTTGAGCAGGCGCTGAATCAAGAGGGGGCCCATGCCGGTGAAGTCGAAGGTGTTCGAGAAAAACAGCTTCTTGGCCGATTCCTCGTCCTTGAGGCCGAGTTCCTTCTGGACCACCGGGATCATCGACGACAACCCGATGTTGATCGGCCGGGAGGAATCGACGCCGGTGGCGGAGAGGATGAAGGAGTGCGTGCTCTCGAACCCAAGCTCGAGCAACAGCGTCGGCACCTTGGAGCGCGTGAAGTTCAGGTAGTCATTCAGGGCGCCCAGACTGGCGACCGACCCGATCTCCAGTCGCTCCGGGTAGATTCCCTTCTCCAGGACTCCATCCTGAAAGGCGACAATCTCATCGGAGGGCATGCCGCAGAAAATGACGTCCTTGGACTGCGACTTCCCCACTTCGTACTCGGAGCCATCATTGGCATGGAGCACGGCGGCCATGTACTTCTCAGGTTCGACGCGGAACTGGGTCGTGAGCACCTCATCGAGGTACCCCGTTTCCTTGATCCGCTTCATTTCCAGCGAGGCACGGCGAAGGAGCCGACGCTCCGAGTGCATGCCCACGGTGGCGTGCACATAACCGGTTTGACTGCGTTTCGGCTGAAGCTGCTTGAGAATCTCAGCCAGCGCCGCCGTGTCCCCGGGGGGGGCTTCACGGAGCTCCTCGACAACGAAGGGGGCGCTGGACCCGCTGGTCCGGGCGACGAATACCCCGTGCTCGTTGCAATCGACGAAGAAGCCTTTGGTTTTTTGGGAGAAAAGCATGACGATCGCTACGCGCCCCTATTCGGCACGGGCTCCCCAAATGTGAGGCTCGTTTCTTTTGGCTGGGTTCGCATCAGGTGTTTCCGGTTCGTTTCGGACGCACGACGAATCTCCGCGACGGGGGCGAGCGCAAGCCGAATTGGCTCAGTCCACATGCGTAACCCCCCTATTTACACGAACTTAACGCCACCCGCTCTTCACGGGCAAACTACCCAAATCAGGCTGGGGAAAGTCCCCTGTCAAAAAAACGAAAAACCCGCCGCGGTGAGGCGGCGGGTTGGAAAGCGATCGGAAATCTCAGGCCAAACCAAGGGCCCGAATTCCGCTTATTTCTGCCATGTGCGCTTCTTGTGACGGTTCGACTTCAAGCGCTTCCGGCGCTTGTGCTTGTTCATCTTGAGACGACGCTTCTTCTTCAGATTGCCCAGGGTTTAAAAGGTGAAAGGGAAGGAAGTGCCCGCCCGGGGCACCGGTGTAAAGCTCAATTTCCCACCACCGCCGTCGAGGAGGGTCCATCGACGCTTGGAGAAACCCCTATTATCACCGGCAGGGACGTGAACACGAGGGCCGCATCCACCGCAGTCGCAGGGACTCCCGTCAATCTCGCTGCAACCCGACGATAGAGATCCATTTGCCCAAAATATCGGCCGGCCGTCTTTTCCG
>JAEUGZ010000131.1 GCA_016794725.1 Opitutaceae bacterium | reverse complement strand
CCAATGGCTCCACCCTGGACGACCCGGCCATCACCTACGGCATTGTCTTTTCGAACTTCATGGGGGCGGGGGTGTTCACGTTCCGCGGTGGATCGGATCTGTTGATTGCGAAGATGATCGACGAACTGAAGCGGAATGGCGTCGAGTGCCGCAAGCGGGTGCTGGTGGAGCGCGTCTTGGTCGAAGAGCGCGACGGTCGCAAGGGGGTCGCCGGCATTGTGGCCAAAGGGGGCAGGGTGGTTCGCGCCAAGGCGGTTCTCTCCAACGCCAACATCCGCAATACGATTTTCTCGCTCACCGGCGCGGAGCACTTTCCCGCCGCCTACCTCGCCGCCGCCGAGGCGGTGCGCATCAATTCATCCTCATGTCAGGTGTACCTGGGAATCCGCAAGGGGGAGCGCATTCCCCATATCGGCGATCTCGTGTTCACCTCAAGTGCTCCGACGTTCAGCAGTGAGGAGTTGACTGATTTTCACACGACCAGCCGGACGTTTTCCGTCTACTACCCCGACACGCGTCCGGGCTCCGATCGCTACACGGTGGTGGTTTCGCTCAACGGACGCTACCCGGACTGGAAAGCGCTGTCCGACGCGGAGTACGAGGTCCACAAGCGCCGGTTGATCGAAGAGTCGTTGGTTGCCCTCGAGCGTTTCATCCCGGATGTCCGCGGCAAGATCGATTGGACGGAGGCGGCGACGCCTCGCACCATCGAGCGCTACACCACCCATTCGGCCGGGACTTCGTTTGGCACCAAGTTCGAGGGCCTGAAGGTGTCGATGGACCTCCCGGAAGTTCTGCCCGGTTTATTTCACGCCGGCAGCGTGGGGATCATCATGTCCGGCTGGCTTGGCACGATCAACTATGGGGTCATCACCGCCAACAAGATCGACAAGTACCTCTTCGCACAAAAGAAGGCGATTGCCTAGGGGCGAGGCCTCGCCGCCGACGCTTTCAACCGAATTCTGCTCCCTCCACATGAGGGCTTGCCGAGCGTCACATCCGTCGGACACTCGGGCACTGTGATTCCCGTCTCCGTCAAGTCAGCCGAACTCCTCCGCGTCGCCCTGCGATCCCGTCTGCCGTTTCGGTACGGGATCGTGACCATGGTGGAGGTCCCCCACGTGTTTCTCCGCCTTAAGGTGGAAACCCCGTTTGGAGTCAGCGAGGGCTTGGTGGCGGATCATCTGCCGCCCAAGTGGTTCACAAAGGACCCGACCCGGGACATCCCGTCGGAAATCGAGGACATGATGGCGGTGATCCGGCATGCCGCCGCCACCGCCGCCACGTTGCCCGCGGCCGAGCCGTTTCGTTTCTGGTCCGAGTTGAAGGGCAGGCAGGCGGAGTGGGCGAAACAGCACCAGCACCCTCCGCTGCTGGCCCAGTTTGGCACGTCGATGGTCGAGCGGGCCATGCTGGAGGCGGTGGCGCTGGCGGCACGTTCCACCGTGTCAAAACTGGTTCGCGAGGAGCGACTCGGGATCGAATTGGGAGACGTGCATCCGGAATTGCGGACGTTGCGCGCCTCGAGCCTGCTGCCGGAACAACCGCTGGCGTCGATCGTCTGCAGGCACACGGTCGGCATGCTCGATCCCCTGACGGATCGGGACATCACCCCAGAAGCACGGATCGACGACGGGCTGCCGCAGTCGCTCGAGGCCAGCATCCGTGCGTATGGGCTTTTCCACTTCAAGCTGAAGGTGGACGGCAACCAGCCTGACGCCGCCCTGGCGCGGTTGAAGGCGATCTTTGCGGTGCTGGTTCGCCAGGTGGACCGCCGCCTGGCCTTCACCATCGACGGCAACGAGAGCTTTTCCTCGGCGGAGGCGTTCCGGACGTTCTGGCGGCGGGTGGAGGCGGATGCGACGCTGCGTGAAGTGCTGCCCGGCCTGCTCTTTGTCGAGCAGCCCCTGGCCCGGGCCGTTGCACTCGATTCCGCGCTGGGGGACCTGACGGGCTGGAAGGATCGTCCCCCGATCATCATTGACGAATCCGACGCCGAACCCGTGGATCTGCGCCAGGCACTCGCTTTGGGCTACAGCGGAACGAGCCACAAGAACTGCAAGGGGCTGTTCAAGGGCATCGCCCACGCGAGTCTCATCCGGCATCGCTCCGCCGGGCGGGCGACGCCCTTGCTGCACTCCGGCGAGGACTTGTCCAACATCGGACCGGTCGCCGTGCAGCAGGACCTTGCCGCCCAGGCCTTGCTCGGCATCGAGAGCGTCGAGCGTAACGGACATCACTACTTTCCCGGTCTCTCCCTGTGGTCACCGGAGATTCAGGATGTGGCCCTCGGTGCCCACCCCGACCTCTACCACCGGTCCCGACTGGGCTGGCCCACACTGCGCATTGCCTCCGGGCGCATTTCAACCCAGTCCGTCGTGGCCGCTCCATTTGGCATCGGTGGGCGTCTCCCATTGGAGAAAATCGCCGGCGAATGGACCACGCTGGCCTAACCCCCTTCCTTCGCGGCTGAGGTTTCCCCGAGTGCGAGCCAGGTTTCCAGCTCGTTGTCGGTGGTGAGGTTGGTGCCGAATTGGTAGTCCGGCGCCAGCAGGGAGGCATAACTCACCTCCGCGAAACGGGCGCAGTGGAGCAGCACGGTGGCCCGGTGTCCGGGTGCTCGCACCAGCCGGCCGAGCGCCTGGTTCACCTTTTGCATGCCGGGAATCTGGTACACACGCCGGAACGCATCGGGAGTGCGATTGCCTCCGAAAAGCTCGGATCGCGCCGCCTGCACCGCATTGACCTCGGGCAGGGCGGGACCCACGACCATGGCGTGACTGATGCGCCCTCCGAGCACGTCGATGCTCTCGGCGAAGCTGGAGCCGAGGACCAGGAAGAGTACGTCCGCAAAAACGAGTGACTCGTCCACCCAGGCCGACTGCGCCCCCAGGTCCGAGAGTTTCGGTTGAATGACCACGCGAAGGGAAACAAACCGCTTCGCCATCTGCTCTTCGATCATCTCCGCGTACTTGTAGCTTGGAAAAAAGACGGCGACACACGACTTCGCAGCCCGGTGAAGCCGTGCCACCGTCCCGGCCGTTGTCGGGGCATGAGCCGCCCGGTGGCGAAACCGCGTGTCGACACGCAGGTCATAACCAATTCGATACGAACCTTCCCGCCAGGGCGTCTCAGCTACCACCCGGTCGAGCGCGGGCATGGGCACGCCGGGCGACCCCGGTAGGGCGAGCGAGGGGTCGGTCGCCGCGGATAACCCGACCGATTGAGCAAACTCCGGCAGCGGTCCCAGCGTCGCACTGGCCAGCAACACCCCGCCAAAGCTCCGCAGCGTGGCACCGATCGCCGCCGAGGCGTCGATGCAGGTGAAGCGCAGTTCTCCCGGCCGTGGACACCAGAGCAGGGTGCGCAGGGTGGTGTCCTTGAGCCATTCCACCAGTTCGAGCGTTTCCCACAGGCGGTCCGCCAGTCCGGGCGCCAGCACCGAAGGATCCACGCCACCGGCCATCACTTCGTCCGCCACGCGACGCAAGACCTCCGCGAGGTCGTCCTCGGTCGCGAGGTCGACCGCGTCAGACACCGGCAGTGATGCCAGGAGATAGGTCCAGGCGTCCCAGGCGCGGATGAGGGAGGGTTTCGCTCCATGATGGTCGAGCTCCGCCAGCACCGCGTGGGCATCAGCCGAGTTGACGACGTAGGAGCGGCTGTCGGCCGCCCGCGACGGGAGATTGTGCGCTTCGTCCAGGATCAGCAGCGTGCGCGCCGGATCGAAGCCGAGCTGGTCGAAAAAGAGGCGACGGTTGCGGGGCGCAAAGACGTAGTTGTAGTCGCCCACCCACACATCGTTGAACGCCAGTGCCGCGCGGGTGATCTCGTAGGGGCACACCTGCGCGTCACGTCCCGCCTGGCGCAGCGTGTCAAGGTCGCGGGGAGGATCGTCCAACAGGTAAAATCGGGACAAACCGCTGGTTGGCCAGCGCTCCGCCGCCTCGGCCAGGTAGACACAGTTCTCGCGGGTGCAGTGGAACACGGTGTTGATGCAATGCTCGGTTTTGGCCCGCACCTGCCAGATGGCCAGTGACGTGCCTCCGGCCGGGTCGTCGGGCGCCCGGGCTGTCATGGTCCGGAGCGTGCGCACGACCTGCAGTTGTCCCGTCGATTTGCTCGTGAGGTAGAGAATCCGTTCGCAGTGTCCCGACTTAAGCTGCGCCAGGGCGCATTCGAGCAGCAGACCGGTCTTGCCGAAGCCGGTCGGCGCTTCGAAGGCAACGAAGCGGTACCGTGCCAGTGCCTGCTCGAGGTCCTGCCGAGTCGACTCCTGGCCGATGCGCAAGGTGTCGAAGGCGGGTCGGTAGCGGAGGTGCCGAGCGCGTTCGCGGGCGCGGTGGCGTGACTCGAGAAACGTCACCAGCACGTCGAGGCGCTCGGTGAAGCGATCCTCGTCCGTGCGGTCGAGGGGGACGGGGGGGAGGGCGCCCGTGCCGCGCTCGGCGGACAGGAGCGGACCGGCCCCGCGCGCCCCCGGCGCGGCGGGTCGGCGCCGGGCGCGGTAGGGGGGGATGTGGGAGTAGTACTCGGGGTTGGTGG
>JAEUGZ010000128.1 GCA_016794725.1 Opitutaceae bacterium | reverse complement strand
GTCGCTCCGGAGACGACAGGGGCCGCCCGCGAGGCTCGTGATCTGTACAAACGTGGTCACCCCGCGGCGTCGCCGGGCGCTGATGAGGAAGGCACCCTCGGTTCGAAGCGAATGGATGACCGCATCGCTCCAACCGGATGGGACGGCGGGAAAGACCCGGATCTCGCGGTCGTCGCTTTGGAGCAACACCTCCTGAAGCGAGCGGTTGAAGTGAAAAGGCGCCTCGATGCAGGCGTTTCCATCCGCATTGATGAAGGTGTTGGGGGTGGTCATGGACTGCACGAACTCCTGGAGGAGTGGAAGAGCTTCGTCTCCCTTGCCCATGCCCGCCAGCATCGCTGCCGCCCCGAGGTTCTGATACTGGCCATGGTTGCCCTCCAGGTAGCGTCGAACGGACGTCTCGATCAGGGGACGGTCGGCCGGATTGCTCCAGCGGACCAGGCGGAGCGGGAAGATGGCCAGCAGGTGGGAGTAGTGGTGATGCGGTCGTTCAAAGCCAAGCTCCCCCCCAATCCGGAATCCCCGGGCATCCGTGGGCAAAGGCACCAGGTGATCGAGGACCTCGCGCCAGCGGGGCAGGAGCGGCTCGTCGAGTCCGAGCCGAACCGTCTCGCCGATCAGAGTCTGGAGCTGCCATCGCAGCAGCGACATATCGTAGGTGCAATCAGCAGTCGTACCATACTCGGGGGACAGGGTGGCCGGGAGGTGCAGGCGTCCATCGGTGCCGGTCCGGAGAAGCCGCAGGTAATAGTTGGCGCTCTGCCGCAGCAACGGAAGCAGCCGCTCCCGCAGCAGGGTTTCATCCATGGAATACCGATACTGGCACCAGTAGTTGTGCAGGACCCATGGCAGATTACCCACTTCGTAAGGCTGGGCCTGCACATCGGCCCGCAGATCGAGCCCGCTGGCGCGCCCAATCGCTATGCTGTCAGGAAAATCCGGCCCGGCATTGGCGCGCAGCGCCGCCTGGCCCCGGTCAATCGCCGCCGTCAGCGACTCGCCCAACGGGAGCAGATTCGCCGCATAGACGGGATAGTAGGTGAACTGGACGTTGAGGTTCCACCAGAGCGCGGGCCACTGGCTGGGCTTGAACCAGGGACCGAATAGATCGCAGATCGGGCCGTCCGCGCGCATCGCACACCCGAGCTTGTAAACCTGTTTCCAGTAGAATCCTTCCAGCCGGGCATCCGGGACCGAGAGGAAATGCCGGGAATAAAAGGTGTGCCACCACGCTCGATGATCGGCGGACATCGTATCTACTCCTGTTCCGGTCGCCAGATCAACCGCCCGGACGGCCTCGGCGGCGGCGGAGCCGTCCTGCGTGTAGCCCACGCTGACGCACAACCAGCGACGTCCCAGCTCCGCGGTGGTCTCGCGCCAGGCCGTGACATAGTCCCCTCCTGCCAGGAGCGGCTGGCGCCAGAGGACCACGTCCCCGCGTTTCTCCAGCACTCCTTCCGGATTTTTTGGATACGGTTCCCTTGGACGCTTGATCGTGCGGCTGGTGCGAGCCTCCGCCGGCACCCACTGCCAGGCACAGTCCCGTTCTCCTTCGTCCGGATTCAGCTCCACCACGACGACCCGGTTTACGGCATGGACAAACGACCGCCACGCGATCCGTCCCTGCTCTGTCACCACCACGCCACCCGCCTCGGCGTTCCAAAGATCGAGCCGCGTGGTCGACGCACCGAGAATGCGGCCGCGGGTGACCAGGCGCATCGAGCCGACCGGCAGGCGGGAACGAAACCAGATCGCGTTCAGCCAATCCACCCGGTCCAGGGGACGGTGGTCATAGACATCCGAACGCCCGAGTTCCCACACCAGAGACCGGTCGCCTTCCTGATGGATCATCGCGCCGAGCAAACCGTTGCCGATGAAGGCACCCGACCACCAATCGGCCGGAACCCCTTCCCAGTGGAAATCGTGTCCCCCGAGAAAACGGGCCCAGTCAATCGACTCCGAGAGCCGAACCGACGCCGACGCGGGCGCGGCACCCATCCACCCAGCGGTGAACATGAGCCAAAGTGACACGTGGAATCCAATGCGCCTCATCCCGAGCGTGTTTGGCGCGGGCCGCTGCGTCCGGCAAGGCCGAACCCCGGAGACAGCCGGGGCCTGCCACCCTCCGGCTTCGGCTCCTCAGTTAATTACTTACCTTCTTGTCTTTAATTGTGGTTCCCTCGCCCCGCAGACGTGACGTAGTACCGGTCTGAGAGCGACCACCGTCGGAAGCCCGGGTGGGAAGCATGTCCCTCCGACCGTTCCCTCCTTTTTCCTCCTCCGTCCCATGCGTCGATTTACATCCACCCTCGTCCACCTTTCCCTTGGTCGGCGCCTCGTCCTGCTGGTTGCGACCCCCCTGGCCGGACTGCTCGCCTTCGGACTCTGGGGCATACGTGAAAAGCAGTCCGTGGTTTCGGCCTACCGGCGGCTCGACGGCAATGCCGCAGTGCTGGACCAGATCGGGAACACGGTGCACGAGCTGCAGAAGGAACGGGGCCTCACCGGGGGATACCTCAACAGCGGTGGCACGCTGTTTGTCGAGGAGCTGAAGGCGCAGCGCCACGCAACTGACCTGGCTCGCGACCGGCTCCACTCCCTCCTCACCACGTTTGACTCGCGTCCGTTCGGCCACGGGTTCGCCACGCTGCTAGCGGATGCCAGCCAGCGTCTCGAAGCATTGGATGCGACGCGCGGCGCCATCACGGCACGTCAGGTCACCGGACTGCAGTCATTCAGCCACTACACCGCGACGATCGCCGCCGAACTCCAGGTGATCGTTGGCATGGCCCACCTCAGCCAGGACGCTGCCATCATGCGGGGTATCCAGGCCTATGTGAATCTGCTCCAGGCCAAGGAACAGGCAGGCATGGAGCGAGCCACGCTCACCCGTATCCTGGCGCAGAATACCTTCAGCGGAACCTCTTTTGCCGACTGGACGGAGATGGTCGCGGCCCAATCCACCTACCTTAAAGTCTACCGCAGCTTCGCAACCGAGCGCCAGCAGCAGGTGCTCGCTGCTACGGTCACCGGACCTGAGGTCGACGCGGTGGAGCAGCTGCGCTCCCAGGTCCTCGCCAGACGCGAGACGGGCAATTTCGGAATCGACCCGGCCCTCTGGTTCAAGGCGTCGACGCGACGCATCGATCTCCTCAAGCTCATCGAGGACCAGCTCGCCAGCGACTACGCCGTCGAGGCAAACGCCATCGCCGCCGCCGCCCAGCGCGCACTCCTGATCTACGCGGGCGTTACCTTGACGCTCTTCAGCCTCGCCCTCGGTCTGACCTTTCTAACCTGGCACTCCTTGGTGCCGCCCCTGCGTCGCACCACATCAAGCCTCGCCTCCGGGAGTGAGCAGATTGACGCAGCGGCCTCGCAGGTGTCGCAGGCCAGCCAGGACCTCGCCAAGACCGCCAGTAACCAGGCGGCAAGCCTTGAGGAGACCACGGCCACCCTGGAGGAGATCTCCGCCATGACGCGAACCAACGCCGAGGCCGCCTCCGGCGCAAAAACGCTCGCCGCCGAGACGCGTGCCGCGGCCGAGTCGGGTTCCAACGACATGCACGGCCTGCGCACCGCGGTGGCCGCCATGGAGGTGGCCGCCGGCAAGGTCGCGGAAATCGTCAAGACCATCGATGGCATCGCCTTTCAGACCAACTTGCTCGCCCTCAACGCGTCCGTCGAGGCCGCCCGCGCGGGCGAAGCGGGGGCGGGGTTTGCCGTGGTCGCCAGCGAGGTGCGCGCCCTCGCGCACCGCTCCGCCACCGCCGCCCATGAAAGCGCGGATACCATCGGTGATGCCATCGCCAAGAGCCATCAGAGCGTGGCATTCTCCCGCCAGGTCTCCGATCGGTTCGACAGGGTCGTCAGCAAGGTCAGGCAGGTCGATGACCTGGTGGCAGGAATCGCCCGTTCTTCCCTCGACCAGCAGGAGAGCATCGTGCAACTCGGCCACGCGATCGCCCAGATCGACGCCACCACCCAGCAGACGGCCGCCGCCGCCGAGGAGAGCGCTTCCGCCGCCGAGGAACTCAGCGCCCAGGCCGGTGAACTCGCCTCGCTCGGTGAAGACCTGAGTTCTGCCGTCGAAGGACCCACGAATACGCCTCGCCGCCACCCCACCCCTTCCTCCACCCTCGACTCCCATGATCCGATTCGGCAAAGCCTCCCAAACCGCCATCTCCGCCTTGAGCCTGCTGGCGGAGGTCGATGACGGCGGGACGACCAGGCTCAGTTCCTCCGAGATCTCGGCGCGGCGCAGGCTTCCCCGACCGATCGTGGCCAAGGTCCTGACCATCGCCTCCACGCTCGGTCTTGTCGACGGCACCCGGGGTCCGGGAGGAGGCTACTGGCTCCGACGCCGTCCCCAGGACATCACCCTGCTGGACATCGTGCAGGAGTTTGAACGCAGCGACCGGCAGGTCCTCTGTCCCTTTGGTCCCGACTGGTGCGGCAAGGGTGCGCCCTGTCCACTGCACAAAAAGTTTGAATCGATGGATACGGACTGGATGCACTACCTGAGAACCACCACGCTGGCGGTGTTCGTCCGCGCTCCGCTCCCGCCCGCCGCGCCGAAGCGACGCAGCGCCTGAGGCTTTCCGCGCTCAGGGGTTCACCGGCACCTCGACGGTCATCAGGTCGAGGTGCTGGCCGTCGGACAGGCGGCCAGACTGGATCAACACGCGGCGGCCGTCGGGGCTGAAAATGGGATGGGTGTGGTCGGGTCGCATCTTGTGATCGGTGGTCAGGAGCACACGTTCGCCGGTGTCGCGCCGGATGAGAAACACATTTCCCTTGAACGTGTCCGCCACCGCCCATTTTCCATCCGGCGAACCGTTGCAATGCCAGAAGCCTCCGAGCCGGCCCTGGCCCATGTCCTCCTCGATTTGCCCGAGGAGGGTCATCGCCCGGGTGCGCAGGTTGACCACGGCCACCCCCGTGGGATGCTCCCGCAGGTAAGGCAGGTGACCCATGAGATTGAACATCACCTCGTCGGGCCCGGACACCGTCTCGTGCGTCACCCACTCGTCCGGCGTCTCCCCATACACGGGACGGTTGCCGGAGCCGTCGCTCTTCACGGTCCAGATGCGCTGGGGGGCGTCTCCCGTGGTTTCGTGACAGTAGATGATTTCACCCGGAACCCAGGGATTGGTCTGCACATGTCCCATGCGCAGATCCACGTCGATCACCGTGGTCACCGCGCCCGTCTTCAGGTCGATGCTGCGAATGCCGCCCGGTCCGCGGCCGCCTTCGGCAAAGCGCTGGCGCGCGGCCTCGCGGGCCTCGGCCGGATTGGTATTGGCATCGTCGATCTGGCGACGTTGACCCACGGCCGGCCCTTGGCCGGCGGGATCGGCGGGACGCGACGCCCGGGATGGCGGCGATCCCCAGGCCACGCCCCAGTAGGCCCTGGTCTCGTCGGCATCGAGGGCAAAGCCGCCGGAGTCGCGCAGGTCGGCGGGCAGGGTGGCCACCACCCGCTCGTAGGCTGCGGGCGGGCGCGGAGAGCCGGCGCGCGCATCGGCGATCACGGCCTTGAGATCGATTTCCACCAGCTGCCTCGGCGCCGCAGCCGGGCCGTCCGGCCCTCGCACCGGTCCGCCGCGCATGACATAGAGACTCATGGTTTTCCGGGCGAGATTGAGGCTTCCCGTGCCGCTGGCTGGTCCGTCGGTGACCTGGATGATCTCACCGGTGGTTTCGTGAACCAGGAAGGCCTGGGGCCCCTGGTTTCCCCGGCTGGACCGGAAAATGATCCACTCACCATCCGCCGTCCAGGTCGTGTGGGTTTGGTACGGTTTGGCGCTCCCGCTCGGATCGCTGGTCAGGACCGTGACCATGCGTCCGGTCACCGGGTCAACATAACTCGACTTCTCGGACGGATAACGTTTCCCGACATTCGAAGCCGCGACCGGCAGCAGCGCCGTGAAAACTCCAATCGCAAGAAGCAGGCAGGGACGGGTGAACATGGGAGGTGGGGTCAAGACCAAGGGGCACGACCCGACGGGACAAAGCCCCTCACCGAGGCAATTTCGACGGGGCAAAGCAAGCGCGGCCCGTTCTGACCGTCGGAGCCCCAACAACGCTGAGGCCATCGTACCCCGCCACCCTGGCCGGCGCGCGAAGCGAATCGTCGCTGCTTCGATGGAGCCGCACTTCACCGACAAAACCTTCAGTCAATCGGCAGACCAGCGCCTGCACCGTGTTTGGCGTCCGGTGCCGGATCTATTCCCTCGCTCAGAGTCTTGGCAAACGCCGGCAGCATCCGCATGACGGCGCCAAAGTCGCTTCCGTGGGCGATCAGCTGCGCACCCAGCTTCACCATGGCGGCGATGTCCGCCGCGGACCCCGACGGGCGTCCCCAGGCAATCTTGTTCCGCGCCGCCGCCGCCGCGACCCTGGTCTGGGCGTCATTCATCAGCGGGTGCGCCCAGTCAGGCGGGCAGCCCAGGCGCAGCGAAAGGTCTCCGGGGCCAATGAAAAGTCCGTCGACTCCCGGGGTCGCCGCGATCGCGTCCACCGCAGCCAGGGCCTCGGGGGTTTCGATCTGCACGATCAGCACGGTCTGATCGTTGGCACTGGCTGGATACGTCGCCGCGCCATTGAGGTAGAACTCATTGTCGAGCCCCGCTCCGTCGAGTCCTCGTTGTCCCAGCGGGGGAAACTTCAGCGCTCGCGCCAGCGAGGCCGCTTCAGCCGCCGAATTGACCAACGGCGCCATCACCCCGGTCGCTCCGTCCTCCAGCAAATGGTAGAGCTCCGTCGGATTGCGGGTGCCGGTCCGCACAATGCAGTCAATGTCCGCCAGGTGGTGCAGACCGATCATGCGCTGCAGTTCCCGTGGCTCCCAGGTGTTGTGCTCCGCATCGAGCCAGATCGCATCATAACCCGCTTTCGCCGCATGCGCCGGCATCATCGGGATGGGGTGATACATGCAGACGATCCGGACGGGTTTTCCCTGGCGGAGCAGGGTTCGGACGATGGAGGTGCGCATACGGGGCGGTGTAAAATCCGATGGTGGAACCCGAGGATTCGAAGGCGGAATCGGCCCGGGCCACAACGATCTTCCGCTGGCATTTTGTATGACCAGTGGGCGGGGATTGCTTCTCGCTCCCCTTTTGCGACGGTTCGTCCACTCGATCCATGATCCGGCCAACGATGTCACTGCGCGCAACCATGCGGCTCCTCGGAGTCGTGCTCGGGGGAGGCGTCGTTCTCCCCGCTGTCCCACTTTTCGCCATGGAGTCCCTCCCCGCCCTTCACCCGCAAACCCAGGTATCCGCCGATAGCCTGGTCGCCG
>JAEUGZ010000110.1 GCA_016794725.1 Opitutaceae bacterium | reverse complement strand
TTCGCTGCGCAAGTGCCCAAGGACGACGCCCGCGTCACCAGCGAAACCGTCACCTACCGCTCGCCCGAAGGACACGGTGAAATGCGCGGTCTGCTGGCGCGGCCAGCGGGCGTGACGGAGAAACGGGCCGGTGTGCTCGTGGTCCACGAGAACCGCGGGCTCAATCCCTACATCGAGGACGTCGCACGCCGTCTGGCGCTGGCGGGTTTTGTGGCCTTCGCCCCCGATGCCCTGACTCCGCTCGGCGGTTATCCTGGAACCGACGACGAGGGCCGCACCCTGCAGGCCAAACTCGATCGGTTGAAAGTGATCGAAGACTTTGTCGCCGGCGCGCGTTTCCTTCAGTCGCACCGCACCGTGAATGGTTCGCTCGGGGTCGTCGGCTTCTGTTTCGGCGGCGGCATGGCCAACACCCTGGCCTGGCGGCTTCCGGACCTTGTGAAGGCGGCGGTTCCCTACTACGGTGGCCAACCCAAGGCGGAGGAGGCAGCCCTGATCAAAGGCGCCCTCCTGCTTCACTACGCGGAGCTCGACACGCGGGTCAACGCCGGCTGGCCGGCCTACGAAGCCGCGCTCAAGTCGGCGGGTGTGCGCTACGAGGCCCATGTGTATCCCAAGGTCAATCACGGCTTTCACAACGATACGACCCCGCGTTACGACAAGGCCGCGGCCGAGCTGTCCTGGGAGCGGACCCTCGCCTTCTTCCGCACCCACCTGGGTTGATTCAGCCGTCGCGCCGACCGCGGCCCTGCCCGGCACCGGAAACCGGATCCGTCCGGACTGCAAACCATGCGATTGTCCTGATGCCACGTTCAGCCGTCTAGCCACTGAGAGCACGGAGCACACCGCGTGACATCCCGGAAGATCAGATCATCGATGCCTCGCTCGCCAGGTGCGGCGGCTCGTCGGCCGATTGCATCGGTCAAGCGCCCTTGTCTCTGCTCCGTGCGTTCTCTGTGGCCGCTTCAGCCGCGGCGGTTGGCCTGATTCGACCTTTGTGAAACCTACGTTCGTCCTCCACACCCTGCTGACCTTCGCGTGCTGGTTCGCTCCCGCACGGGCGACGGAACCGGTCCGGATCGGGTTTTTCATGTCGGTGACCGGCCGTGACGCCTCCTTTGGCGAAGCGTCGCTGAGGGGCGCGCGCCTCGCCGTCGAGGACGTGAATCGCGCCGGAGGCATCCTCGGGCGTCCGGTGGAACTCATCGTCGAGGACAACCGCTCCGCCCCCGGCGAATCCGCGACGGCCGCGAAGCGGTTGATATCCCGCGACCGGGTCATCGCCCTGATCGGCGAGTGTTCGTCGTCGCGCACCCTCGAGGCGGCTCCCGTGGCACAAGCCGCCGGCGTGCCGCTGATCACGCCGGCTTCGACCAGCCCGAAAGTCACGCAGGTGGGAGACTCCATCTTCCGCGTCTGCTTCATCGATCCGTTTCAAGGCGATGTCATCGCCGCCTTCGCACGCCGGTCGCTGCAAAAAAAGCGGGCGGTCCTGCTGGTGGATTCGACCTCGCCCTACTCGGTCGGTCTCGCGGAGTACTTCGCCCGCACGTTCACCCGGCTGGGCGGCGAGGTTGTGGGCACGCAGACCTACGCGGGAGCGGAAACCGACTTTCGCGCGCAGCTGACCGCCCTTCGCGCCGCGCAACCGGACGCTCTTTTCCTGCCCGGTTACTACGTGGCCGCGGGGCTGGTCGCCCAGCAGGCCGGCCAACTCGGCCTCAAGGCCACCCTGCTCGGAGGCGACGGTTTCGAGGCGCCACAGTTGCTGGAGATCGGTGGTGCCGCCCTCGAAGGCACCTACTACTCCACCCACTTCGCCACCGAGAACACTGGCGAGGTGTCACGCGCCTTTGTCCGCGCCTACGAGTCCCGCCACGGCTCCGCCCCCAACGGGCTTTCCGCGCTCACCTACGATGCCATCACCCTCGTCGCCGATGCGGCCCGTCGCGCCGGTTCCGTGGAGAAATCCGCACTGAAGGCGGCTCTGGCCGCGACCCGGGACTTCCCCGGCGTCACCGGACGCACCAGCATCAACGCGCAGCGGGACGCCGACAAGGATGCCGCCATCATCACCGTCCGCGGGGGAGAATTGGTGTTTGTCGAGACGATACGTCCCTAGCCGTGACCCTTCAGAGGAGTCACCACGAACGAACACGAATGGACACGAATCCAGATGACGCCTGGATGGGTCGAGGGCCCGATTTCACACCCAATTTCCGCAGATGAATCGAATCGATCCGTTCATCAACCACGGATGGCCACCGATCAACGCGGATTCGGTCTACACGCAGTGCTTCACCTGCAGGGCGAGCGCCCACTCTGTCTCAACTCGTTTGTATCCGTGTCGATCCGTGTCCATCCGTGGTTGATGAACCTAGATACGGTAGTTTAGCCACCGAGATCACAGCGTGAAATCCCAGGGATCAGGGCAGGAGCTCGGGCACCGTATCACCGGGCTGCAGGGCCCGGACACCGGTGGAACGGTACACCCAGGCCTTCCCGAGCAGGAAGGTCACCTTGCCGTCGTGCAGGCGCGCGATCGCGGCATTGCCAAGTCCAAAGACCGTCTCCGTGGGATTAAACTGCAGGTACACGCCTATCTTGGCTCCCCGATATGAAAACTCCCCGGGGCTGGAGGGATCGGGGTGATGCGGATTGATGACGGCCGGGAAGATGCCCAGCGCCTCGCGAGACGGAATGTCCGCCACGGGAAAATCGTTGGTGGTGCCAATGAGCAACCCGGCCACGTTGGCGCCGGCACTCGTGCCCCCGAAGGGCACCCCGGCGAGGACCCGGCGGCGAATCACCTCCAGCTGACCCGTGCGATACAGTTCACCGAGCACCACAAACGTCTCACCGCCGCCGACAAAAATCCCGTCGGCCGTCTCCAGCAGAGCAATCGCCCCCGCCGCATCCCGGCGGTGCAACGAAGTCACCACCTGACCCCCGAGGTGGGTGAACGCCTCCTGCAGGCGGAGTTCCATGCGATCTCGCTCTGACGGATGGCTGGCATGCAGCACCAGGGCGATCGTCTTGCATCCCTGAAAGTGCGTTCGCATGGCCGGAAGCGTCGCGTCCGAAAAGTGGTTCCCGGACATCATGCTTCCGCCGATGACCAGCACCGAAGCGCGGGGCGAGGTGTGAAACACCGGCTCGGCGGCGGTTAGCAACGGCACGGCCAGTGCAAGAAGGAGGGCCAAGACTCGAAAGGCGGACGCAGGGAACATGTCGAACGACGTTGAAGGAAATTCGGAAAGAAGGCGACTCCGCATCCACCTACGTTCAGGGAAACGGCCAATAGCCGACGGCCTTCATCCGCTTTTCGAGGGCGAACCGTGTGAACAGGGTCTCGGTTTCTCCGGAGGGTCGGCGCCAGGCTCCGAGCGAACGATCCTCCACCAGGGTCATCAGCAGGTCCGCGATGATGACCGTGGAGTCGACCACAATCTTCTCAGGTAGTTTGTCGATGGTATCAGCCAGATCATGATAGTAGCGCACGGACTCCCGCGGGATCGGAGCGTTGAACGTGATGGCCCTCACGCCGGCGAGTTGATAGGGCGTGTGATCGCTCCCGTACCAGTTGATGTTCTGCACCCCTGTCGGCAGGCGTTCCTTCGGGAAACGCCGGTGCCAGGTCTTGAGAAACGGAAGCAGCGACTCGTCGCCCAGCGCGTTGACGGCGATGGGCACGCCGACCATGTCGAGGTTGATCATCGCCACCACGGGAGCATCCCCCAGCTTGCCGGCCTGGTGGCGCGAGCCCCACAGCCCCTGTTCCTCGCCATTGAACCACACCAGTTCAACCGTCCGCGCCAGCTCCTTGCCGCGCAGGCTGTCCGCCAGCGCATAGAGCTGGGCGATTCCCAGTCCGTTGTCCAGGGCGCCTTGCCCGAGATCCCAACTGTCCATGTGCGCCCCGACAATCACGCGATCCGTCGAACGGCCCGGAAACCGAAGGACCACGTTGGCAGTCGTCACCGGTTTGTTGTGCGACCGGGTCTCGACGCGGAGGCGGACCGCAGTGCCCCGTTCCATCAGCCGCCGCATCCAGTTCCCCTCCTCCTGGGCGAGGGAATAGATCGGCACCGGAAGCGGCTCGCCGACAAAACTCCCCGTGCGGGCCAGCAACTGACCACCCGCCTCGCGGTTCACAAACATCAGGGCGAGAAGGCCGCGCTCCTTGGCGTTCCGCACCATCTCCGCGGCTGCCAACGCCGTTCCCGACTGGATCAAACCAATGCGGCCCGCCACCGACTCCTTCGGATAATCGGTAGCCTTGCCATCCTTGACATCCACCAGCGGTCCCTCGACCGGAGCGTGCGCCTCCGAGTAGGCGAGCGCCGCGACGCGCAGGCGCCGCGGAAAGGGCTCGATCAGGTCAACCCGATCCTCACCCCGCTCCCACCCCGGCATCGTGAAGGCATCCAGTTCCGGCTCGAGTCCAAGCGCACGCAGCTCGCGCACCAGTTGCTCGAGGGCGCGCTGGCCCGCCGGGGAGCCCGTCAGGCGGCCACCCACGTCGTCGCACAGCCGTGTGAGCATCGCATGCGCCGCCGCGCCGGATCGAGCAACGGCCTCCGCACGGGCCGCGGACGGCTTGGCCGCCGGCAAGCTTGCCGCGGCCCCGGCGACCAGACACACCGTCAGGGACAGCCAGCGCCGCAGCACTTTCGTTACATTCGTATCCATGATTCTCATTTCTCGAAAATCTGAACACCGCGGCTACTCGGGCTTGACGCGATCAGCGATGGTCAGGGTGTTGAAATCCAGCACGCGCTCCAGCCGGCCGTGCGTGAGCGTCAGCTTTTGGGAGCCCTTTTCGGCGTTCAGGTAGGGGCCTTCGAAGAGTTTCCACCGGCTGTAGTCGACCGTCTTGCCGTTCACCACCGGAGCCTTGCCATAGGTGGCCACCACCGTCTTGCCGCGCAGGGTCTTCCAGGTGACGGTCGGCACCGGCTCCAGCCGGTAGGACAACGGCAGCGCGCGGATCGCCGCCTGGAAGGCCTCCATCGAGGCAAACTCCGACACACTGGCCGCCTGCACGATCGTGCCGTTCTTGAGGTGCGGGCTGTAGAGGCGGCGATCGCCCTTCTCCACGCGATCAGGCACCCAGGAACTCTTGTAGCCTTTGACCGGCTGCCACTCGTACGGAGCGAGGGGACGGTAGGCGAGGTAGGCGTCGCCTCCGCGCGCAAAGATCCAGCCCGAGGAATCCTCGGTCAGGTCTTTCAGATCGGTGGAGAAAAACCCATTGATATGCGGAAACCGGGTTCCGGGGGGAATGTCATAGAGCGCAATCACGCTGTCGAGGTCCTGGAACACCTGCTCGAAGCGGGAACTGCCGAGGAACTTGTCCGGCGAATCATAGGAAACCTTGCCCTCCTTGGTCACCGAGTTGGTCATGCGATCCGGCAGCTCGGCAAAATAGGTCATCATGTCGTGGGAGGACGAGATCGGGTGCAGCGAAAACATCGTGTTGTGCGCCCCGCGCGGATCCGGGACCGCCCAGGTCACGTCCCAGACGTGGGTCTGAATGGGGTCGCTGAGTCCTCCCTGCGTCGAGCCCACCGCGTACTCCCTGCGCGAGTAGTTGGTTTTGTAGATGGGCGCCATTTCGACATCGCTGTTGCGCCAGCGGCGGCGCGTGCGCTTGAGGTCCCGCTGCAGAAAGTCGCCGCTGCGGTCCACCCCGATCCGGTAGATGACCTCGGGCAGGTCATAGTACCGCGCTGCAACCGCAAAGTAGATACCCCAGCCGCCGTAACCCGACGGAGTCGGGGTGTTGCCGAGCATCTGCCAGCTGAAATACGAGGAGAGGGCGTTCCAGCGCTCAACCACGGAGACGTCCTCGCTCCGGGCGTTGGGACCGTGCAGCACGCCCTCGAGCGAGTTGGCAAACTGGTCGGCCAGGATCCAGTCAAGCATCATGCGGGCGCGCGTGCGCATCGCCGGGTCCTCCGCCCAGGCGGTCAGGTAGACCAGGGGGATGGCGTACTCACCGATGTAGTGACTGCACGTATACTCGCCCTGGCCGATCGTGGTGGCGAGCTTCATCCAGTGGATCAGGTAGTCCCGCGCCTCCTGCAGGTTCTCGGACGAGCTCTTGCCCGTGTACCAGCTGGATCCGGGTTCATTGGGATAGAGCTGGGCCATGAGGTAGAGCGACGAATAGTACATGCACCAGTGGTTCTCCGTGTCACCCCGCAGCTGCATGGTCGAACTCCAGGCGCCCCGGAGCGCGGCCCGCGCCTCGGCGGACAACTGGTCGCGGCCCAGGTACGCCACGGCGACCGCGGGAAACATCCAGAACGGGCCGCTGCCCGGCTCCTTCGAATGCTCAATCACCGTGCGGTTGCACCGCTCGATGTCCTGACGCAGGGCCAGCTGGGTCGCCACCGCGGCCATGTCCCCGAGGAGGGGAGCGTCGGCCTTGATCAGTCCGGAGCGCCAGGCAAGGGCCTCGTGAATCCGATCCTCATAAGCCTGCCGTCGCACCGCGGCGGATGTCACTACCGTGCGGTCCGGCACCGGGCCAACGAACGAGGGCTGCGCCACCACCGTGGCCACCGTGAAAAGTGAAAGAAAGGGGAGGAGAATCGAGCGGGCGTTCATGGTGGGCTCAGCGGGAGGCCGACGGTTGAAAAACAAAACTGTGCACGGTTGAACCCTCCAGCCCGGCGGGTCTCCAGGTCCGCCCAAAGTCATCGGATTGGTAAAGGTCCGTTTGATACACGCTCAGGTAGATCCGGCCCGTGCCCGGGTCGATCCCGACGGAAATGCCGTGCGATTCAGGAGGCAGTCCATCGATCCGCCGCTGCCAGGTCTGGCCGTCATCCTCGCTCACCCAGACTCCGAAGGTCCAGCTGGAGATCGCCAGGCGACCGCGCCGGGAGCCGTCAAACGCCACGTTGTAGAGCGAGTGCTCCGGAGAGAGGCCGGGCAGTTGTTTCCAGGTGACACCGCGGTCGCGGGACATCCAGGCTCCGTCTTCATGGGTGACCGCGATCCACTGGGACGGATCATGGGGCGATTGCTGGACATCCCCCACCGTGGCCCGGGTCGAAAGGACGCGCCGCCAGCGCTTGCCGGCGTCCTCCGTCAGGTAGATGCCGGATTCGCATCCCGCGAGCACCCGGCCCGCCCGGGTCCGGTCGACCTCGATGGTTTGGGTATACTTGCCCCGGTTCGGCAAACCGTTCTCGCAACGACTCCAGGTGGCGCCGCCGTCGCGCGACACCGCAATCCCATCCGGCAGGGCCAGGTAGAGATGATCGAGGACGGAAGGGTCGCGTGAGACGTCCTTTGCCTCGGTCATGTCCCAGCCCGTGGTGATCCGCAGACTCTTGCCTCCATCCTGACTTGAGATGGCTCCATTCAGGGTGGCCATCACCACGCGATTCCGGTCACGCGGATCAAACGAGGCCTGGAACAGGTGTGGAAAATTGAGTCCAAAGTGCTCAAACGCCCCCGTCTCGGTTCTGCGAAAGAGTCCGTTTTCGGTCACCAGCTTTGAACCTATCACGTAGTTGCGATTGACCGCGGCGCACAGGACGAGGTCATAGGCCGAGGCGGCGAATGCCTTCGCCGACATCAGCAAACCGGCCGCAACCGCAAGTCCCAGGGTGAGCGTGTGTCGTGTCTTCATAAAGCGTGGCTTCTGTCGTTGCGGTGGAGCGGGACGCCGGCCAAGTCTCGGGGAACACCATGAAAACGCACGTCCTGGCACTCGCCACCCTCCTTGTCCTTGCCTGTCCCCGGCTGCTGGCGGCCCCCTCCGTGGAAGCCCGGCTGGCCGAACTGGGTCTCACCTTGCCCGCGCCCGCGACGGCCATCGCCAACTACGTTCCGGCCGTCCGGACGGGAAATCTGGTGTTTCTCGCCGGTCAGATTGCCCGCGGTCCTGACGGCAAATACCTCGTCGGCAAAGTCGGTCGCGAGGTGAACGAGGCCGATGCCAATGCTGCGGCGCGCACCTGCGCGTTGCAGCTCCTCGCCGCCCTCAAGGCGGAGCTGGGCGACCTCGCGAAGGTGAAACGCATCGTCCGGGTCGGCGGTTTCGTCAACTGCACCGACGACTTCACAGCCCAACCCAAGGTGGTGAATGGCTGCTCGGATCTGCTCGTTGCCGTGTTCGGCGACAAGGGACGCCATGCGCGGGCCGCGGTTGGCGTCAATGCACTTCCCGCCGGCGCCCCGGTGGAAATCGACCTCGTGGCCGAAGTCGTCGACTGAACAAGACCCCATGACCTAAAGCTCCCGGGTCGAGGCCTTGAGGCCCGCGATGACGCGCTCGCAATCGGACTGGGACGTGAAGAGGTGAGTGGACACCCGCACCGCCTGCAGTCCCTGCTCGGTCACGGGCCGGCAGCGCAGATGGTGTTTTTTGAGCAGAAAATCGAACAGGACCGAGGCCTTCGCGCGCGTGTGCTGCACCGTCATCATGGATCCACGCAACGCGGGATCCCTGGGGGTGAGGATCGTCAGGCCCTCAACGGCCTTCAATTCATCGATCAGGCGGCTCGCCAAGCCATGACCGCGCGCGGCCACGCGGTCGCGTCCGATCTTCTGCTGAAAGCGAACGGCTTCCGCCAGGGCCGCGACCGCGCCGGCATTGCGGGTGCCGTACTCGTGGCGCGTGGCTGACTCCGCGTACTTCAGTTCACCCGGAAGGTAGTCGAGCTCGCCCGAGTGGGCGCCAATCCCGGTCGGGGCGACGTCAGCCAGCCGGTCGCGTCGCAGAAAGAGCACGCCGGTCTCGTGCGGGGCGCCCAGCCACTTGTGCCCGCTGAACGCGTAGGAGTCGCAGCCGATCGCGGCAAAGTCGACCGGCACCATGCCGACCGACTGGGCGCCGTCGATGTGAAACCAGATCCCGCGGGAGCGGGCCAGCGCGGCAATCGCCGCCACCGGCATGACGACGCCCGCGGTGCAGGTGATGTGACTCACCTGGATGACCCGGGTGCGGTCCGTCACGAGCGCCTTGATACGCTTGAGATTCTCCTCGTCGCTCGTCGCGGCCGGGTCGAACAGCCGGACTTTGACGCCTCGCTGGCGGACCTGGTTGAACCAGGGAAACGAACCGCCCGGATGCGCGTGTGTTTCGAAGATGACTTCGTCGCCTTCGCGCAGGGACAAACCCGCTGCAATGATGGAATTGCCCTCGGTCGCGTTGCGCACGAAGCAGATTTCCTCGGGCTTCGCCCCGACAAAGGGAGCGACCGTTTCCCGCGCAGCTTCGAACCGGGCGTGACCCGTCTCGGAATGCTCCTGCAGTTCCAGCATGGTCGAAAAAAAGGTGTCCAACACCGGCTGCGGGGTGGGACCGAGGCCCCCGGTGTTCAAGTAGACGGGATCCTCCAGCAGCGGATACAGGGCCCGCACCGAGCGCCAGTACTCGTCGGCGCGCGCCGGATTGAACACCGGCACGGACGCGGAGGTGGAACGTGCGGTGGCCGAGGCCGCCGCGGCGGTGGTGCAGCCAGCCAGCGCACCGAGGGTTCCAAGACCAAAGCCCTGGACGAAGGTTCTGCGATCGAGGTTCATGGTACGCAGGTGAAGGTGAGCACGTGGTCGACTTCGATCCGCTGACCCGGCGCGACCTCCCGGTTCTGATCGAACTCGGTCGGAAAGGCCGCCAGAGGATAGTTCCGCCGCACAAACCACGGGAGCGGCCCCGGGCGGTTCTCAAACCGGATCACCACGCGACGGAGCGACTCGTCGAGCTGCCCGTGCCACTCCATCCAACGCGCCGGCACACCATGGACCGCCTTGATCCCCTCCAGGCCGCCCTCGGCCGTGATCTTGATCGTGGCATCGAGGTGATCGTCGAGCAGCTCCCGGACTCCTCGAAACTGCAGTCCACTGTAGTGCGAGCCCGCCAGACCGCCCTGCGAGTGGGGATTTCCGAGAGAGAGGGTTTCATCGGATACATTATCCAGGTGACTCAGCCAGTGCAGCGACCAGGATCCGGCGGCCTCATCGACCGCGACCGCCAGGGCACGGGTCTCGCGAAACAGCACGCGATCGTCGCGTTTCCAGTCGAGGGAATGCGCCAGCGTGGCCCTCGAACCCTCCGCGGCCAGCGTGATCCAACCGGTATGACACTGCCGCCCGTGGTTTTCCTTCCATTGGTAACCCGCCTCCCGGGTGCAGGTGGGGCCGCCCCAGAAATTCGTTCCCGAGACCTGGTTGAGCGTCAGGCTCAAGGCATGATGCCACGGGTGATCATTGGGGCGAAACACCGTGAGGGTGTCGCCCTTCAGCGACTTGACCGGATGCAGGTACGGACGGGGGGACTCCTTCAGCTCCGTGGCGGGAAGGTAGTGGTAGCGAAAGAGCAGGTGCTCCCCGGAAAAGACGGCCACGGAACGACCGATGTCATGCTGAAGGTGAAGGGCGCTCATGGCAGGAGGAAGGTTTCTTGGAAGCGGGAATCGATGACGTGACGGGTGGCTCCCCCTGGCAGACGGAGATCCGCGGGCACGCCCTCTGGCTTTTTCAATGAGAACTGTAGCCGGGAACCTTCGCGTCGCCAGGCGACCTCGATCATTCCCCTCGGGGTGCAGACGCTGCCCGACGCATGGTCGAGACCGCAGAGGCGGGGCTCGACCGCGATGCGGGCAAAACCCGGCTCGGTCGGGGTCACGCCGAGGATGCGCTGCTGGAATTCCAGCACCGGATGAGCCGACCAGGCATGGCAGAGCGAGCGCCAGTAGCTGTTTTCCTCGACAAAGGTGGATAGTCCGTAGCCCACCGATTCATGCCAGGGACCGAGGTGACGGGTCATGTCGTCATAGCGTCCACAACGCAGGAGGGCCGTGAATCCGGTGTGCCACCAGAAGAAGGAACCCGGCGCCAGCTTTTCGTCGTGGGGAAAACGCCGCATGAGGATCTCGCGCTCCCGCTCGCCCGGCAGGCCGGCCACCACAGCCCAGGCATTGCCATACTGACTGACCTCGGGACCACCGGGGCGGTCAAAGTACAGTCCCTCGGACTCGGACCAAAAGCGCGCATGGGCCTTGATCCGAAGCGCCGCCGCTTCCGCAACCAGCGCCGCCGCCTCGGCCTCGCGGCCGACAAACCGCAGCAGCCAGGCCGTTTCATCCAGTGCGACGATGAACTGCGTGGTGAAAATCGTGGTGGGTCCGTGGTCGGCGCCGGGCACCACCCCGCGCGGCCACCACGGGCACCAGTCGGTCACGTTCCAGAAAGGCAGCCGCGACGGCAGGCCATCCGCGTCACTGTGACGCCGATACCAGTCCAGGACCGTCCGCACCCCCGGGAGCAGGTCCTTCACCGTGGCCAGGTCCGCAGTGCAGGCAAAATAGTCCTTGATCGTCGTGATCCAGTGGATGCTCCAGGCGGGGATGATCTGGACGAGTCGCGAGGGATACCGGGACTGCGTCAGTCCGTCGGAAAGCCGGGACCAATCGAAGTGGTAAAGCGCCTGCCGGCTCAGTCGGGCATCGCCGGTGGTGTACAACGCGAGCTTCGAGGTGATCATGGTGTCACCCGCGTACTGCATCTGCTCGTAGTGCGGACAGTCCTCAAACGTCTCATGCGAACACATGCGCATGGTGTGCAGGCCGACCTTCCAGATCTGGTCCATCGCCGGATCCGAACAGGTGAAGGTGGCGGTGACTTTGTAGGGGTAGGCGGTGAAGCGCTGACGTATCGACCGCAGGGTCAGCGGCTGGTCGCCCACCTTAATCTGCAACCCCACATAGCGGAAGGCCCGCCAGTGCAGGGGCTCGAAGACGTCGTCGCGACCGGAGGGTTCCCAGTGATCGCTCCAGCCGGTCACTTCACCGCGACGGTCGAACGTCCAGCCCCGCGTCTCGTCGGCAAAGTGCGAGGCAAGGTTGGCCAGTGGCTGCTGGCGTCCCAGCAACTTCGCCCCCGGCGTATCCCACCGCAGCCGCAGGGCCTCGGCATAGGTCAACCGCACGGAACTCCCCCGTCCGCCCGTGACGACCAAGCGGGGAAACGCGGTGGTGAGGATGCCCATGTCCAGCACCACGTCGATGGACGCGCCCGCCGAGAGCGTGAGCGACTCGCCCCGTTCCAGCAGCGCCTTCCAATCGGCCGGCACCGGTGCGCCGCCACGCAGGTAGGCATCGGGGAACGGCGCGGGCTCGCCCTCTTCCAACATCGGAATCATGCGGGGCATCAATCCGTAGGGGCTGGTCGGGTCGCGGCGATTCTCCAGCAACTCCGCCTTGAACAACACATGGGCGGGGGACCAGGCGCCATCGTCAAAATCCGGCTCTCGCCAACCCACCTGTTCCTCGGCGGAAACCCGATGCTCGAAATAGCCGTGGTACCCCTCGAAGGTGGTGCCGTCGTTCTGAAACCGGTGCGCCCGGTCGACCGACACCTTCCAGGTGGCGTCCGTCGCCAGCTCGCTGAGGCGTGCTCCGTTCCCACCCACCACGGCCCCTTCGAGCACAAATCCACCCGTGTAGGTCATGATCGAGCAAGGCGCGCCCAGAAGCGCGGGGCGGTGCGCGACATGCGACATGTCCTGCACCAGGGCGGCCAGCACATTGCGCCCGCGGCGCAGGTGCGGCGTGAGGTCAAACGTATCAAAAAAGTGGTGATTCACATCACCCTTGGCAGGCCCGCGGCCGACAAAGACCCCATTGCACCAGAACAGGTAGCGGCTGTCCGCGGAGAGCCGGACCTCCAGCCGCGACCGCTCCGGCTCGTCCACCGCGAAGGAGCGCCGGAAGAGACGCACCTGGTAGTGCGACGGCGTGGCGTTTTCCGGCGCGGGCGCGCCGTGGGAACCCTCGCTGGACCAGATCCAGGAGGCGGAGTTGACGAAAGGGACAGGAGACACGGGGAAAACGGCGGACGATCAGCGGAGGGGAGCCGGCAGAAAGGAAAAATCAAATCCATGGGCGCCATAGAGGCCACCCGATTTCCACGTACGGCCCAAATCGTCGGAAAAAAAGGTCCCTTCCTCGAAGGTGGACGCCCACAGTCGTCCGTCCATGTCCGGATCAAACGCCAGAACGAGGACATTGCGCACCGGCAGTCCCGCCGAGCGATCCTGCCAGGTTGCACCACCATCGCCGCTCACCCGCACTCCCTGGGACCACCCGCCCACCGCCAGGACCGCCGCATCCCGGCGGTGCAACGCCACTGCGTAGAGATTGGCCGCGGCCGACGCGGGGTCCGTCGCGACCCAAGTCTCACCTGCGTCGCGCGAGATCCAGGCCCCGCGGTGCTGCGTGCCGGCAATCAGCAGGCGAGGATCCGCCTCGCTTTGCGCCAGCCGCAGGATGGTCGTGGAGGGAGAAGGCACGCGATTCCAAGTGACAGCGCCATCGGTCGACACGAAGACGCCGTCCGCCGTGCCAAGAATGACACGGTGGATTCGCGAGCGGTCTGCCACCACGGTCTGGCAATAAAGCTCGGTGAGCCCCGCTTGCGCCAGCGACCAGGTGGCTCCGCCGTCCTCGGAACGGATCGGCCCCCACAGGGTGGCGGCGTAGACGCGGTTGGGTTGATTCCGATCAAAGGCGAGGCTGCGCACATCGGCCACCTGCCAGCCCGTGGTCTTGCGCCACGTACCACCACCATCGACGCTGCGGATAACCCCATCGGCGCTGCCCATCAACAGCACGCCCGGAGCGCCTGGCTGGCCTGCCACGGTGGCAATGCCAAGAATGCGCGGCCCGAAGTGCCGCCATTCGCCGTCGCGTTCGCGTCGGTAGAGACCGGAGTCAGTCGGCACGGCGGAGTTCTTTTGGGCCTTGGTCATGCCCACAGCCGCATAGAGCTGCGCCGTTTCGGCACCAACAACGACCATGGGAACTCCCAGGAGCAGGACCAAAGTGGTGAAAACGACATTCATCCTCCCAAGACCGCGATTGAACCACGGATGGACGCGGATCAACACGGATAAAAACGGGTTGCTCGCCAGTGGGCGGTCACCTTGCTGGCGAAACGCTGCACGTCTCCAAAATCCGTGTTTATCTGTGTCCATCCGCGGTTTGTAAACGGATTGATTCGCTTCAACTGTGGAGATCAGGTTCATGGCCGGACAAACGAGTGCTCAATCACCGCCCGCTGAAAATCGAGCACGTAACGCTCGATTCCGTATCGGAGTTCGAGACGCTGACTCCCCCGATCGGCCACGCCATACGGACTCTCGAACAGCGGCCAGTGAGCCCTATCAATCGCCGTGCCATTGACCGAGGGTGCCTGTCCGTAGCGGGCGTGGAGTCGGCTCCCATCCAAACAGGTGTAAGAGACCTCCAGTTCCGGATTGGTGGCAGTGGCAAGCGGGCGGGATCGAACCGCCGTCTGAAACGCCTCGTAGGATGCGAAGTCCCGGACCGGGGCCACCTGCACAACGTAACCGTTGCGCGGAGCAGTGCTGACATAGCAGCGGTGTCCCGTTCCCCATTCCTTGAATCCAGAACTGATGAAGCCCCCCGCCCCGCCGGCCAGGAGTCCCGTCCAGTCGTTGGGTCGCCACTCGCCCGGCACGAGCGGTCGATACGCAATATAGACCGGGCCGCCTTGAGAAAAAATCCAGCCCGACGGATCTTCGACCGTGTTGCGCAGGTCGCGGGAAAACAGGGCGGTGATATGGGGAAAGCGGGTGCCCGGCGGCAAATCGTAGAGCGCGATCAGCGCCGCCCCATGCTGGAACACCTGCTCATAGGGCGAACCGCCAGCCAATTTGTCGGGCGAATCATAATCCACCTTGGAACGTACAATGGTGTCCGTGGTTGTGTCCCAAGACATTGGAAAATACATCGTGCCTTCATGCGGTGACGAATACGGATGCAGGCCAAAGAAGGTGTTGGACGCATCCAACGGCTGGTCCACGCGCCAGCGAAGGCTCCAGGTTTGTTGCTGGATGGGTTGGAGCAAACCGCCTTGGGATGAGCCAAGGACAAAGTCCTTGTCGACATAGCTATACTTGTAGACAGGAGCCGTGCGCTTGTCGCCCACGACAAACGATTCCGACCCGGCCTGCCGCATTCTCCAGCGAGTGCGTTTCAGTTCCCGTTCCACGTACGGACGGTCCGGAGTCCGGGCAATTCGTTCAAGGATGGGAGGCGGCGTGTAGCCACTCATCGCAAGCAGGAGCGCCTGCTGACTCATTTGGCGGTCACCCAGGCCAAAGAGCAGCCATCCCAGCGCCGCGGCGGTCGTGCGAGCCGGTTGCAGCAACTGGCGGGGGTAAACCCGGCTGTGGGCTCCCGCATATTGACCAGACAAGTGCTCGATGACGTAGTCGTAGGCCAGATAGTCGAGCATCATGCGTGACTTCTGCCGCAGCAGCGGATCGTCACACCACCCCGCGAGCAGGGCCAGGGGCACCACGTATTCTCCGATGTAGCCCGGTGAATCGTACTCGCCCTGGCCAAACGACGTGGTGACCCGCATCCAGTGCTCGAGATAGGACCGGGCCTCGTCCCGGTTTTCCTGCGCTGAACGTCCGTTGAACCAACGCTCCGGCCCAGATTCCTTCCACGTCTGCGCAGCCAGATACAGTCCACCGTAATACATCACCCAGTGGTTCTCGGTATCGCCACGACTTGGCCAGTACGTCCGCCACAGCTCCGCAATCCGCTTCCACGATGCATCATCCAGTGCCGGCCCACCCGCCGCCATGACCGCGGCCATGGGGTACATCCAAAACATATTCTGCGTGGGCACCGCTTCGTTCAGTCGCGCGAGGCGGGCCAGCGCCGCCTTGCGGTTTTCACCGCGTTGCAGGGCCGCCGCCACGTCCAAAACACTGCCACGACTGGCATCGGCCTCGTCCAGATTGGACACCGCTGTCCGTAGGATCCAGTCGCGACGAAGCTGAAAGCGTCGGTCAATCTCCGCGTCCGAGGAGAGGCGAGTCTCCGAATCCTGCGAAAACACCGGCATCACACCTGCCCAAACCATGAAAAAAACCCATGCTGGGCGACCGAGGGGCAGTCCTGAAAACAACGACATTGGAATCAAAAATGCGGGGGAGTGTTCAGCATGAGCTGGCTTTTTTTCTCATTTCAATCAGCATTTTCAGTGAAATTTCACCGCCTATGACCCACGCGCCCAAAACCCCTGCGCCCCGCCTGATTCAATGCGCCACCCCCTGGTCGCTCGAAGGATATCCCAACTCTCGAAAGGAGTGGACTTTGGAGCGAAAATTCCGAGCCATGAAAAAGGCTGGATTTGACGGCGTGGCGGCCTTCATGACTCCGGAAAAAAAAGCCCTGGCCGACCAATTGGGACTGCGGGTGATGGGGGGATTCGACGGATCCGGTTACGCACAGGCACGTCGCCAGATGATCGCGCAGCGCGACTTGGGGGTGCACTTCATGAATGTGCAGTTGCTCGACCACGACACGGCGCCCGGGCGGGCGGTGGCATTGGCGCTCCGCCTGCTCGCACTCTCGCGCCGCCTCGGGCTGGGGGTGCATGTCGAAACCCATCGGGATACGTCGACGGAGACCCCTGAAAAGTACACCGAGATCGCCCGGCTCTATCAAAAGGCGACCGGCTCCCTGCTTCCGACCACCTGGGACCACTCGCACTTCGCCGTCTCCAAACACATCCTGCCCAAAGACTACTCACGCCGGCTGCTCGCCTGGCCGGAGCTGATTCAGCACTCGCAGATCTTCCACCTTCGGCCCTTCAGCAGTCAGCATTGCCAGGTACCCGTCACCAACGGAAAGGGACGCCTGACCCCAGAATTTTGCGACTACCTTGCCTTTGTCGAGGACCTGTTTGCCCTCTGGCTGCAAGGGCCGCAGCCTGGCAAAGAACTTTGGGTTTGCCCGGAGCTTGGCACGAGCGTCGGCTACCATGTCAGCACCAACCCACCCGTGTGGGCTGATGCAATTCGAGCGCGACGGGAATACGCCAAGGCTTGGCGGCGCGCGCTCCGACGCGTAGGGTCGAAACCCTGACTATTTCAGGGCTTGTGCTGAAAATCACTTGACCGCACCCTGACATTTTTCATCTCCTTTCACTGAAATTCTCAGAAGGCGCTACCCCAGCCCCATGCTGATCACCGAGATCGCTACCAAAGCCCGCGTGTCCCCCGCCACGGTTTCCCGTGCCATCAACCAGCCCCAGCTGGTTGCGGCCGAGAGTCTGGCCCGTATCCGCGCAGTCATGCAGCAGCACAACTATGTGCCTGCTCCCTTGAACCGCCGTCGGGGTCCGAAGGCCCGTCTGCCGGAGCAGCGGCGCATTGGAGTGTGGTTTGTCGGGGCCCGCGCAAACAACCCGAGCCTGAACTGGTTTCAGGACCAGCTGCTGCAGGTGCAGTCGACGGATCCGCGCTACCGGGTGGATCTGAGGGTCCTCTTTTCCAACACGCCGGATGAGCTGCCGCGCAATCTGGCGGGCGAGCGTCTGGATGGCGTCATTGTGCAAGGCATGGAGCCTTCGGCTGATTGTCTCGCTAAACTGCGCGAGCTGCCGCACGTCTGGTTCATGACTCGACGCTCGGTGTCTTATCCGGGTGACTACGTGGAACCCAACAATGAGGAAAACGGCCGGATGGCGGCCGAGTACCTTCACGAGCGGGGACACAAGGCGGTCGCGGTCATCACCACCGACCCTGAGTACAGCGCCATTGTACGCCGCAACCGCGCCTTCGTGGAGCGGGCCGGAGAGCTGGGCATGGCCGTTCATTCCGTCCTCGGGGCCGCCAACCCCGGAGTGAGCTACCTGGAGATTTCACCGCTCAACGGCGAAAGCGACGCCTTGGTCAAGCGGCTTCTGGACTGTACACCCAAGGCGACAGGCCTGTACATCCCGGTTGACCATTTTTGTGGAGCGTTCTTCCGCGCCCTGCGCGAAGCGGGACGCAAGCCGGGCCGCGACTTCGAAGCGATTCTCGGGAACTACAATCCCATCATTTACCACAACCTCGACCACTCGCCGGCGGCCATTGACATCAATTTGCCCATGCTGGTCCGCAAGGTTGTCGACCACCTGCTCTGGCGGATCGAGAATCCGGCCGTGGGCGGGCGTATCGGTATCACCATTTCACCTAGGATGCTTACACGGGGCACGTCACCCTAGGTTCCCAAAATCCAGCCGCTTTCACCCCTTCCCTGCCCTCCCTTTCCACTGAACCCGTCAACCGTGTTCATCTTCGGAAGCTACAAACCATCGAAAACATGAAACCAACCCCGCGTACCCCAATTGACCGGGTCAGGCACCACCTGGCCATCGGTCTTGCGGCACTGCTCACAGCCACTGCTGCCCAAGGGCAGACGGCTGCCGCCGACTCAGTCCGTCGGCTTCAGGAAGAAAACGCTGCCCTGCGTAAGCGCTTGGCCGAAATGGAAGGAAAAGCTGCACCCGCTGCTCCCGCTGCCACCGCAGCGAGGCCGGCCGCCGCCTCCCCCACCGGTCCGACCGTTTCTGGCGAGCGCCTCACCAACGAAACCCCCGAGTCCGGCGTCGTTGCCCTGTCCCCGTTCGAGGTGACCAGCGACAAGGATTACGGCTACCTGAAGACCAATGCCGCCACGGCCACCCGTATCGGCATGGAGATCCAAAAGGTGCCGCTGAACATCTCCGTCATGTCGCGCGAGTTCCTCGACGACACGAACTCCCGTTCGCTGATGGATCTGTTCCGCTACTCGGCTTCGACCTCGGGCGACACGCGTTTTGCGATGCGCCGTCCCGCCAACGAAGCCACGCCGCAGGGTACGTTCACGATGCGTGGTTTCTCGGTGAATACCCTGATGCGCAACGGCGTGTTCCGGTATGTGGCTTACAACCTGGACAACGTCGAGCGCGTTGAAATCGTCAAGGGACCCGCGGCCGTCTTCTTCGGCCAGGGCTATCCCGGTGGCGTGATCAACTACGTCACGAAGCAACCGAGCTTCAGTGACATCGGCACCTCCTTCCGCATCCAGATCAACGACAACAGCGGCCAGAAGGTCACCTTCGACGACAATCACGTCCTCTCGAAGAAGGCCGCCTTCCGCGTCGTGGGCGCTTGGGAAGACACGCAGGGCGAACGCCGGTTCGAGTTCCGCAAGAACTTCAACATCACGCCGTCCATCAGCTTCATCCCGTTTGACGACGGCAAGCTGCGCGTGAACCTGGAGCTGGAGTACCTGAAGGAAAAGTTCAGCCAGAACGATTACGACTGGATTTACAGCGACTACGCTGGCTGGAAAGCGGCAGCGCTCGCCACCACGGCCTACGTCGCAAACTCCATCAAGACCCCCAGCCTCGCCTACGCCACCTACATCAACAATAAACGTACCGCCACCGGCAACTTCTCGCTGCCGGCGTATACGAGTGTTGAGCGGGGTGCCTACATCACCAACGCAGCGGGTCAGGTCGTCAAGGACGAGGCGTTCAACTACACCAGCCGCGGCGCCTACACCGACAACGAGGTGAAGGCCGTGACGGCTTCGATGGACTACTCGCCGTTCGACTGGCTGGACATCCGCTATGTCTTTGTGAAGGACTCGAGCCGTTACAATTCGGTCGAGGGCCTCACGACGCCCTGGGGTGATGGCATCCACTGGAACGTCGCCGGCAGCAGCACCGCCGGGTACTACCGCGAGACCAATACGAACTACGTCGATTTGGTCTTCAAGAAGGACCTGTTCGGCGTGAAGAACAAGATCCTCACCGGGTACAATCGCGCCAGCTGGGTCCAGCAGTACAATGCGAATGATCCACTGTTGACGCCGTACTACGGCCATGTCCCCGGCGCGACCAATCCAATCGCCAATCCCGGCTATGTCGCCGGAACGTCGGGCGGCTCCCAGGTTCCCGCTCTGCTCGCCGGCTCCGGCGGTCAGATCCCGGTCAACCAGGTTATCCGCGACCGCAATGGCGTCATCAAGCTGGTGCGCGCCGTGTACACCGACTGGGATCCGGGCTTCGAGACGAATCCCGACATCAACGTCCTCTTCCCGATCGACCGCGTATTGCTCGACGGTTACAAGCCCGAACTGTCGGCGGCCTACCTGAACTACCAGGGTTCGCTGCTGAACGATCGCCTGAATGTCATCGGTGGTTACCGTCGTGAATGGCGCAAGGAGGAAGGTCAGTTCCTCATCGCCAACTTCCCCTGGTTCATTCCTCCGCCAAATGCTGGTGAAAACCAGACGGCCTACCCGATGGACGTCTACTCGTACGACTACAACTACGCGAAGACGAACTTCCTCGATCAGAAGGGTGACTCCTGGATGGGCGGCGCTTCCTTCGCCGTCACCAAGAACGTGAATGTGTACGCTTCGATCTCGAAGACGTTCAAGTTCAACACGGGCAACGCCGGTGGTTTCTTCCCTGGTGACGAACTCGCGGTTTACCAGAGCGCGCTCGATTACGCCAAGTCGCAGGGCAAGACGGGCTTCGACTACCTCGGCCAGACCATCACCTCGGTCGCGCAAGCGGTCCAGGTCATGACCGCCCGTGGCGCCTATGAGCAGGTGAAGAATGAAACCGGCATGAACTGGGAATTCGGCGCGAAGATCACGACGGACGACAACAAGATTGTCGGTACGTTGTCCTTCTTCCGTGGCGAACGCACCAATCAGCGCCTCGACGATGGAGCCAGACAGTCCAACCTCGAAGAGCCCTTCAACAGCAGCACGACGCTCTTCGCGCCGGGCACGAAGGGGTACAACACCCGCAACTTCCGCTGGCGCACGACGCAGCTGAAGAACCGCATCGAAGGCACGGAAGCCGAGGTCATCTGGACCCCGATCCGCAACTTCCAGGCGGTCATCAACGGTTCCTGGCTGTGGACGGCGAAGACGGTGTACGACAAGACGCGCAATGCCCCCGGCAGCACGGCTTACAATGCCTCCACGGCCGCGGCCAAGGTGGCGTCTGACATCTACTACAACGCCCGCATCGAGAACGTTCCGGAATACCGGTTCAACTTCTTCGGCAAGTACACCATCACCGACGGCATGGCGCGCGGCGCCTCGATCGGTGGCGGCATGCGCTACTCGTCCGAAACGGTGGTCAGCCGTTCGGTTGACTGGAATCCTCTCGCGGGCGGCTATCAGGCCGGAGACTACACGGTCTTCGACTTGACGGTCGGCTATCCGTGGGAAGTGTTCGGGTACAAGATGCAATCCTCGTTCGGCGTCTACAACGTGTTCGACAAGGAATACTCGGAAGGCTCGTTCGCGATGTCTCCGGGTCGCAACTGGCTCTTCTCCAGTACGCTGAGATTCTAATCCACGTCTCACTCACCCAGGTGAGTGTCCCCTCCCGGGCGGGAGCCGAAAGGCTCCCGCCCTTTTTGTTGACCGGTCTTTGGGAGAGCACCTCGTTTCCGATGGAGGCGGCCCCGCCGAGGCCGCGACGGGACCCTGCGGTCCCGCCTCGTGCGCGCTGCGTTCACCGTGCGACGCCAGTCCCCGCGGGGTCGATCGACCCCACCTCCAACGAGCGCCGCCATGAGGTCGAACACAAGTTCACCGCCCGTACCCACCACGGGAGCCGTGATTCACGATCCTAGGAAATCGAGGCAACTGAGCAACTTGGCAGAGTTGGAACTCGCCTTGGAGGCAAACCCGCGCATTCTCCCCAGCACCCACCGGGTTCGTTATGAATCTTACCCCCTTCTCGGTCGCGCTTGCCGCCATCGCGCTTGCCTTCAGTGCAGGCTGTCAGAATTCCCGTTCCGCGCGCATCGAGCGCCATGCGGAACTGTTCGCATCGCTCGACGGCTTTAGCCAGAGCTTGATCCGTCAGGGCCTGATCAACTTCGGCTTCAACGACAAGATGGTGGAAATGGCTCTTGGCGAACCCAACCGCATCACCACCGCCAAGACCGAAGAAGGCTCGGTCGTGTTTTGGACGTACCGCAATTACGTCATACAGAATTCGGAAGCCGCGACCATCGGGACATCCCCGGCCAACCGGCATGTCAGTCCGGTGATGGTGAGTTCTGCGGTGCCACGAGGTGGTCCCAGTCTCTTCAGCACCAAAGCCGGTCCTTCACAAGCCACCGTGGCACTCGACGAGGGCGGCCACGTCGGTACGCTTGAAGTCAAATTTGTCGAAGGTCTGGTCGCCGCCGCGGTCATCACCCGCTGAGTGCCCGCCGGCTCACGGAGTCGGCTCCCGATCAAGTCGGGCCGTGGCCCGGAGTCGCGCCTGCGTAATGTCGTCCACCCGCATGCGGGCCTGGATCACTTCGACCAGCCTCGGCTGCTGGTCCCGGATGAACTTGGACTGAGGCGACTCATCCTGCGCGCGCGCCAGCGCCTCGATCAGCAGGGCCAGCCCCTCAATGTCGTCACGCGGCAGGAGCCGGTCCCTGACGTGCAAACCCGCGAGATTGAAGAGCGACAGGACATTGCCGCGATTCGCCGCGCGTCGGTAGAGTTCAGCGGCCTTGGCGTAGTCCACAGGAACTCCCACCCCGTACTCATGACAGACGCCGAGGTTGTGCTCGGCTCCGGTCGCTCCCTTGGCCACGAGGTCGGTGAACAGCGCAAATACGCGCGCCGGGTCCGGCCTGACTCCAAGGCCACGCGTGTAGAGATCCGCCAGCCGGTAGCCCGCCTCGAGATTTCCCAGCTGGTATTGCTGTGAAAAGTACGCAAAGGCCGAGGCGGCATCGCCCTTCTGCAGCGCCGCGTCTCCGGGAGCGACGCTGAAGGTCAGAATCTGTCCGCCCTCGCCCACATACAGGCCCGGCAAGTAGTCACCCAGCGCTTCCTTCCGCCAGTAGTGACCGGTCGACTGCTGTGTCGCCCGGTCCGTGAAGGCCATGCGCGAACTTTTCATGCGGATGACCGTTGGCGGGCGGTCCGGAAACGGGTTGCGCGGGAACAATCCCGCCACCAGGCGATTGTCGGCGAGGAGGTGCGAGGCCACGACCGAAAACACCCGCGCCTTGCGTTCGCCCCACGCCGCGATCTGGAGGCTGGCCTCGAATCGGGGAAACCAGGGTGCAATGAAGGGGCAGATACGATCCAGCCGCTGCGGAAGGTAGCGGTAGTCGTAGGTTCTCCAGGTGCGGCCACCGTCGTTGGAGCCTTCAAAGTCCACCTGGTACCGCGCCTTGTCGAATTTGGCGTAGAGCGAATATTCATTCGCACTGCTCAACCCCTTGGCCCACGTCACGGGCCACGAGAACCACGCCGGTGCGCTATAAATCGGAACCCCCGCCGCCTTGGCCAGGTAGAATCCGGCGACATAGAAGTGCGCCCACAGGGCAAAACTCAGGGCGCGGGATTTCCAGGGAGAAATCGCGGCGTAGGCGGCCGGTCGGACCACCGCCGCGAACACGCCCTGCAGGCGGGCTAGACCGAGTCGTCCCGCCAGCGACGCCAGCATCTGGTCATCGAGCCACAGCAGTCCCAGCGCCAATGCCGACACATTCAACCAGCCAAAGTTGCTGGTCAGCTGGATGCCCAGCTGCAAAAGACTCCAGGTCACGAATGCAAACCAGCGGCCCCGCCGGCCGGCCAGCAACGCGAGCACCGGAGCGAGCAGCTCCGCGGCAAATGTCAGCCCAATCTCAAAGACGTGGTAGGCCCGCGGGAGATGAAAATCGAGGTAGCCGAAAATTGTCGGAAAGGGACTGGTCTCATACATCACCTCCATCGCCGTCAGATTCCGCCAGTGGGGATCGCCCGCCACCAACTTCACGAGTCCCGCCTCGATCATGACACGGAAGAGCAGCCACCGGACCATGAACATCACGAGGGGCCGGGGTGACGAATGGGCCCCGAGCCCTGGACGATATCCCGAAGGTGCGAACGGGATGCAGAGCAGGGCCACCTCCAGCATGAGATCGTCGAGCTGCGCCGGAGAAAAAACACTCAGGGCCGAAACAAAGGAGAGAAAAATCAGCCAGCAGCTGAACAGCGCCAGGCGTGGCCACAGGTTTAGAACCACCGCCGCAGCCGAAGCCAATCCGAACCAGGTGAGCAGGCGGATCATGCCCTCACCCGAGTTCAGCCAAAAAAGGCTGGGCGCACCGACAAAGGCCGCAAAGGCCGACTCGGAAGATCGGAGGTGGGTAAAAAACTCCCCGATCGGAACCACCCCGCGCGGGCCAATCAGGGCGTTCCCCTCATCGAGCAAACCTGCGAAAATAATGACATACACCAACCCGACCGCCCGCAGCACCAACCACCGTGGCCATAGGTAGGTGGCGGCACCATCGGATCCGACCAGGTCGCGAATCCTCCCCGCAATCGCTCTGCCTCCTCGGGCCCAGGCGCCTCGCGAGGCGGGCATTGAAATTTCAGCCACTACGGACGCGGGGTTGGAGGGGGCACTGGCCACGGGACGGACTCATTCAGAAGCTACGCGAGTGATCCTCATCACCCCGGGCGCACCGTGAAGGCGCAACCGGCGGTGACTCCGTTCAGACTCAGCAGCGGATTCAGGTCACCGATCGGGCTTGATCTCGGCGCTGAAGACCTTCCCCTCCAGAAGGTAAACATAAAGGATACTGGAAACCATGTCCGGTACATCGAGACTCGTTTTCGGTCCGCTCTTCGTGTCGCCCAATCCGGGAGCCTCGCTGCCCTTGCCGTGCGAGGGAGCATTCGGGCCGGTCACGTTTCCTTGATACCGTTGAGTCGGGCCATTCAGCATCGGCGTCATTTCGCCGCGGGTGCCGTAGTACTTCTTGTAAATCCATGTCTCCATCTTGCCCTGCGACGTCTCCTTGGTTTCCACCACCGTCGGTTTGCCGAGTGCCATGTAGGCCATGTCTGCCGTGTAGCCGACATCGATCGCTCCTTCCTTGATGGCCGCCTGCTCCGCAGGAGTCAGCGTGGCGAAGACAGCGGACTTTTCCTGAATGCGGCTGGAGACGCCCGTTGACTCGCATCCAGAAAAGCCGGCGATCGCTATGCCGGCCAGAAGGCTGATGAGGGATGTATTTTTCATGTCTTGGTAGGGGAGAAAGCAAGCCGTGCAGGCCGACGCTGGCGTCCAGATTCAGCCTGGAAGTCGCCGTCACCGAGGCGGTGAAATCGACAGGCACGTTGCTCACGCGAGCACACGGCGTTCCCGGCCAAAGGGCAAACTCTGAAAATGGAATTTCAGCGGCAATAATGCTTCCCACCCGAGTGTGGCCCCGGTTTCTTGGAAGGAGTGGCTCCTCCTCCTTCAAACGACGATTCCACCCTGGCGCGAACCACGAAACCAAGCTGGAGCCGCCGATTGGCCTGGATCGGCCTCGCCTGGGCTGCGGCCATGATCGTGCTCATCGTCCTGAATCAGCCGGGTGAAACCCCGGTTCCGGGCAACCGGCCGATCGAGGCGCTCGCCGCCGACTACGTCTCCTCCGACACCTGTCGCTCGTGTCACCCCGGCAACTACGCCAGCTGGCATGCCTCGTTCCATCGCACCATGACGCAGCCCGCGACGCCGCAGACCGTCGCCGTGGAACTGGACGGCGTTTCGCTCTCCTATGACGGACTCGACTACCGGATCGACCGCCGCGACGACGCCTACTTTGTTCGCTCCAAACCGGTGGGCGCCGCCGAATCCGCCTTCGGAAAACCGCTGCAGATTGTGCAGCTGACCGGTTCGCACAACCTCCAGATTTTTTGGCTGGAAACCGGAGATCGGCGCGAGGGGCGCACGCTCGGGCAGTTCCCCTTCGGCTACATCCTGGCCGAAAAGAAGTGGGCTCCCATGGTCCAGACATTCCTGGTGCCCCCCGGCCCCAAGGCGGTCTATTCCAAGGGCGACTGGAACAACGGCTGCATCAACTGCCACGTCACCCACGGCCGCTCCACTTTTGTCGAAGGCAGCACATTCGACTCCAAGGCCAGCGAGTTCGGAATCTCTTGCGAGGCCTGCCACAGCGGCGGCCGCGAGCACATCGAACGCAACCGCAATCCAATCCGTCGATACGCGCTGCATCTCTTCGGCGGCAAGGATCCGACCATCGCCAATCCGGAACGTATGGACGGCCCGGCGGCTTCGCTCGCCTGCGGCCAATGCCACAGCATCTGGGCCTTCCACAACGCTGCGGCCAGCGTCACCTGGAACAAGGAAAACGGGACCTACCGCCCCGGCCAGAAGGAACTCGACCTGCGCTGGGTGGTTCAACCCCAGGGGACCGACCACCCGGAGGCGCGGGCCGAGTTGAAAGAGACAGATCCGCACTTCTTCGGCGATCGTTTCTGGGGCGACGGCATGGTGCGGGTGACCGGGCGCGAGCTCAACGGCGTGCTCGCCTCACCCTGCTACAAGGGAGGCCATTTTTCGTGTCTCAACTGCCACGAAATGCATCCGGACAAAACGGATCCAGTCACCCTGGATACCTGGCGTCGGAACGATCAGATGAAGCCGAAGATGGAGTCTGATCAGGCGTGCCTCCAGTGTCACCAGGACATGAAGGCCCGGCTGACCCAGCACACCCATCATGCCAGCTCCTCCGAGGGAAGCCGCTGCTACAACTGCCACATGCCGCACACGACCTACGGTCTGCTCCGCTCGATTCGCAGCCACCAGATCTCATCGCCCACCGTCAAGGAAACCACCGAGCACGGCCGGCCCAATGCCTGCAATCTCTGCCACCTTGATCAAACCCTCGCTTGGACCGCGGAGAAGCTGGAGTCCTGGTACGGGCAGAAGAGTCCGGGCCTCTCCAAGGAGGATCAGGCACTGTCACTTGCCGCCCAGATCATTCTGAAGGGCGATGCCGGGCAACGCATGCTGATCGCCTGGAGCATGGGCTGGGCGCCGGCGCAGAAGGCCTCAGGCTACGAGTGGCTTTACCCCTTCCTGATCTTCGAACTCAACGACCCCTATGCCGCCGTCCGCTTTGGAGCCTGGAAGTCCCTGCAAACGCTCCCGGGCTTTTCGGGATACGAGTACGACTATACCCAGGAAGACGCGCAGCAAAAGGAAGCGGTCGCGCGCGCCTACCAGAAGTGGTGGACCGAGGTGCGAAAACCCAGCCCGACGTTCCGCACCCAGACCCTGCTCGAATCGACCGGCATGTTCCGACAGGACCTGCTCGACCGGTTCCTCGACCAACGCAACGACCGCAAGATTTACCTCGCCGAGTAGCCGCCCTTCGCCCCGGGAATCTCCTTCCTTCTTCTCATGAACGTATCCGATCGTCACCTCCGCTTTGGCTGGTGGTCCCTGTTCACTTTCCTCGCCCTTGGACTCGTGCTCGAGTCGCTGCACGGCCTCAAGTTCGGCTGGTACCTCGACGTCGGTTACGAGATGCGGCGGCTCATGCTCACGCTCTCGCACGCCCACGGCGCGCTCTTCGCCCTGGTCAACATCGCGGCGGGGCTCACCCTGCGCACCGTGAAGGAGTTCACACTCGGAAAGTCCGCCTCGCTCAGCCTGATCTGGGGCTCGGTGCTCACCCCGGCCGGTTTTCTGCTGGGCGGGCTGTTCATTCACGGCGGTGACCCCGGGATCGGCATTGTGCTGGTGCCGATCGGTGCCGTCTTGCTCCTGCTGGCCGTCTTCAGCGCCGCGCGCTCCCTTTGAAACGGCGTCAACTGCCACTCTCCATGCGCCTTCCCCTCGTGTTCGCCGCCATCGCCGTGATCGCCGCCAGTGTCGCCCGGAGCGCCCCGCCCGGCAGCGCCGCGCCTCCCGAGGCCGGTCTGCTCGCCGGCACCTGGACGTTGGATCCCGCGCGCAGCACCGAGCTGAGTCCGTGGAAAACGCTCGACCTCACCCTTCAGGTCAACGGAAACCAGGTCACGCTTCAACGCCGCTTCGGCTGGGGCCGGCGTGCCTACAGCGAGGAGATGACCTTTGTCGTGGAGCCCCAGGAGACGGTGGTGCCACTCCCCTACTGGCCCGACAACCGCCACCTGGGCGCCTACGCCGGCGGCGACCAGACGAAGCGGGTCAAGGCGACGTGGCTGGACGACGGTCGTCTGCTCCGGCTCTCGAGCGATCTGGTCCTCGACACCCAGCAAGGTCCGCGCGAGGTGAATTGTCTGAGCGACTACCGAATCTCGGCGAACGGCTCCCTCCTCACGGTGATCGAACTGCGCAGCACGCGCAATCGCCCCGTCGTCTACGTTTTCACCCGGACACCCGCACCTCCGAAGTCGTAGTCCCATCGATCCTCGGCCCCTCGTGCTGGGTGGCCGCCCGCTCTCGCCGGGAGTCCGTGTTCGTTCCGGCTCCATCGCTGTATCGGCATCCCTGCTCCCCTCCCTCCGCGTCACCTCCCCGAAATGATCCTCCGCCGCGTGCGAACTTGTCTTTGGCTCCTTCCGCTCTGCGGCGCTGCGTTGCTCGCCGGCATTGAGCCTGCGAAGGTCGATCGCGCCCCCGCGCAAGCCACGCTGATCCCTTTGTCGGAAAACTGGCGCATGGACGGAGATGTTCCGATCCACGCGCTGCTGCTCTCCCTCCAGGGACTCGCCAACCGCGGCCAGCCGCGGATCTACCTGGAGTACCCGAAGACGTGGCAGTGGGAAATCGTTCATCCCTTGATCGGCTTCCTCGAGCGCCGGCACGGTCTGCGCTTTGACCGCCTCGCGCGAAACGACGCCGACCAGGCACTGACGCGATTCGCCTCCCACGCCAAGGGGTACGTGATCTGGGATCGTGAGGTCCGTACGTCCCTCATCGTCGCCTTGACTGCGGCAGGTGTCCGCGACGCCGTGGTGGTGAGCGAAGACCTGATCCCGCTGGCGGAGAAACATGGACTCAAGCCGTTGGAAGACCTGCGTGGACGCTTTCGCGGAAAGCCCGACCACGAAATCTACCGCTGGGCGGTCCAGGCCTACTGGAATCAGTGTTCACGCGACTACTACGTGGTCCTGGGCGGCCACGCCGGAGCAGAAATGCAACCTGGGATCGCCGATTTCGCGGTGCAGCAGCGCGCGTTCTGCGCCGATCTTTCGGCCAACCCCAAACATCCGGAAGAACTCGCGCTGTTGAAGGAACTTCTCGGAAAGCAGAACCCCTCCAGCATCGTGCTGGGCTGGCATTCCTACGGCAAAGACACAGAGGGGCAGCACACCACCCTCGTGGGAAACTACGGCCTGAAGATGGAGGGCCTGCACAATCTGCCCAATGTCTCGTTCACGAGCCAGATTCCGCTCACACCTGACTTCCACTTCCAAAACAACCACTCGGTCGCACCGGAGGCCATCCTGAAGCCGGAAAAAAAAGTCTACGTCGCGGCTCTGGCGACGGATTCCATGGGGATCGGCGCCTGGACCAAGCCGGGACGGGGCAAGATACCGTACGGCTGGCAGGTCCTGATGAACTGGATCTGGATGAATCCGCCGGCGCTGCAGTTCTTTTACGAGGACAAGACGCCCAATGACTATTTCATCGGGGGACTCAGCGGCCCCGGCTACATGTACCCCAAGTCGATTCCCGCCGAGAAGTTTCCCACCTTGATGGCCAGCGCGCGGGACCTGATGGCCCGACTCGATCTTCGCGTGATGGAGATCATGGACTACTCCGAAGGAAATCGTCACGTCGGCAACACCGACCTGCCGAAGTCGGTCGTCGACCGGTACTATGAACAGTTTCCCGACGTGATCGGATTCATCAACGGTTACGGCACGGCGCGCACCTTTGATCTGCGCGATCGCCGTCCCTTCATCAGCTACGACTACTACCTTGACGTGGCCCGGCCCGAGGAGGAAGCCGTCGCCGATGTCGAGGAACTCATCAACCTGAACCCCCGGCGTCCCTATTTCCTGCTCATGCATATCCGGGAAACCAACACGGTGGAGAAGGTCGCCTCCATCCTTGGCCGGCTCAGCGAACCCGTGGAGGTTGTACCACTCGATGTGTTTCTCAAACTGGCTGCCGGAGAGAAGACCTACCGCACCAACTACCAGAAACCGGGCGACCCCATCGACCGGAACCCCTAGCCGCAAGCAGTCAAGTTAACCACGGATGAACACGGATGGACACGGATTGGGCAGGAAACAGGGGTCGAATCGACTGCGAACGCGGTCCTCAACTCGACGGGGTGATTTCTCACCCGCCTCGGCTCGTACTCACTGCTCTGAGTCCGCGTCCCTCCGCGTCCAGCCGTGGTCACCCACTGCCTGGACGTACTTCTGCCATAGCCTGATTGCGATCATCGCATACGCCCTCCTTCCCGTTGCCGGGCTCAAGGCGCAGACCGCGCCTCGCGGGGAGCAAAGGCCCCTGACGCACCAGGACTTCGATGCCTGGCGCTCAATCACCGCACCGACACTCTCGCGCGACGGTCGCTGGCTGGCCTACGCGTACATGCCTCTGGAAGGCGACGGCGAAGTGGTGGTGCGGGAGTTGGCCACGCAACGAGAACACCGCATTCCGATCGGGTCGTTGCCGCCGCCACCGGTGACCTCGGCCGCCCACAATCCCGAGCGCCCGGCACCCCGTCGAGAACCGACGGTGCTGTTCACCAGCGACCATCGCTTTGTCGTCGCCACCCTGTTTCCTACGCTGGCCGAGCGGCGTGAGGCGCGAATCCGCCGCGGGGTTCCGGCGCCCGCGGAAGGCGTGGTCATCTTCAATCTGGGATCACTCACCAGCGAGCGGATCGACGGGGTGAAGCAGTTCCAGGTTCCGAGCCGGGGCGGTCCCTGGATCGCGACCCTCGCCCAGACTGCACCCCCTCCTGAGGCCGCTCCCGCCGGCGGCGCTGCAGGCACAGGACAGGGAACCGAACTTCGGTTGCGGCACCTGGGCACGGGCGCACCCGACAACGAAGAGCGCACCCTTACGGGAGTCACCGAATTCAGCTTTGCTCGCGACGGCCGCACGCTGGTGTACGTCGCCACCTCCGCCACTCCCGCCCAGAATGGCGTCTTCGCGCTCACTCCCGGCAGCACGACGGCACCCATTCCGCTCCTCACCGGTCCCGGACGCTCTCGGCGGATCACCTGGGACCGGAAACAAACCGGGCTCGTTTTTCTCACCGAGAAGAGCGGCGAGGGAGCCTCGCCTCCGACCTGGAGTCTCTACCAATGGAACCGATCCGATCCGACGGCCCGCGAACGAATCTCGTCCACCACGCCGGGGCTCCCACCGGGCTTCGTCCTCAGTGGCGAGCATGCTCCCCTCTATTCGTTCACCGGGGATTCGCTTCAGGTGTTCACAACCCCGGCGCCACCGCCGCCGGCTCCCGCCGTCAAGGATCGGGACGACGAGGAACGCGTCAGCGCCGATCTCTGGCACTGGCAGGACGACTTCCTTCAGCCCATGCAGCAACAGCGCGCCGAACAGGACCGAATCCGCGCCTATGCCGCCCGCTTCGATCTGGTCACCGGACAGCTCAGTCAGGTAGGCGATGTCACTTTGCCGCTGGTTGCCTTCGCCTCCGATGCCAACGCGGCCTTCGGGCGCGATGATCGCCCGTATCGGCGTCGCAGTGACTACGAAGGCCCGTTGCACGACCTGCTGGTCGTCAATCCAGCGACAGGAGAACGGCGGGCCATCGAACAGGGACTGAGCGATGCGGCCGGTACCCAGTGGTCGCCCGACGGGCGCTGGCTCGCCTACTATTTCCAGCGAAACTGGTTTGCCGTCGAAGCCCGCACCGGACGCCGTGTGGCGCTCACCCAGGGCATCGACGCCCGTTTCGACTACGAACTCTCCGACCTGCCCCGCGATCCGGTGTCCAACGGCAACGCAGGCTGGACCAGTGACAGCTCGTCCTTTCTGGCCTATGACCGCTACGACCTCTGGCAGCTCTTTCCGGACGGCCGGGCACCCCGCAACGTGACCCGGGGACTGGGACGGGCCACACGCACCGCGTTGCGGGTTCAGATCGTCTCCCATCGCGAACCCGAGGATGACCGCCAGGGCATCGACCCCCGCGAACCATTGTTTCTCCGCGGTGAAAGCGAACTCACGCGCGCCACCGGTTACTTTCGGATTGCGTTCGCCTCAGACGAGCCTCCCGGCCGCCTCCTGTGGGATGACAGGGCTTTCCAGTGGGTGGGCCGGGCCGCTGAAGCGGACGTGCTTCTCCTCACCGCTTCCCGATTTGATCGCTTCCCTGACCTGCACGTCACCACGTCGGCATTTGGACCTCCCCAGTTGGTCAGCCAGGGTGACGCCCAACGCGCACCCTTTCTCTGGGGAACTGCGGAACTCCGGCGCTACCGCAATCTCGACGGGGTGGAGCTCCCGGCCGCGCTGTTCAAGCCAGCGAACTTTGACCCGACCAAGAAGTATCCCCTGATCGTCTACCTGTACGAGCGGCTCTCGCAGACCGTGCACAGCTTCATACCTCCCGTGCCCGCCACGACGGTGAATCCCTCGTTCTACACCAGCAACGGCTACGCCGTGCTGATGCCGGACATCGCCTACCGGGTCGGCGAGCCCGGCCCGAGCGCGCTCGCCTGTGTCATGCCTGCTCTGGAGGAAGTCGTGCGGGAGGGTTGGGTGGATGAGGGTGCCATCGGGCTGCAAGGTCACTCCTGGGGTGGATATCAAACCGCCTATCTGGTCACCCAGACCTCGCGTTTCCGGGCCGCCGCCGCAGGCGCGGTGGTCGGGAACATGTCCAGTGCCTATTCGGGCATCAGCATTGGCTCGGGTCGGGCCCGGCAGTACAAATACGAAAGCGAACAAAGCCGGATCGGCCACCCGGTTTACACCAATCCCCTGCCCTACGTGGAAAACTCGCCGGTGTTCTTCGCGGATCGCGTGCGCACCCCGCTGCTGCTGCTGCACAATGACGGTGACGACACGGTGCCGTGGGAGCAGGGCGTGGAGCTCTTCCTCGCCCTCCGACGGGCCGGCAAGGAAGTGTACCTGTTCAACTACCACCACGAATTTCACGGCCTGCGACGGAGGGCGGATCAACGAGACTATGCCAAGCGATTGAGCGGCTTCTTCGATCACTTGCTCAAGGGTGCTCCAAGGCCCGAGTGGATGGAACGGGGAATACCGTTTCTCGAACGGGACTCCGAAAAGGTTCGTTTCAATTCTGCACCATGAGTTCCTCTCCAGCCATCATTGGTATCGATCTCGGCGGCACCAAGTGCGCCGTCAGCATCCCTCGGGGCGACCACGGCGTCGACGAGGTGGACCGCTTCGCCACCTCCGGACCTGAACCCACCCTCGCACGCATCTTTGATGCAATCGCGGCCCTGAAGCCCGGTCCCGAGACGGTGTATGGCGTATCCTGCGGAGGTCCGCTGGACGCGAAACAGGGCCTGATCCTCTCCCCGCCGAATCTTCCGGGCTGGGATCGCATCGCCGTCTGTGACCAGCTGACCCGGCGATTCGGCGGACGGGCCTGGTTGATGAATGATGCCAACGCGTGCGCGCTCGCCGAGTGGCAGGACGGCGCCGGCCGCGGCTCGCGCAATCTCATTTTCCTGACCATGGGCACCGGCATGGGCGGTGGATTGATCATCGAAGGACGGCTCTTCGAAGGAACCACCGGGGACGCCGGAGAGGTGGGACACCTCCGCCTCGCACCGGACGGCCCGATCGGTTTTGGCAAAACCGGCTCGTTCGAAGGTTTCTGCTCCGGCGGTGGAATCGCCCAGCTGGCCCGACGACGCCTTGGAGAGTTTGGCGGAATCACCCGGTTCAAACCTTCATCGACCGAGCCCATCACCGCCCGCGATCTTGGAATCGCCGCGGGCCAGGGGGACGCGTTCGCCCTGTCGATCTGGACAGAAGTCGGAACACGCCTTGGCGAGGGACTGGCCCTGTTGATCGATTTGCTCAATCCCGACTGCATCGTCATCGGCAGCATTTTCGCCCGCTGTGAGACGTTCCTCGTGCCTGCCATGCGCTCGGTCCTTGAACGCGAAGCACTCGGTCCAAGTCTGCGCGCCTGCCGGATTGTTCCGGCCGCCCTCGGCGACGCCATCGGCAGCCATGCCGCGGTCGCCATCGCCCGCTACCACCTGTCCCTCCAGCCCTCCCGTCCATGACCACCACGTCCCGCCGTACCTTCCTCAAGACCACCGCCGCCCTCTCCGCCGCGCTGCCCCTGTCACGTCTCTCTTCCCAGGCAGCTCCAGCCGGAAGCGGCGCCCCGGCCGGCTCCACCCAGGCCGGGCTGCTCTTTGATCGCGCCGATGTGCCGCGAATCCGTGCCAATCTCGAGCTGCCTCGCCTGGCGGAGGTCAAGTCGATGCTGACGTCGGTCAACTTCGCTGCCGAGACCAAGTTCCTCCGCCAGGACCTGCGACTGAACAACCCTGTGGCCGACTTCATGCAGGTCTGGAAACTGGTTCAGAACTGTTCCTTCGCCTACGCCATCTGGGGCGATCCGCAACAGCTCGAGCTGGCCCTGCTCGCGCTGCAGCGACTCTGCGACTACAAGCGCTGGGACTACTTTCTTGAGGGCGGCAAGGACACGATCGGGCTGCAACGCGCCCCCGAATCCACCATCGCCAGCTGCTATGCGCTCGACTGGCTGGGCGAGTCGGTTCCCGCCGAGCTCCGGGCCAAGGTGGAGGCCAAGATCATCAGCGAAGGTGCACCCGCCTGTTATCGGACGCTTTACGGGATGAAGTATCCGGATCGGGTGCGGGGCTGGGGTTTCGATCCCGAGGATGACATGAAATTCCGCTTCGATCTCAGTCGATGGCCGATCATCCTCAACGCCACCAATCTCAAGATCATTCCCACCTGCGGACTCGGCCTCGCTGGCATCTGGTTTCACGGCCGTCATCCCGAGGCCGCCAAGTGGCTGGAGATGTCACGCCAGAGCGCAAAGGCATTCGCCGTCATGTACGGCTCGGACGGTTCGTACGATGAGGGAGTCGGCTACTGGGGCTACACCACCATGCACCTGGCCATGCTGGCCGACGCCCTGTACCGCCGGACCGGTCTGGATGATCGCAGCCTGATCAACTATCCGGGAACGATCCGCTATGCCCTCGCCATGGCCATGCCGTGCAGCGGCAAAACGGTCTTCGACCCCAACGTGGGCACCGCCTACAACGCGACTCCGAAGATCAACTACGAGCCGGCCCTCGATGTGGTGAATTTCGGGGACGCTGCCTCGGGCATGGATGTCAGCGTCGCCGCCTGGGTGGGCCAGGTGGCCAACGACCCGCTCTGCCACCACGTGGCCCAGCAGACGGGATCACTCAAGCACCTGCAGGCCGCGGTGTGGTACCGACCAGACGCCAAGGCGAAGGTCCCGGACGCCTCCCTCCATGATGTACGCCTGAGCAACGACTGGGTGGTGGCCCGGACCGGCTGGGCCGCCGCGGACACCGTGGTCGCCCTGCGCAGCGGCGGCCCCGCCAATCACGAGCATGCCGACCGCAACAGTGTCGTGCTCAAGGCGCATGGAGACCGCCTGTTTCACGATCCCTTCAAGGCCGGCTACTCACCCACGATCCCGCGGTGGCTCCTCCGCCAGACCGAAGCGCACACCTCCGTGCTGATCAACGGACGCGGTCACCAGTACCACGATGGCCGGGAAGGCACCAATGCTTCCTGGTCCAACGCCCGAGTGATCGACTACCGCACGGGGCGGGATTGGATGGCGGTCACCAGCGACGCCACCGAAGCGTATGCCCTGGTCCAGTCCGAAGTGAGCCGGGTGCTGCGCACCCTGGTGTTTCTCAAGCCGGATGTGGTGATTCTGCTCGACGAGGTGATGTCTACCACCGACGCCACCGTACAGCTACGGTTTCAGGCGTTCAACGACGACAACCGCGGCATCGTCACCGCAGCGGAATCCACGTTCCGCATCGAGCGCCCGTTCGCAAGTGTGTCCGCGGTGGTGGCCGGCAGCGGCGCGCTGCGCACCCAATCCGGTCAACTGGCGCTGCCGGAAAGCGAAGGCGTGTTTCCCTATGCCGAGGTGCTGTCCCCTGCCGCGCGCACGCACACCGTCGTCACGGTCGCCTCGACCGCACCCGCCGGAGAAGCGCACGGCACCCTCGCCGCCACGTTTGCAAAGGGCGTCTGGAGCATTTCCGGGCGTCACCGCGGACACACCGTGAAGGCCCGCCTGATGCTGCGCGAGGGCGAGGCGCCACTCCTGGACCTCTGATCCCATGCTCACCTTCAACACCGTCGACGGTTTCGACTACGGACTGATCGCGCTCTACTTCGCGATCGTCATTTGCGTGGGCTTCTACGCCGCCCACAAGAACCGCGGAACCGACGACTACTTCAAGGCCGGCGGGCAGGTTCCATGGGCGCTGGCGGGACTCTCGAACTGGGTCTCGGGTTTCTCCGCCTTCATGTTCGTCGCCGCAGCCGGCTACACCTATCGCACCGGTGTCGGCGCCATTGTCGTGTTCACGATGGCGACCTGGGCGTACCTTGTCGGCTATTTCTACTTCTCGAAAATGTGGCGTCGTGCACGACTGGATACTCCCCTCCAGTTTCTCACCCGCCGCTACTCACCCTCGACCACCTACTTCTACTCCGTCACCGCCATCGTGCCGCAGGTGGTCGGCATTGGACAGGGCCTCTACATCCTTTGCATCTTCGTTTCGACCGCGCTGGGATTCGGCGACAAGACCTTTCACCTCGGGTCGATGGAGCTCAGCGGCATGCTGCTCTCGATCCTGGTCGTGGGGATCGTCATGGTGCTCTACACCGTAATTGGTGGACTTTGGGCGGCGGTGCTGTCCGACGCCGTGCAGTCCATCATCATCGTGGTGATGACCGTCATCATCTTCCCCGTGGCGTACCGGTACCTGGGACAAGGGGCGGGCATCTTCGCTGGATTCGAACGTCTCTGGAAGGAGGCGCCGCCTGACTTTTTCACTTTGCAGGGCACCTCGGGAGACCCGTGGTTCCTCGTCGCCTTTCTCATCAACTGTATGCTCGGCTACAATGTCGCCTGGCACCTGGCCCAGCGCTACTACTCGGTGCCGGATGAACGGGGTGCCCGCAAGATGGCGCTCCTCTGCGCCGTGCTCTCGTTTGTCGGACCGCTGCTTTGGATTCTCCCGGTGATGGCGGCGCGCATCATTTTTCCGGACATGGCCGCCCTCTGGCCGACCCTGAAGGAACCCACCGAGGCGACGTACGTGTCACTCGCGCTGCTCCTCCTTCCGCATGGACTGATCGGCTTCGTGGTGTCCGCCGTCCTGTCCGCCACCCTCGGCCAGGCCAATGATGCGTTCAACTGGCTCTCCGCCACCACCACCCGCGATATTTACGTGCCGATGCACCGCCGGCTACGTGGGACCACGCCAAGCGACCGCCAGCAACTCCGGGTGGCCCAGGCCACCATGTTCATCGTCGGCGCCCTCGGCATCGCGGTGGCCTTCTACATCCCGCGTTTCGGTGGCGCCTTTGATTTCGCCCTCCATTACTACTCGCTGACGTCGGCCTTCATGATGCCGGTCGCGCTCGGAATGATCTATCGCAAGACCCCGTGGTGGTCGGGCATCGCCTCCTGCTCCGCCGCACTTTCGGTCGCCATCACCCTGATGATGCTGGGCGTCTGGAAGGAAAACCCACTCGCGCGGAATGTGCTCAGTGAAGCCTTCATGGCCACCCTGGTCTTTGCCCTGTCGGCGCGCTGGTACCGCGCCGATGACCCGAAGCACGCGGAACTGCACCGGCTGGACCACGACCTGCGCACCCCGGTGCCGGATGCCCCTGCCGCCGCCGCGAGCGGCCTCGGCGTGTACGGAGTCATTGGAACGCTCTCCCTCGTACTCGGCGTCGTGCTCATGCTCTGCACCCTGCTCCCGGGCAGCGTGCTCGCCCCGGCCCGGCACAACCTGGTGGCGGGAGGACTGCTGCTCCTCATCGGCTTGGGCCTTCGGCGCCTGGCCAGCGGCAGTCGGACCGCTGCTCATTCCCATCCGGAGCCCAAGCCCTGACTCTAGCCCGAAATCGGTTGTTCCCATGCGACTTCCCGCGCGACTTTACCGACAATTTGATGCCGACGTGAACCGAGAGGTGCCGGCGGAGAGCTACGGGGGATGGACCACCCGCGAAGTGACCCTGGCACCCGAACACACCGCCGTCGTGGTGATGCATGCCTGGGAGTGTGGTGAACCCCACGAGTACCCAGGCTGGCGGCGCACCGTGGAATACTACCCGCGGGCCTACACCCTGCTGAAGACGGTGTTCCCACCTTTGCTTCGGGCCGTGCGCGGATCTCAACTGCGGCTCTACCATGTGGTGGGTGGCGGCCGCGACTACTTCTCATCGTATCCGGGATACCAGCGCGCACGACGGCTGGCAGGCGATGAGACTCCGCCCGTCCAGGTGACACCGGATGTCACCTATCGCGAGCTGCGGTCGATTCGCGAGCAGCACGTGTTTCCGGGATTGCACAACCAAGCCGATATTCGGGCCGGTTTTCAGCGACTGGATTTTGCCCCCGAGGCTCGCCCGGTGGGGGACGAAGGCATCGCCGAAAATGGAGCCCAGCTCGCGGCGCTCTGTCGGGCCGATGAGATCAACCACTTGGTCTACGTCGGCTTTGCCATCAACTGGTGCCTGCTCATGTCGCCGGGCGGCATGATCGACCTGGGGCGTTACGGTCTGATCTGCTCCACGATCGAGGAGGCGGTCACCGCGGTGGAGAACCGTGAAACCGCGCGTGAAGAGCGCGAGAAACAGCAGGCGCTCTGGCGCGTCTCGCTCGAATGGGGCTTTGTCTTTGGCCTGCACCCTTTCATCGAAGCGCTGCCCCCGCGCGTCTCCGCTTCCTGATCCATCGACTTTCCCGTGTCCACCTTACGTCCCCGCCCCGTCCCTGGCCTTGGCGCCGCCGCCATCGGCGCCGAGGAGGAAGCCCTGGTTCTCGATGTGCTCAAGCGTCAGGAACTCTTTCGCTACTACGGAAACGACCCGCAGCGTCCGCCTCCCATGTGCGCCCAGTTGGAAGGGGAGGCCCGGGCCTTGTTTGGGGTGGACTATGCCCTTGCGGTCAGCAGCGGCACGGCTGCCTTGGAGGTGACCCTGTCGGCGGCGGGCATCGGGCCGGGTGACGAGGTCATCGTGCCGGCTTGGAGTTGGATTTCCTGTTTTACCGCGATTGTCCGCACCGGCGCGCGCCCCGTGCTCGCGGAGGTGGATGCTTCGCTCTGCCTCGACCCGGCCGAGATCGCCCGTCGCCACACGCCGCGTACCCGGGCGGTGCTGGTGGTTCACTTCCAGGGCGCACCGGCCCAGATGGACCGGATCCAGTTCGAGGCCCACCGCCGCGGACTGTTTGTCATCGAGGACTGCGCCGAAGCTCCTGGCGCCACGTTCCGGGGCCGGCGGCTCGGGACCTGGAGCGATGCCGCCATTTTCAGTTTTCAACACAATAAACCCATGACCGCGGGCGAAGGCGGTCTGGTCGTCACCCGCGACCTGCGCATCTATGAACGCGCGGTGCGGATGCATGACCTCGGGCAGTACCGTCCCTATCACGCGCAACTCATGCCTCCACGCGAGACCGCGTTCGCCGGTGGTCAGGCGCGAATGTCCGAACTCACCGCCGCCGTGGCGCTGGCCCAGTTGCGCAAACTCGACCGCATCCGCGATCACTGTCGTCAACTGAAGGCCCGCGTCGCCCCGCGGCTTGCCGCCTTGCCCGGGATCACCCTGCGGCCGATGGCCGATCCGGCGGGGGACTTCGGCTTCGAGGTGTACTTCTACGTCCAGGACCCCGGCACCGCCGCGTTCTACCGGGAGAAGCTGACCGCCCGCAACGTCGCCTGTATTCAGCGCACCGGCACGTATCCCCAGTACCACCGGGACTATGTCAAGTCCGGCCTGACGGCCCATCCCGCCCTCAATCCGTTTCGCGATTGTCCGTCCTGGCCCGCACCCGGCTATCGGGTCGAGGATTTCCCCGTAACCGAAGACCTCACCCAGCGATTCGTCGCCCTGCCGCTGGGCTGGCGCACCACGCCCGAGGACGCTGACTACATCGCAGCCTCCGTCGAAGCCGTCCACCACGAACGGGGTGGGTAACCAGTTAGACGAGCGACCACGAATTCCGCGGGCGCGCCTGCGCGTCAGCCCAAGCGCGATCCAAGGTCGGTGTTTGTTGGAGGTGGGGTCGACGACCCCGCGGGGATTGGCATTGCGTGAGCAAATTGCACAACGGAGGCGGGACCGGTCGGTCCCGTCGCGGCCTCACCGAGGCCACCTCCACCGGAACTGCCGCGATTTACCGCGCCCGGACCTTAAGTTGACGCGCCAGCGCAGTCGTGAAATTCGTGGTCTCTCGTCCGAAAGCTTCCAACTCAGCCGGCAAATCGGCGCAGGACCGTATCGATCGCCTGACCCACTTTGTCGATGTAGCGCTCGCTCATCGCCTCGTTGATCGGGAGGGTGACGCCGTCCTGGAGGATGGCCTCCGCGACGGGACAACGCACCTCGCGATAGTCCATCGTGGTCAGACCAAAGTCACGGACGGGCCAGCGTCCGCCGAAGAAATTGTGCGCTTGGAAAACAGAGTAGCGGTAGATCGGCTGCGGGATGTACCCGGCGTTGGCCATAACGCCCTCGGCTCTCAGGGCTGCAACGACGGTGTCC
>JAEUGZ010000100.1 GCA_016794725.1 Opitutaceae bacterium | reverse complement strand
TACAGCAAGATATGAACCTAAAATCCGCGATTGAACCACAGATGGACACGGATCGAAACGGATGCAAACGAGTTACGTCAAAGCTGGCACGCACCTAGTGGATGAAGTACTCTACACCCTCCGAATCCGCGTTTATCTGTGTCCATCCGCGGTTTATGAACGGATCGATTCGTTCCAACGGCGGAAAATAGGATGAATTCTCTGGGGTGGGTACGATCCCAATTCTGGTCGTTGAACAGTCCGAACCCCTTTCTGACAGAAATTGATCGAAATCTTCCAATATCTATCATCTAGTGGTCTACGACGGCCGATTGTTTGCCTGACCGCGCCTGGTGGCTTTGCTGGGCGAGGGTGAACGCAAGGCCCCTTTTCCCACATGAAATCGTATTCTTTCGTCAACTCTCTCTGGGACGACGCCCGCGCGGCGGCGCTCGATCCGGTGGCACGCCTTGTCTACCGGTCGAACCTGCTTGGCAGTGACCAGCGTATCACGAACACCGGGGGCGGTAACACCTCCTCGAAACTCACCGAGCGGGATCCGCTGACGGGCAAGCCGGTGGAGGTGCTTTGGGTGAAAGGCTCGGGGGGAGACCTCCGCACGAGCACGCGCGAGAACTTCTCGTCGCTTTACCAGGACAAGCTGGTCGGGCTGCAGCCGCTGTATGCCGCCCGGGCTGACCGGGGGCTGAAGTCGCCCGCGGAGGATGACATGGTGGCGATGTACACCCACACGACCTTCAACCTGAATCCGCGCGCCTCCTCGATTGACACGCCGCTGCACTCTTTCCTGCCGGGCAAGTTCGTCGACCACATGCATCCGAATGCGATCATTGCGATCGCGGCCTCGGCGCGGTGCGAGGAGCTGACGAAGGAAATTTTCGGGGGCGCGATGGCCTACGTGCCGTGGATGCGTCCGGGCTTCGAACTCGGGCTGGCCATGCAGGAGATTTCCCGCCGCCAGCCGGATGTGCGGGCGATCATGATGGGGCAGCACGGCTTCATCTCGTGGGCGGATGATGACAAGGCCTGCTACACGCTGACTCTCGACTTGATCGAGAAAGCGGCGGCGTACATTGAAAAGCACTACGAAGCCAAGGGCGGCCACGCCGCGGCGTTTGGTGGCGCGAAGTTCGTCACCCTTCCGGAGGAGCAGCGCAATGCCACCCTGTCCGCCATCCTGCCGTGGCTGCGGGGCCAGGTCTCCCGCGAGAAGCGGTTCATCGGCACGGTGCAGTCTGACGAGTCGATCCTGCGTTTCGTCAATTCGAAGGACGCCCCCCGCCTGGCCGAACTGGGCACATCCTGCCCCGACCATTTTCTTCGCACCAAGATCAAACCGCTTTACGTCGACTGGAATCCGCAGACCGACGACCTGGCGGCCCTGAAGGGCAAACTGGCCAACGGTCTGGTGCAGTACCGCAAGGACTATGCCGCCTACTACGCCAAGTGCCGCCACACCAACTCGCCGGCGATGCGCGATCCGAATCCGACGGTGGTGCTGATCCCAGGTCTGGGTATGATCGCCTGGGGCAAGGACAAGTCGGAATCACGGGTCACCGCCGAGTTCTACTCCTGCGCCGTCGAGGTCATGCGCGGAGCCGAGGCGATCGACCGCTACATCGCCCTGCCGCTGCAGGAGGCGTTCGACATCGAATACTGGCTGCTGGAGGAGGCGAAACTCAAGCGCATGCCGGTGGAGAAGGAACTGGCGCGCCAGGTCGTGGTGGTGATCGGCGCCGGCTCGGGCATCGGCAAGGAAACCGCCCATCGCATGTCGCGCGAAGGCGCGCACGTCGTGTGCGTGGATTTGAACGAGGCGGCGGCGCAGGCCACCGCCAAGGAGATCACCGACAAGCTCGGCGTCGGCATTGGTGTATCCGGAACTGGGATATCACGCTGCGGACCCGCCCTCGGCCTTGCCGCCAACATCACCGATCGCGCCAGCGTGCGCCGCATGCTCGACCAGACGGCCCTTGCCTACGGTGGCTTTGACTCGATCTGCGTCACCGCGGGCATCTTTGTGCCAACCGACACCACCGGCCACATCCCCGACGACAAGTGGGCGCTGACTTTTGCGATCAATGTCACCGGCAGCTATGTCGTGGGTGACGAAGCCGCCAAGACCTGGAAGGAACAGGGTCTGACCGGCAGCCTCGTGCTCACGACCTCCGCCAACGCCGTCGTGGCGAAAAAGGGCTCCGTGGCCTATGATACCTCCAAGGCCGCGGCCAACCACCTCGTCCGCGAACTGGCAATGGAGCTTTCTCCGCTTGTGCGCGTGAATGGCGTGGCACCGGCGACCGTGGTGCACGGCTCGGCCATGTTCCCCCGCGAGCGCGTGATTGGATCCTTGGCGAAGTACCACATTCCCTTCACCGAGGACGAGGCGACCGACAGCCTCGTGCGCAAACTCGCCCAGTTCTATGCCGACCGCACCCTGACCAAGGCGCCGATCACCCCGGCGGACCAGGCCGAGGCCTACTTTCTCCTGGTCGGTACGCGTCTCTCGAAGACCACCGGGCAAGTCATTACGGTCGACGGCGGCCTGCACGAGGCCTTCCTCCGCTGAGCGGATGTGCCACCCGGGATCGGGGCGATCCCGGGTGGCATTTGAGATTTGAGATTTGAAATTTGAGATTCGGAGAGCGGTCGAGCGGCGAAAGGTCGGCGTCGAGATTGTCAAAGATGGCTTCAGAGATGGGGTGGACATGCGTTGCACTCATGAACGCGCGCCCGAGGAAATAGAGGCAACGACGGCAGATTGAAAGGAGGGCGGCGGCAAAGGGGATTTGAGATTTGAGATTTCAAATTTCAGATTTCCCCGACCCGATCTGGCGCGCTGGGTGGTCGGAGGGTAGGTGTTGTGCGAGGAGCTGCTGAAAGGCGACTTCACCCTGTTCGCGGGCCTTTTGCTTTTGGAATTGGGATCGTGTCTGGTCATTGAGGTGCCGTTGACCCGCAATGTCGGAGTTTTGGAGCGAGTCGGCCCAGCCGCGAAGTTGTCGGGAGCAGCTTTCGGCCACCGATTTCAAATTTGAGATTTGAGATTTGAAATCCTGCAGGGCGGGCCGGCGCTCAAAAAAGCAAAGCATGGAGCGAACTTCGCCCGCGGAGCCACGCGCGATGTAGAGAAAGGCGAGCAACTCATTGGTGGTGCCACGCTCGAAACCTTCGGCGATGTTGTTCGAGACCGAGAGGGACGCGCGATCCAATTGGTCGCGCTTGGACCAGGTGATTTGGTTTTTGGCGGCTTCGATAAAATCCTCACAGCTTTCCGCGAGTCGTATCGCCTCCCGCCAGACCGGCAGGTCCTCGAATCGCTGAAACGTGGGCATGGTGGATGAGGGGAGGGGTGGAGAGGGGGGAGGGGGGAGGGTAAAATTTGAGATTTGAAATCTGAAATTTGAAATCTCAGGCCAGAGGCCTGACCTCTGAGGTTGGAATTTCACCTGGGCGGAGTGTCTTTGGTGGCATTGTGGATCGGTGGGGCGCGTGGTGGGAGGAGGAGGGTATAATTTGAGATTTAAAATCTGAAATTTGAGATCTCAGGCCGGAGGCCTGAGCGACAAAAGAAAGCTCCTCCAACACTGATCAGATGCTTTCAATTTGCAATAATATTCATCACTGCATTTCTCATTCATCAACCCCCAAGAAACGCCGTTGAACCAATTTCCCGAGATTGGACCACGGATCGATTCGCATCCCCGTCGCAAGCTCCGCGACCCGCCTACAGCTTGGCCAGCGCCTCCCGGGCCCGACGTTTGGCGGTGGAGTCGTGGATCTCCTTGTCTGGAAGAGTGAGGCCTTGGTTGAAGGCGGTGCGGGCGTTCGCGGGGCGCGCGGCGGCGAGGTAGGCAAAGCCGAGTTCGATGTGGTGTCCCACCGCTTCGGGGGCGAGCTGGACGGCCCGCTCGAGGTGGCGGATGGCTTCTTCCACCGAGGCCCGGGGGAGCCCCCCGTAGAACAGGCGAACGACGAGGCGTTTGGTGCCCCCGAGTTCGGCCACCTCGTAGTGCCAGCGTCCCAACACGTGGTGCGCCCAGTCGTAGTCGGGGTTGAGGGCAAGGGCCTCCTCGGCGTACTGCTTGATCAACCGGGCATTGGCCACCTTGGTTTCGGTGTCACCATAAAGGCCGAGTTTTCCGTAACAAATGGCCAGTGACAGGACATTGACCGGGTTCCGGGGCTGGAGCTCGTACGCGCGAAGGGAATAGCTCAGGGCCGATTCCGCCAGGCGGCGCTTCTCGTCCGGTTGGGTTGTGAGGGTGGTGGCGTCCGAATACTGGCGCGAGATGCGCTGGAGGATGAATGGATCATTCGGACGCAATGCATCGGCCTGCTGAAACAGGAGCAAGGCCTGCTTAGGATCGAAACGGGATTCCGCCGCCAGGCCCTGCTGCACGAGGTCGTCCGCCTTAGAGGCCGCCATGCCCTGACTGGGTGCGAGTGCAAGTGTCAGCAGGAGGCCTGCGTACCCCAACCACCGGAGCAAAAGGGAGTGCTGCCGGTGAGGATCGACGGTGTCCCGACGAGTGAGCGGTACCTGCGTGGCCATGCAAGCTGTACGGTTCAGGAGGACAATTGGATGTTGAGGAATGGGGGGGGATTGAAATTTCAGATTTCAAATTTGAGATTTGAGATCGGTGAGCGGCGAACCGCGAGCCTTCCCGGTCGCTCAACGTGTCTTCGATTGAAAGAGGTAGTGGCTGACAAGCCACTCCTCGCCCTTGCGGTAGCCCCAGAGTTCGGCGCACGCCATGTAAAAGACACGCCAATACACCCACCACTTGGTGACCGCCTGCGGTCCATAGGTGTCGGCGAAGAGGGGAAGGATCTTCTCCCGGTTCCGGTCCATCGCCTGCAGCCAGTGCTCTGCCGTCTGCTGGTAGTGACGACCATTGACTTTCCAGTCCTGGATTAGGGCGAGGTCATCTTGGAAGGCGGACAGCAGGTCGTGGGCGGGCATTTGTCCCCCGGTGAAGAAGTAGCGTGACATCCAGTCCGTCGCGTCACGGGCGACAAAGTGGTAGCTAAGGCGGTGGTGGGTGAAAATGTGCACGAAGAGCAGTCCCCCGGGTTTGAGCCAGCGGGCGACGTTGGCGAGCAGGCGGTCGTAGTTTTTCATGTGCTCGAACATCTCGACCGATACGACGCGGTCGAACTGGCCCCCCGCGATGTCGAACTGGTTCATGTCGATGGTGAGGATGCGCAGGTGGGTGAATCCCCGTTTGCGCGCCTCGGCGTCGATGTACTCCTTCTGGGTGCGGGAATTTGAGACTGCGGTGATGCGGGCATTGGGAAACTTCTCCGCGAGGTAAAGGGACAGGGATCCCCAGCCACATCCGAGTTCGAGGATGGTCTGGCCGTCCTTGAGCTGCGCGCGCTCGACATAGAGGGCCAGCATGTGTTCCTCGGCCTCGTCGAGCGATTCCGTGCCCTTGGGGTAGAGGCACCCGGAGTACTTCAGGCGCCGGCCGAGGCAGAGCTGGTAGAACGGGGTTGGAACCTCGTAGTGCTGCTCGTTGGCTTCGGCGGTGTTTTCGGCGATCGGCCGTTTCCGGAGGTCGGCAACGTAGTGATCGCGTTTATACATCGCCGACTCGTCGCGAATCCGGCGCGCGAGCAGCCGGCGGATTCCGATGCGGATCAGCCAGTCGGGCAGGAGGTTTTTCTCGAGAAGCGTGTCGATCATGAAAAGAGCCGCGCGCCCCGCGCGCGGAGTGGCGAATGACGAATGAGGAATGGCGGAGTGGGAGGGAGAGACTGAGATTTGAAATTTGAAATTTGAAATTTGAGATCTGAGATTTGAAATTTGAGGTTTGAGATCAGGCCACAGGCCGCCGCCCGGTCACGGCTTCTTGGGAAACCAGGGGATGAAGGCGCTGGTGGTGGCCTGGTAGCGGCGGTAGGCGTCGCCCCGGCTGCGCACGCTTTGTTCCTCGGTCATGGGGATGCCGGTGACGCGGAGGAGAAGGTACAACATGCTCGCAGGACAGATGAGTGAGATCCATCCCCAGGGGGAACCGCAGGCGAACACGAAATAGGCGACCCAGATCAGCCACTCGAAAAAGTAGTTCGGATGGCGGCTGTAGCGCCAGAGTCCGAAGTCGCAGACCTTCCCGCGGTTCTCCGGCTGTCGTTTGAACGCCGCGAGTTGGGCGTCGGCGACGGTCTCTCCGCAAAGAGCGATGAACCAGAGCGTCACTCCGGCGAGTTCGAGTGGATGGATCGCCGGGGTCGGATTGAGGCACACCAGGAGGAACGGCAGGGAGAGGATCACCAGCGAAACCGCCTGAAGTTGATAGAACTTGAACATCTCCCAGGTGAAGTTCTTGGCCCAGCGTGTGCGCATTTCGCGGTAGCGGCCGTCCTCCTCCGGGTGGTGGCCCATCACTCGTTTGTAGAGGTGGGTGCCCAGACGGAGGCTCCAGAGCACCACCAACGCAGGCATCAGGATGCGACGCAGCGGCAGGCCGTTTGCCAGGACGCCGTAGAGGATGGCCAGCGCGCCGAACGCATAGGACCACGCGATGTCGACGATGCCGTAGTTGTTGATGCGGCGGGCAAGTAGAAAGAGCAGGGCGAAGGCGACACTGCAGGCACCCGCCGCAATCAGGAGGATCAGAGGCAGACTCATGGGACGGGAGTAGGCGAAGAGTCGAAGAGGGTCCGGGCCGCGTGGCGCAAAATGGGCCGCAGGATGAGGTTCAAGAGAAATACAAGGATGGGAAAGGTCAGAGCCCAGGCCGTGAAGGCGTGGACCCCAGCCCACCCGAAACGGTGCAAGAACACACTGAGGGGTTGGTCGCGAAAGGTCTCGAGCAGCACGCGGATCGAGAAAGGGATTTGTTCGGCGCCCCAGATTGATTCGCCGACGCGAACATACAGGATGATCATGAGCAGGTGAACCGGTCCGAGCAGCTGATTGAGCGTCTGCAGGATCGGTTGGTTCAGTCGCAGCCAGAGACCCACCCCGAGGTTGAGCAGGGACGTGAACCCGAGGAAGGGGAACATCGAAAGACCCGTGCCCAAGGCGAGGGTGAAGGCGATCTTGTCGGGAGTCACCCCCTGCGTCAGCAACGCCAGGACGGGGTCCACCAGCCGGCGTTGCCAGAACGTGCGGTGACGGACAGGGCTGGGGGGGAGGTCAGGATGCGGTGCGGTGGAGTCGGTCACAGGGAGGGACGCCGGAGCAGCACCTCGGACAAGGGTGCATCGGTGCGAACCCGGAAGAGTTGGATGAGGCAGTACACCGACATGGCGATGTTTCCGAGAAGCAAAATACCCAGCAGCCACAGTGCCTTGACCAGGAGACGGGTCTCCTTGTAGGCAACCCAGACAAAGAAGGTGAGAAAACCCCAGTACGCGTCGAAGAGTGTGGCGATGAACCAGCGGTCGCCGGAGACCGGGCCGCGGATGAAATCGGGCAGTGACTGCCCGAGCGTGGCCCAGCTTGTGACCCAGAGCATCGACGCGAGGACGACAGTGAAAAAACAGCGGAGGAAGAGGATCATGACGGGAAAGGGTGTTCTTGATAAGGGCGTCCCCGAAAGCTCAGGGCAGGCAATCGATTCAGAACAGCGACAACACCGGTTCAGGTCGTGCGTGGATAGCCTCCAGGCAAGGCGCTGGCGCAAGGCCCCGACCTACAGGAGAAGTCGCGACCTGCTCCCGCGTGGTGGCACCCTCAGAAAGTGAGATTGTTGGCCCGGGTGTGCAGGGTCTGGACCACGGAGATGTTGCGCATGGCGAACGCGGCCTCGCAGTAGGAGAGGTAGTAAGACCATTTGCGAATGAACCGGTCGTCGAAGCCCAAGGCGCGGACCCCGTCGAGTCGGGCCTGAAACGTCCCGCGCCAGCGTTGGAGGGTGCGGGCATAGTCGTGACCCAGGTCGTCAATCTGATGCAGGACAAAGCCTCCAGCGCGGGCGAGTTGGTCGTTCACACGGTTGAGGGAAAGCAGCAGCGAACCGGGAAACACGTGTTTCTGGATGAAGTCGACGCCGCGTCGCAGTTCCTCGTAACGGTGGTCCGGGCAGGTAATGAACTGCAGCGCGAGCAGGCCGCTGGGTTTCAGCAGCCGATGGAGCGCCTGACAAAACGCGGGCAGATAAGAGTGTCCGATCGCTTCCATCATTTCAATCGAGACGATCTTGTCGAACGTGCCTTCAATGTCGCGGTAGTCCTGCAATCGCACCTCGATGCGGTGGGATAGTCCGGCCGCAGCCACACGGGCCCGGGCCAGTTCGAGTTGCTGCTGCGAGAGCGTCACCGTCGTGACGCGACAGCCGCGGGTTGTCGCGGCGTGCAGGGCCCAGCCGCCCCATCCGGAACCCACTTCGAGAACATGATCGTCCGGACCGAGCCGCAAGCTACGACACAGGGCCTCGTTTTTCTCCCGTTGGGCCGCCTCGAGCGAGAGGTCGGGCGAGGTGAATTTCGCCGCTGAATACATCATCGAAGGATCGAGGAAGAGCGCGAAGAATTCGTTGGAGAGGTCGTAGTGACGTGAGATATTGTTCCGGGCATTGCGCCGCGAATTCGGCTGGAGCGCATGCTGCAGCCGGTGCGTGAATCGCAGGAGATTGAGCATCCACGACTGGGAGCGGCGCCGGGCCGAACCGGAAAGGGTGGGTGCTTGGTCGACGTTGAGGATGAACCAGGCGATGACAGCCGTGAGGTCGTTGGTTTCCCAGTCGCCGTCGATGTAGGACTCGGCAAATCCGATGTCTCCAGCCAACACGCAGCGACGAAAGAATGTTTCCCGACGCACGCGGATCGAGGCGCTGTCCTGGAGTCCCAGGGGAAGCGGCGCCGGACGCGTGTGGCAGCCTTCACCCAGATCCACCTGTCCCCCTTCGGGCAGTTCGATACGAAGGCTGCCTCGGCGCATGTCCCGAAACGCTCCCAATACGGCGCGCCGGTAAAACGAGGGAGCGGCGGCGTGTGGGAAGTCCGTGGTGGCGGACGATACGGAGGAGGTGGTGGACGGGGAACTCATACGTCGGAGTGCTTGGGCTGGAGAAGGGAAGCGTGGGGGCGATAGAGCCCACGCTGGTCAGCGGGTCGCGCTGCTTTGCGGAACCAGGGGAGGGACTTGAGGTAGAGTCGCAGTGCCTGCCAATGGATCAGCGTGATGATTTTCAGGGTGATGAGGGGGTATAACAGCGTGAACCACGCCAACCGCCCATCCGTCAGCGGGCGGGCCGGGCCGGTGAGCGTGCTGGTCAGGGTTCGCTCTCCCTTCACGTAGTCATCAATCTGGATTGAGAGCCGCTCGCCGGGCACGCTCAGCTGAAAGTCAAAGGCCACGTCGACGTCGGAAAAGGGCGACACATAGAAGTGCTTCGGAATCCGGAGGTGAAAGTATCCGTCCGCCCGACGCGTTTGGGGCCCCAGGACGAAGGGTTTCATCTCCTTGAAGGTATTGGTGACCTCCGGCACCGCGGCGACGGGTGTTCCGTCGGCGGCCTGGCAGAAGTAGAAGGACACCGGATTGAACAGGTAGCCGGCGACGCGGGGAAGGGTCACAAGCTGGATCCGAAGTCCGTCGGTGGCGATTCCGTGCTGGCCGAGCAGGGTTAGGACCCGCTGTTTCAGGGTCGCTCCGGTGGCTGTTCCCGTGGGAAGGTAGTCGCGATCCCGAAACGAATAGAGATTGCGTCGCTCCGCCGAAAACAAACGCAAACGCTGGTCAAGTTCGTCGATTTCGTCCAAATCGAGCGCGAACATGAAAATCCGGTACACGAAATGATGGGCCCGGGGTGAAAACCGGGCGTGCATGACGCGGCACTCATAGAGGCAGGACTTCATGCGCAATGATTTATGCAACAGACTGAACGGGAAAGGCGATGGGACGCAATGAAAGTGAGGAGAATGATCCGGTGGTGGTACGGGCAATCCCGGCTGCTGGATGCAGCGGGATGCCACAATCCAAGTGTGGGCGGCAGCTTACAGCGACCTGGATGCGGCGATTTCGCGATCGGACGGCTGGACCTTTTTTCCGCAGTTGAAGGGATACGATCCGTTCCTAAACCACGGATGGACACAGATAAACGCGGATTCAGTCTACAAGCGGTTCTTCGCCTGCAAGGTGAGTGCCCACTTGGGGTCAACTCGTTTGTATCCGTGTTGATCCGTGTCCATCCGTGGTTCGATCGCGGTTTTTAGGCTGAAACTGCTTCTCAATCGACCGATCCAAGGGGCGACAATTCGTGAAACTGAACGCTGTGCTGATGCCTTTTGTCTGCGGACTGTTGGGGGCTCCGCTGCTGGTCGCAGTGCACGAGCTGGGACATTATGCGGTGGGCAAGTGGCATGGGTTCACGGTGCGGTATTCCTATGCTGCGGTTCGCTATGATGGACCTCCTGGGTCGATCTCGGATCGGGCGGAGACCTTGATCACGTTGGGTGGACCCATGGTGGAGGTGGTGGTGGCGATGACCGGCTGGGTGCTCGTCCGGCGGCTGCGGCGAGATCGCGGGCACGAACCCGCGTCGGTCGTCGACTGGCTGGCGAGCAGTGCGTGCGTGCTGGCGGCGGGACGCTGGCTGCGTTGCGTCACCGGCACCCCGCAACTGCCCCAACCGGCCGACGAAGCCATGTTGTCCGGAGCGATGGGTCTGCCGGTGTGGGTGCTCCCCTACGGACTTGCGCCGTTGTCCCTGCTGGTGATCGTCGCCGTGATCCGCCAGCACCCGACGGGGCAACGGCTCGTTCCGTTCCTCATCCTCTGCTCCAGTGCCGTGGGTGGGTTGGCCCTGTGGTTTGGGGTGGTGGGCCCCACGCTTTTCCCTCGCTCCTGAGGCACGTGCTTTGCTTCCGAGCCAGGCGAAAACGGCCCAGAGCGGCTTCAACTTAAGAACCGCGATGTGACCGCGGATCGATTCGCGACCCCTGCGGTGTTCAGGCTCACTTCACGGTTGAACCGGCCATGACGGAGCGGAGCTTGCGGCTCAGTTCGTCGGCTCGCAGGGGCTTGCTCAGGTAGTCGTCCATGCCGCCATTCAGGCACCGCTCCCGATCGTGGTCGGTGGCGTTGGCGGTGAGGGCCACGATCCTCGGTCGCCGGCCCTCCGGGATGAGACGGTGGATTTCGGCGGTCGCTTCAAGTCCATCCATTTCCGGCATTTGTAGGTCCATCATGACGAGGTCGTAGTTCTGTCGTTCGATCGCGGTGACAGCCTCCCGGCCGTTGGCGGCCAGGTCGCAGCGGTAGCCGAGATTCTTGAGCAACATGGAGGCGACCCGTTGGTTGACCACGTTGTCGTCCACAACGAGGATGCGGAGGGGCAGGGTGTCGGCCAGGCGCGCGACGGGCTGCTCCCGAGACTTGACCGGCTGGTCCGTGTGGAGGCCACCGAGAGCGAGCAGGAGCGCCTGTTGAAGCTGGTTGAGTTTGGTGGGTTTGGTGAAACACGCCGCGAAATGTTGCCAGCGGGCGTCGCTGCGGTCGCGCAGGCTGCCGGCGGAACTGAGCAGCACCAAGGGAAGGTCGGCTCGATGGGGCAGCGCGTGGATACGGGCGGCCAGTTCGAGTCCGTCCATATCGGGCATCTGCATGTCGAGGATGGCGACATCACAGCTGGCTTCGCTGAGCAAGGTTTGGAGCGCCGCCGGTCCCGATTCGGCCTCGGTGGCGCACATGCCCCAACGCTCGGTCTGGAGCCGGAGGATGCGGC
>JAEUGZ010000604.1 GCA_016794725.1 Opitutaceae bacterium | reverse complement strand
CGTTCCCTCGGAGCCGGTGAGCAGGCGGCAGAGGTTGAAGGGCTGGGTGGAGGCAGGATCGAAGACCGCACAGTCCAGCAGCTGATCGAGTGCGTAACCCGTGTTGCGCCGGGTGACGGTGGGCTTGGGAAAGTGGTCGCGAATTTTCTGACGCCGCACCGGATCACCCAGCGTGTCCCGGAGAAAACGGTGGATCCGGGTTTCCAGGGAATCAGGCGCGGCGCACTTGCGGGCAAAGTCTTCCCGGGACAGCGGTCCGAAGACCACCTCGGAGCCGTCGCTGAGCAGCGCCCGGGTGGAGACGACATGGTCGCGGGTGGTGCCGTAGACGATCGAGTTCGCCCCGCACGAGTTGTTTCCAACCATGCCGCCGATCATGGCCCGGTTGGCGGTCGACGTCTCGGGGGTGAAGTGGAGTCCGTGCGGTTTGAGGAAGAGATTGAGTTCATTGCGCACGACTCCGGGCTGAACCCGGACGCGCCGTCGGGCCGTATCCAGATGGAGGATCTGGTTCAGGTGCCGGCCGAGGTCGATGACGATGCCCGAGCCCACCACCTGCCCGGCCAGCGAGGTGCCGGCGGTGCGAGGAATCACCCCGATGCGATGCCCGCGCGCAAAGGCGAGCACGGCCCGCACATCGGCTTCCGTTCGAGGCAGGACCACGGCCCGCGGTCGTTCCTCGTATTCGGACGCATCGGTGGCATAAAGCGCCCGCATGGTTTCGTCCACATGCAGTTCGCCCGCCAACTGGGCGGCGAGCGGGCGGAAATCGAGAGCGGCGTGCGGAGAAGGAGAGGAGGTCATGGCAAATGATCAGACAAAAGGCAGACGACGGGACGCCGGTGGACTCCGGTCTCAGGTAAAGGCCCCGGGTGCGGGAGATTGCAATTCAGTGATCCCCCGTTCATTTCTCCCCGATTCCCCATGCGGCCCAGGAAATTGAGTCAATCCAGTGAAAGTCCCATGCCGGTTTCACGACCAAGGAGTCGGTTGAGACCGGCCGAGTATGCACGAGTTGGCGCCCGGACGGCGAGCGCCGGATTGCCGCCGGAGGCCACGTCGGCCGAAACTGGCCCCTCGCTCGGGTGCGATAAAAATGGCGTTGTAATTGGTTGCAATAGCGGGAGTTGTGGTGTTCCTAGTCGAATTTGTTGTTCGGGGCAACGCCGAGGCAGTCTCAAATCCGGGCCAATAGGAGTGATCTGGAGAAGGGAAGAGCGGGCTTTTCACAAAACGATTGATCTTCGAGTATACACGGGTATTTTATTTTTGTCATGAAGAGTGTCAATTCCGATATCGCCTACACCCACATCCGAAAGCACATCCTGAGCGGGCACTACCGCCCCGGGCAGCCCCTCATGACCAAGGAGCTTTCGGCGGAGATCGGAGTGAGCCGGACGCCGGTGCGGGATGCGTTGCGCCAGCTGGAGGCGGATGGGCTGGTGATCATCCGGGCGCGGTTGGGTGCGAGTGTGAAGACGATGGATTTTCGTGAATTTCGCGAGATCTGCGGCCTCCGCCTCGCTTTGGAGACCTATGCGGCGGGCCTGGCGGCGGAGAATCGGACGGTCGATGAATTGCGCGAGATGAAGCAGGCGCTGGAGGCCATGCGCTTGTGGACCGACCGGGCGGTGAAGTCTCCGGTGAAGGACCTGGCGGCGGTCCGGGAATTGCGCAGCGAGGATGTGCGTTTTCACATCGCCATCATTTCGGCGGCGAAGAGCGAGTTGCTCAAAAAGGAAGTGCTGCGCCTGCACATTGTCAGCCGTGTTGTTTCGGGTCCGACACCGACCTCAGACAAGCCGCTGCTCGAAAAAGAGCAGGAGGACATCCACCGGCAGGAGGTTCAGGTGAGTCACGACGCAATCTACCGCGCCATTGAAAAGGGGGATGTCCCGGCGGCCAAGGCCGCGATGGAGCACCACATCCAGGATATCATCGACACGAATATGCGAATGATGGCCCGGGCGGAGCATGTGTCCGTGACCCGGCGCTTGTCCGAAGAGGAGCTGAGTTACTCGCCCTGAGTGGGGCGGGGGCGGGGGTGGCCAACCCGAGCACGAGCCACACTCGGCGTCCGTTGGAGGTGGGGTCGCCGGCCCCGCGGGGTTGGGCGGCGCGTGAAGAAATCGGACCACGGAGGCGGGACCGGTCGGTCCCGTCGCGGCCTCACCGAGGCCACCTCCAACGGTCCTGCGGCCTCACCGGGACCACCTCCGACTGTCCTGCTGTCTCACCGAGACCACATCCAACTGAACTGCGGCCGCAACAAGGCTGCCGCGGCGATGGTTCCGTCGTTGCGTTGCGCCTTTGCCACCGGGGATGGGAGGCCAGGAGGCATGTCCGTCGAGACCGGGGTTGCGGCATTCGTATCTGTCGGGGCAGCGATTCCTTCAAAAAATGCATACAAAATGGAGCGCGGTCTCTATTCGCGGCACCTGGGCGCGAGGCAGTGGTTCGTCGGTTGATCGTGGTCGGAGAGGGAATCACTCGTCATCCGTCGAGGTAAAACGGAAGATCAATGGCTCGTTTACCGGAAAATCACTTGACGTCAGAAAACGGAAATACCTATGTATACCCATGCGCAACGGGCGCACGCTCACAGGGTGCGGATGAAACGCGCTCCTGAACGCTTCCGAGACGTCACGTTTCGTTGTCACCCACCGGTTCCCGCCTCCTTCGCCGCCACTTCAACGCCCACGGTCATGTCACCTCGAACCTTCCTCCGCGTCGTACCACTGTTTAGTTCGGTCCTGCTCTTTCTTGGAGCGATCAGCCTGGTCGAGGCCCAGTCGGGCAGCCCGACAGCGGTGGGCAGCATTCAAGGCCAGGTTCTGAATGTCTCGTCCGGCAGTTTTCTCAATAACGCCCGGGTCAGTGTGCCCGGGACCTCGTTGGAGACGTACAGCAATGCGACCGGCCAGTATTGGCTGACGCAGGTGCCGGCGGGTGTGACCACGGTCGAGGTTCGATTTCTCGGAATGGAGCCGCAGGTGGTGAAAGTGACGGTCCCGGCCGGTGGGGTTCTGAAGCAGGACTTCGAATTGAATGTCACCTCGGGATCCTCGGACGGCAAGGTCGTCAATCTCGAGCCGCTCTCGGTCGAAGCGCGGGCCATGACCGGTCAGGCCGTGGCACTGACGGAGCAGCGGAATGCCCCGAACATCAAGAACGTCATCTCGCTCGATGAGTTCGTCGACCAGGCCGAAGGCAACATCGGCGAGTTCATCAAGTACATCCCCGGCGTGGACCTGCAGTACAATCCGTTCAGTCCTCAATTTGTCACCATCCGCGGCATGCCGGCAAGCGGCACGTTGATCCAGTTTGACGGCACGCCCACCGCCTCGGCGCTGGGCGGCACCAGCCGGTCATTTGACGTCAATACGGCCGGCAGCGCCAACATCGACCGGATTGAAGTCTCGAAGGTGCCGACCCCGGACATGCCCGCCAACGCCGTGGGTGGTTCGATCAATGTCATCTCCAAGTCCGGCTTCAGCCGGAAGAATCCACTGTTCAGTTACAGCACCTACCTGACTTACAATGCAATCGAGGGCGAATTCGACCCCTCCCTGGGCAAGGTGGCCGGACCGGACGGAAAGTCGAGCAAGCGTCCCGTCCAGATGGCCTACGACCTTTCCTACATCCTCCCGCTCAAGAAGAACCTGGCGTTCACGTTCGCGCTCACCCGGGCGCCCCGCTACAATCAAGTGGAGTACCGCTCGCCGACCTGGAGCACGGTCAGCGGCATCCTCGCCGCCTATCAGAACAACGAACTGGTCTCGGATGTGGACATCCGTACCGCCAAGGCGACGGTCGACTGGAAGATCGGCGCGAACAGCACCGTGCAGGTCAGCTATTACGACATGGATCGACGCAGCCTGACCCGTCAGGTCTTTACGCAGTTCAATCCCGGCGCCGGAGCCACGGGTGATCCCACCTTTATTCAGGGAGCGGCGACGTCGGTCGGAAGCATGGCGCACAATCTCAGCGGCAATCAGCAGTATCGGGCCTTGGAAATCGTTTCCGCGAAGTACCGGTATGATGGTCCGGTTTGGAAACTGGACGCCTTTGCCTCCCGGTCCGATGGTGGGACGACGGTCAAGGACATGGAAGACGGGTTGTTTGGCACGATTGCCAGCAGCCAGACCGGGCTGTTGATCCGGGCGGACGGCCTCGACCGGATTGGCGACCGAGGCATACCAAGTCTGACCGCGACCCGCGCCGGCGTGGCGGTCAGCCCCTACGATGCGACCAACTACACCATTGCCTCCGCCACGAGCGCAGCCACCGATGCCAAGAACACCGTCACCAGTTTCGGAGTGAACGTGGCGCGCGACTTCGACTTCAAGGTGCCGACGCGGGTCAAGTTTGGATACTACTATGAGTTCATGGAGCGGGACAACCGGGGCGGTGTCCGCACCTACACTTTCACTCCTCCCGGCGGCGCCGCGGCGCGCATTGCGTCGAATCATCCGGTGTTCAACGACGCCTACTCCAGCCGCGCTCCTTTGACCGAAGTCTCGGGTCGTTCGATTCCGGTGCGCTACCTCAGTCTCGCCAAGTTGTACGATCTCTATGTGCAGAACCCCTCCTGGTTCGTGCTCAACGAAGCGACGGCGTACACCAACCAGGTCAATGCCTCGATCGAGCTCGAGGAGACGATTGACGCGTTCTATGCGCGCATTGACAGCAAATTCCTGGACAACCGCCTGTGGCTGGTCGGTGGAGTCCGCTATGAACGCACCGAGGACGACGGTCGCGGGCCGCTCAACGATCTGGGCGCCACGTACCAACGAGACGCCAGCGGGAAATTCATCCGCAACGCCAGCGGCCAGCTGGTCAAGATCACCACCAACGCCCTGGCCAATGCCCGGCTGCAGTACACGGAACGGGGCGTGGCGAAGAAGACCCACTACGACGGTCTCTACCCAAGTTTGAATGCGAGCTACTCCTTCTCCGACAACATGGTCCTGCGTGCCGGGTATGCCCGCACCATCGGCCGTCCGGAACTCGATGACATCATCCCGAGCGTGATCGTTTCGGATCCGAATGCCGATGTATCAACCCGGCGCATCACGGTGATCGACGGCAACCTGGCGCCCTGGACCGCGGACAATTTCGACCTGACTTTCGAGGTCTATGACATCAAGGGGGCCACCGCCTCGGTGAGCGTGTTCCGGAAGGACATTGAGAACTTCTTTGTCGACTCTGAGACGCAAGTGACGCCGGCCGAATTGACGGAACTGGGACTCACCAGTGATTTTGGCGACTACCTCATCCGCAGGACCCGCAACGGTGGCACCGCGGAGATGACAGGCATTGAATTGAGCTATCGCCAGGTCCTCGGGTTTATTCCGGTGATCGGTCGGCGCATCCAGGTGTTTGGCAACCTGACCAGCCTCGCGCTCGACGGAGACAATCCGGAGGATTTCGCCGAGTTTTCTCCGCGGAATATCAATGGCGGAATCAGTTATGCGTACTCCAGATTCGTCGTGAAGCTGGGCATGCACCACAACAAATGGGTCCGCCGGTCCGTGGCGGCGGCGAGCGCGAACAACCTGCCCAACAGTTACAACTTTCGGGCTCCTTCAACCCGCTGGGACTTTTCGGCGGAGTATCGCCTCAACCGGCGGTTGTCCTTGTTCTACAGTGTGCGCAACCTGACGGCGGAGCCGGTCCGTCTGGAAATCCGCAGCCCGGGCCAGCCAGCGTATCAGCGCCCGAGAAACTACCAGTTTGTCGCTGCCAACCACACTTTGGGCATCAAGGGCTCGTTCTAGGCCATCATCTGAAGTTGAACAACGGATGGACAGAATGGATACGGATACTGATTCGGGGTTGAGCAGGGATCCTTCGGAAGCACCACTAGGAGTCCCGTAGGCGCGCCGGCGCGTCAACTGAAAGAGCCGCAGAAGTGCGATGTTGATGGAGAATGAGTTCGAGTGGAGGGGCGGGGGGCCCGGACGACGGCGGGGGGGGGGCCGCCACCCCAAACAGAACCAATGGCTTT
>JAEUGZ010000074.1 GCA_016794725.1 Opitutaceae bacterium | reverse complement strand
TTGATCATGGGGCAAAACCAACCGGAGCACTCGCGATCGGCACCGTGCAGATCGCTGGGGCGACTGGATCTTGAGAATATCAGGAAATCTCCCATCTGGCTGCGCACTTCTTGTCCTATCTCCGGCCGTCATGCGGCCAGCCTCCACATGTCCAGCGACTTGCCATCGACGAGGCAGCGAATCGCGTTTTCGTGAAAACCAGCGGGAGGAGGTCCTGGTTCGAGTCATTTGCGCGGGGCGAGCGAACTGCGTGCGGGAGGCGCGGTCTAGGGCGAAACGGGCGAAACCGTGTTGCCTCGCGGATGCGAGGCGCGATCGCCGCAACTTCAACCCGGAATACAACCATGAAATCCTCACTCCTCCCCCCTCGCACCCTCTGGCTGTCCCTTGCCGCGGGGGCCGCCCTGGTTCTCACACCGCGATCCGCCCAGGCGGGAGCACCACGTCCACCGGCCATGATCGCGGTTGCCTCCGTTTCCTCCGACGCCGCCAGCGCCTCGTGGAACGACATCAAGGACATCGTCTTCGCCGCTCGCTCTGAGTTTGAAACCGGACTCGATCGCCTGGCTGCCCGGATCGAACTTCAGATTCAGGAATTAGAGGCCAAGCGGGCGACTCTGAAATCGGATCCGACCGCGTGGGACTTTGCCATGAAGGAGATGCGGGACTCCCGCGCTTTCTTCCGCTCGCTCGCGAGCGACGTGCGCAAAGCCACGACCGAGTCCACCTGGAACGACCTCAAGGAAAAGGTGGGTCTGGCTTGGGAGCGCAGCCAGGACGCCTACGACAAGGTCAAGGCGAGCACGACCTCGTGAGCTGGGCTGATCCGCCCCGGGCCGGAGTCGACGGGCGGGGCTGACTCTGTCACTCCAACGTCACCCGGCAGGGGTGTACATGCCTTCGATTTCCGCCAGGATAGGGCCTCTCCCTATGGCCCTTTCCTCCGCGTTTCCAGGCATCACCACCCTGCTTGCCGTCGTCCTCCTCTCCGCCGGCCGAAGCTTCGCCCACGATGGTCACCCGGCACCGATCCGGGCCGTTCCCCCGGCCGATCTGCACCGCGCGACGCTCATCCCCGATCGCATTGTCCTTACGTGGACAGGCGATCCGGCCACGACCCAGGCGGTGACATGGAGGAGCTCGACGGAAGTGACCCGGGGTGTGGCGCAACTGGGCCTCGCCAGCGACCGGGCGCAGACGTCCGCGTCCGAGTTCGCCACCACGCCGGTACGGCATGAAACCCAATTCGGTCCCGTTCACTACCACACGGTTGAGTTCCAATCACTCTTGCCCGACACCCTTTACGCGTACCGCGTGGGTGATGGCGTCAACTGGAGCGAGTGGTTTCACTTCCGCACGGCCCGGTCCGAGCCCGCGCCGTTCACGTTTGTCTATTTCGGTGACGCGCAGAATGACATTCGCACGCACTGGTCGCGCATCTTTCGCGAGGCCTTTCGCGAAGCGCCCCGGGCGGCGTTCACCCTGCATGCCGGCGACCTGATCAATCGCGCCGAAAACGATGCGGAGTGGGGCGAGTGGTTCGCGGCACCCGCCTGGGTCAATGGCTCCATCCCCGTCGTTGCGACGCCCGGCAATCATGAGTACTTCAACCTCGGGGCCGGTCCGGCAGCGGAACGAATCTGGAACACCAAGGCCGGAGGAACGGTGAGGGTGACCGTCGATATCAAGGTCGAGAAGGATGCGCAGGGGAAAACCTTGTCGCACACCGTGCAGGCCCGTGCCGCCAACGGCGGCACCGCCTCCGCCACCCTCGACGCCCGGGAGATCTTCACTGCGGTGGATGGCGGATTCACCACCCTCACCGGTTTCACCTTGCAGGACCTGACCGATCGCGAACCTGACAACCCCCCGCTGCGCGACCGCCCCGCCAATCCGGGCGTGCGCACACTCAGCCGTCACTGGACCCCCCAGTTTGCGCTGCCCCGCAATGGTCCGGCCGGACTCGAGGAAACCGTGTACTTCATCGACTACCAGGGCGCCCGGATCATCTCGCTGAACTCCAATGAACGACAATCCGAGCAGGTTCCCTGGCTGCGGAAAGTTCTTTCCGAAAATCGCCAGCGCTGGACGATCATCACCTTTCACCACCCCATTTTTTCCCCGGCCAAGGGTCGCGACAACGCCGAACTGCGCGCAGCCTGGAAGCCGCTCTTTGACGAATTCAAGGTCGACCTGGTCCTGACCGGCCACGACCACACCTACGCCCGAAGTGGTGACGTGTCGGGCCGAATGTCCGTCGGCACCCTCAACGTCCCTCAGGGCTACACCCAGGCCTACGATCCCGCCATCGGCACCGTGTACGTCGTCTCGGTGAGCGGACCCAAGATGTATGACCTGACCAATGACAGCTGGGCGGTCCGCACGGCGGAGGACACGCAGCTCTTCCAGATCATCACGGTCGACGGCCCGGAGCTGCGCTACCTCGCCCGCACCGCCACTAACCGGCTCTACGACCAGTTCACCCTGATCAAGCGACCGGGCCAGCCCAACCAGCTCGTCGAGGCCCTGCCACCGGAGCGGCGGCGCAGCAGCGGACGGTGATTCAGCCGTTCCGGTCCCGACCGCGGGGCGTTCAGGCCGCGGATCCCGGTTCGCGCAGGCAGGCCCGCACCAGTCGATCGTGCACCTCGACGGCGGACACGGTCGCGCCGTCCGGGTGTTCGCCTGCTCCGATCAGGACGGGCCAGTCGCGCGAATCGGCAGGACAGGCGCCGTGGGATCCGCGGACCAGGGAAGCGTCGAGTGAAATGACATCCATGAGCATGCGAAATCCGAGCGCCTT
>JAEUGZ010000023.1 GCA_016794725.1 Opitutaceae bacterium | reverse complement strand
TATCGGCGCAATGGCATGATGTTTCCAGCGGAACTCACAGTGACACCCGTGAAGTTCACCGAAGAGACGTGGCGCCTCCTCACCCTCAACGACTTGACGGAGCGTCGTCGGATTGAGGCGCGGCTGCGGGAAGCGCGACAGTTGGAGAGTCTGGGGACCCTGGCCGGCGGCATCGCCCACGATTTCAACAATTTGCTGACGATTATCCTGGGATATGCCGGACTCTTGCAGGGCAGCGTTCACGACACCAGTGCCCTTGAACGGGCGGCACATGCCATCATCGATGCCGGCCGCCGGGGGGCGGACGTCGTCAAACAGCTCCAGTTGTTCGCCAATCAACACGACATCGAGCTCATTCACACGGATCTGCAGGCCCTGATTGAAGATACCATCGAGCGAACCTGCGCTGATTGGCCTTCAAACGTCCAGGTTTCGTGCGTGTACGGTGTGAGCGATACCGTGGTATCAGTCGACCCCACCCAGGTGGCGCTGGGACTTCGCCATCTTCTGCAGAACGCCTGTGACGCCATGCCCAACGGTGGAACGGTTACCGTCCGAACCACCGAAACCATGACCCCCTCTCCCCAAGGGGGCGATATGGTCACTTGCCTGCAGGTGACCATCGAAGACAGCGGGCGGGGTATGGATGCGACGACCCGAGCGCGCATTTTTGAACCTTTCTTTGCCAAGGACAAAGGCCCTGCCGTCCGCGGACTCGGGCTCGCCGTCGTCTACGGAATCATGCGTGCCCATCGAGGTCACATTGATGTGGACAGCGCTCCCGGCCTGGGTACCCGCGTTCACCTCTCTTTTCCGCGCGCGACCCCGAACGAGATGCAGGTGAGGCCCTCGGGAGCCGACGAGACTCCGCCCACGGTGGCCAAAGCTCCCCAGCGTCGCGTTCTGGTGGTGGAGGATGAGGCGGATATTGGCCGGCTCTGGGAGAACATTTTCGATGCCGAGGGGATTCCCATGCTTTGGGCACGTGACGGAGAAGAGGCGCTACGCCTGTTTGCCGCCCACCGTGACGAGATTGGTTTGCTTTTTACCGATATCGGCCTGCCCGGAATTGACGGGTGGCAGGTTGCCCAACGGATTCGCGCCGAGATCCCCACCCTGCCCCTGCTTCTGGTCAGTGGAGCCTTTAAGCCAGGAGATCGTGCGCAGTCTGAACTCGCCCCTCCCGCGATTTGCCTGCCAAAGCCATTCCCTCCGTCGGATGTCCTCGCCAAAGTTCGTGCCCTACTGCCGACCCATAACTGACCTCCTCGGGGTTGTGCTCAGGGTTTTGCCTTCTCTCTCACCGCAAAAATCAGCTTGATTACCCCATCCCCTTTCCCGCCGGCAGTGGAAACGCGACTCGCCTATGTCACTTGAAAGAATCCTCGTGCTCGATGATGAGCCCATCATCCAAAAGGTGCTCGAGGAGCTTTTCCGTCGAAAGAAGTACACGGTCAGCATTGCCAGCACGATCGCTCAAGCGGAGAGCCTGATTTCACGGGAGAGTTTCGACTTGGTCATGCTCGATGTCCGGCTGCCTGATGGTGACGGCCAGCAGCTCCTGGAACGCCTGGGTGCGCTCCCGGACCGCCCTTTGGTGGTGATGATGACAGGGCATGGAACGATTGAGAGTGCAGTCGCCTGCATGCGAGGAGGCGCGTTCGACTACCTGATCAAACCCTTTTCCCCGTCACAGATTGAAATTGTGCTGAAGAAGGCCGACGCCTTTCGACAGCTGGTCAAAGTGAACCGGTATTTCAGCGAACAGGACGGGGGCGACGGCGACCTGCTGGGGCGAAGCATGCCGATGCAGCGCCTGCGCCAGCTGATCGAGCGGGTGGCCCCAACCGACGCTACGGTCCTGATCACCGGCGAAAACGGCACGGGCAAGGAAATGGTCGCCCGCGAGCTTTGGAAGCATTCACCTCGCCGCAACGAGCCGTACATCAAGATCAATTGCGCCGCCCTCTCCGAACAACTGATCGAGAGTGAGCTGTTTGGTCACGAAAAGGGCGCATTCACCGGCGCCACTGATCGCCGCGAAGGACGCTTCGAACTCGCCAACAAAGGCACGCTGCTGCTCGACGAGGTGTCGGAAATTCCGCCCAACCTCCAGGCCAAGCTCCTGCGCGTGCTTCAGGAACGAGAGTTTGAGCGCGTGGGCGGGACCAAGACGATCAAGGTCAACGTGCGAATACTCGCCACCTCAAATCGCGACTTGATCCAGTTTGTCGAGCGCGGTTCGTTTCGATCCGATCTCTACTACCGTCTCAACGTATTTCCGGTCCAGGTGGCTGCCCTCCGGGAGCGCCCGGATGACATTATGCTGCTGGCGGACTCCTTCCTGCGACGGTTTTCGCGCAAACACGGCCTGAAGATACCAGGATTCACCGACAATGCGATTGCTGCCCTGGTCGGCTATCCGTGGCCGGGCAATGTCCGCGAACTTCAAAACACGCTCGAACGCGCGGTGATCCTTTCGGAGAATGGACGCCCGATCTCCACCGCGGCGCTGGGGCTGCCTTCCCTGCCAAAGTCCGCCGTTTTGGTCGGGGTTGCCATTCCCCCGGTTACAGCGATCACCCCACCCCTGGCGATGCCTGTATTGGCCCCCTTGGCCCCGCACCGACCCGCCTCAATTCCAGAATCGTATCGGTGGGAGGCCACCAGTGAACCCTCAACCACGGTGGTTCCCCTTCCTGCCGGAGAAAGCACCACCCATGCGCCTGCGCCAGTCTTGGAACGGGTAGATGAACCGGAGGAACCAGCGGCGGCACCGGCGTCGGCAAATGTCGACTCGTCCATCCTTCCGCTGAACGAATTGGAAAAACGGGCCATCATTTCCGCGCTCAAAGCCACGGGCGGCAACCGGACCAGAACGGCTGAGTTGCTGAACATCTCGATCCGGACACTCCGGAACAAACTCCAGGAGTATCGAGCCAGCGGAGACTTTGTCGAAGCCAACGGCGTCTACAAAGATTAGAGCCGTCATCGCGTCCGCACTGGGATCTCCCAACGGACGGGGTGCTCCGGATCCCATTGAGGCCGGTTTCACCTTGCGATGTCGGAGCCGGGCTCCGTGTTTGTCAGGCCTTGGGCTTGGGGAACAACTCCGAGAAGAACGCTCGCATCTGCAACCAGGAGCGTCGTGCCGCGGGCTCATTGTAACCGATTCCCTTCAAACCCGTCGCGGCGGCCAACTTGTCGGCTCCAGGATTCGTAAAGGCGTGGACTGCGCCACTGTAGGAGACAAACTGGTAGTCGATCCGGGCCTCATCGAGGGAACGGGAAAACGCCTGGATGTCCTCTGCCTTGATAAACGGATCCACGGCACCATGGAGCACCAGCACCTTGGCCCGCATCGCAGGCGCAGCGGCGGCGGGGAGCGGAATCAGCGAACCGTGAAAACTGACGATTCCGGCCAGCGGGGCGCCGGAATACGCGAGCGCCTGACAGGTCGCACCGCCGAAACAGAAGCCAATTGCGGCCACCTTCGTTTCATCCACCAGCCCAGACTGGACCAGTTGCGTCAAACCCGCCCTGGCCCGCTCAGCCATAAGCGGTTTTCCGTAAAACTGCGACGCCAGCTCCCCGGCCCGTTTGGGATCTTCGGTCGAGACTCCCTGGCCATACATATCCAAGGCAAACGCCACGTATCCGAGTTTGGCCAGTGCTTCGGCCCGGCCACGGGAAAACGAGTTTAACCCCCACCACTCGTGCACCACGAGTACGCCTGGCGCTTTCTTGTCGAGGCTTACCTTTTCATCATCGTAGGCGAGGAAACCCTCGAGTTTGACGCCGGAGTGCTCGTAGACCACCGGCTTGCGGACGAGTTTCGCGTAAGTGGGTAGGACGCACGCGGCGACCATTGCGGCAAGAAGGAGCGTTTTCATCAGACGCAGGCTGCATCTCCCCACGCGCGGCGTCAATTTCTCCAGACTCAATCGCCGACGGCCGTGGTGTTACTCCACATTCGCAACCTGCTCGCGGATCTTTTCCAGTTCGTTCTTCAGCTCAATCACAGCACGGGAAATGGTCAGGTCATTCGCCTTGCTCCCGATGGTGTGAACCTCTCGCCCCAGCTCCTGGAGAATGAACTCCGCCTTCCGACCCATCTCCCCGCTGGAGCGGAGGAGCGCCTCAAACTGTTCAAGGTGGCTGCGAAATCGGGTGATCTCCTCTGACAGGTCGCAGCGATCGGCAAACAACGCGATCTCCTTCAACACCCGCTCATCGTCGAGATCAATCTCCAGCCCGGCCTGACGCAGCCGCTGAAGAAGTTGCTCCCTGAAAGCCGCCACGACCTGGGGAGCGCGAAGGGCGACCACCTCCATGTGCGCACGAAGCGACTGCAATCGGCCGAGGAGATCGGCCAACAGTGCGGCGCCTTCGCGGTCACGCATGGTGGAGAAGGCCCCGAGTGCACCCTCAAGTGCTCCGAGAATGGCCGGCTGGGCCTGCTCAAGGTCCGGCAACTCGACCGACTTTCGCTGGGCGTTCACCACACTCCATAGGACCTCAGGTGTTGGCCGGAATTCCAAACCGCGGGCCAACGCCCAGGCCGAGAGTCGATCCAGGGCTGCATTCGCCGCCGCTTCATCCCACTGCACTTCGCTGCTTGCACCCGAGACCTCCAGACTGACATGGACCTTTCCACGGCTTGCCGCCTTGCGCACCGCTTCCAGCACCGAAGTTTCAACGGCATCCCACGCCTCCGGAATCTTGGTTGTCAGATCCAGGGTCTTTCGGTTCACCGAGGTCACCTGGAGGGTCAATGTCAACGATCCCAAGGCCGCCGTGGCCCGTCCATATCCGGTCATGCTGCGCATGGAGGGAAGTCCAACCAGGAACCGATCACAAAGCGACGTTCAACATTCGGGCGATCTGGTTGACGTCTTTGTCGCCGCGCCCGGAGAGATTGATCACCACCACCTGGTCCTTTTTCAGTTCGCTCGCACGTTTCAAGCCATGCACCAGAGCATGGGTTGACTCCAAAGCAGGCAAAATGCCCTCCAGCCGAGACACCAATTGGAAGGTCTTGATCACCTCATCATCACAGGCGTACGCGTAATCAATCCGCCCTCGATCGCGATAGTAGGCGTGCTCGGGTCCTATCGCCGCGTAGTCGAGACCTGCACTCACCGAATGGGTCAGTTCAATCTGCCCATCTGGATCCTGAAGTATGTAGGTCTTGCTCCCCTGCAGCACCCCAAGCCTGCCACCCTCAAAGCGGGCGGCGTGTTCTCCACGCCGAATGCCCCGCCCACCGGCTTCGACGCCAATGAGGCGGACCCCGTCGTCGTTGAGAAACTCGAAGAAGAACCCGATGGCATTGGATCCTCCGCCGACACAGGCGACCATTTCGTCGGGCAGGCGTCCCTCCCGTGCCAGCAATTGCTGCTTGGTTTCACGCCCAATCACGCGGTGAAAATCCCGCACCATCATGGGGTACGGATGCGCACCCAGCGCCGAACCGAGAATATAGTGAGTCCCACGCACATTCGTCACCCAGTCACGCATCGCCTCGTTGACCGCATCCTTCAAGGTCTTCTGCCCGGCCTCCACGCCACGCACTTCGGCACCCATCAGGCGCATGCGGAAAACGTTCAGGGATTGTCGTTCCATATCGACCGCTCCCATGTAGACCACGCACTCCAATCCGAATTTGGCGCACACCGCCGCGGTCGCCACCCCGTGTTGTCCGGCACCCGTCTCAGCAATGATCCTCTTCTTGCCCATCCGACGCGCCAGCAAAGCCTGGCCAAGCGCGTTGTTGATCTTGTGCGCTCCGGTGTGGAGCAAATCCTCGCGCTTGAGGTAGATGCGGGCTCCGCCACAATGAGCCGTCAATCGTTCGGCAAAGTAGAGCTCGGTCGGTCGACCGGCGAACTCCTTCAGGTGGTGAGACAGTTCCGCCTGAAATGCGGGGTCGTCACGGGCGACCTCATACGCCGCACCGAGATCGGAAAGGGCGGTCATCAGGGTTTCCGGGACAAACACGCCGCCATAACGGCCGAAGTGTCCGGATGGGGAAGGCAGGAGAGCGGGATCGGCGGGAGCTGCGACGGCCATAGAAGCTCAAGAAAGCCTTCGGACCGGGACTAGGCAAACGACATTTGCGGCTTTGACCAGACCAGCAGTTGGTGAGTCCACCAGCACACTTGTCCCCGACCCATCCCACCCGGACGGCTAACCCTCGTCCAAGCGCTTTTTCAGAAACGAGAGAACATCCTCAAATTTGCTCCGATTGGCCTCGTCGACCGAAATGAGGGTTTCGTGCGCCCCCAGAACCAGTTTTGCGCTTTCCAGTTCCGACTTGGCCTGACAGGTCAAGGCTGTGCCGGGTGACCCCTGGAGCGGCAAGCCGCCACCCGGGTCAACCGTTAGGAGGCGGTGCAGGCCCAGGTTCTTGACCAATTCGAGATTGCGGGTGCCCATGCCGACCAGGGTCAAGGTACCGGGGGGAATCAATTTCCTCAATTGCAGTGCGGTTCCCGCCAAAACTCCGAGGAACGTGCTGTCCATGCTCGTGCAGGACGAAAAGTCCATGACGAAGCGGGACTTCCCCTGTGCGATCACCTCACGGAAAAAATCCTGAATGCAGCCGCTGTTCTGGAACGAAGCCCTGCCATCCACCTTGATGAGCACGGGATCGCTCGTTGCGTCCACCAGGTAGGCGGGTTTGGGTGCGTCGGGCATGGCGGGCTGGCAGACGTGGGACTAAAGTGGAACGGGCGTTTCCAATCACCGGGAGACGCCCACTCCGAACTTACCGCAGATTCGTCAGGATTTCGACACGATCTGCCGCAAAACGTAAGGAAGAATTCCCCCGTGCTGATAGTAGTCGATTTCAATCGGAGTATCGATACGGCATCGCACGTTCACGTCCTCAACCGTTCCGTCCTTGCGGGTAATGCGCAAGGTCAGGTCCTGTTGGGGCCTGAGCGATCCATTCAATCCCAAAACGTCGTAGGTCTCTGAGCCGTCGAGCTTCAGCGATTGCGCCGTGGTCCCCTCCTTGAATTGCAGGGGCAGCACACCCATGCCAACGAGATTGGAACGATGGATACGCTCGAAGCTCTGGGCGACGACCACGCGAACCCCGAGCAGGTTCGTCCCCTTCGCAGCCCAGTCGCGCGAGGATCCAGTGCCATACTCCTGTCCGGCCACGACAATGAGGGGCGTGCCCTTCTCGGCATGGCGGATCGCCGCATCATAAATCGAAAGCTTCTCACCTGTCGGCTGATAAAGGGTGTTACCGCCTTCTTCGCCCCCCAGCATCAGGTTCTTGATCCGCACGTTGGCAAAGGTGCCACGCGTCATGATGCGGTCGTTGCCCCGTCGCGAACCGTAACTGTTGAAGTCTTCAAACGTCACACCCCGCTCGAGCAGGAACCGGCCCGCCGGCGACGACTTCTTGATCGCACCCGCTGGAGAAATGTGGTCGGTCGTGACCGAGTCGCCGAAAATACCGAGAGCCCGCGCTCCCTTGATTTCGGTGATTGATCCAGGGGACATCGAGAACTGCGAGAAGAATGGCGGCTCCTGAATGTAGGTTGAACTGCCGTCGAACGCGTAGACATCGCCCGTGGACGAAGGAATCTCGTTCCACTTCGGGTTCTGCGATGCAAAATCCGAGTAGAGCTTGCGAAACACCTCGGGCTTCAGGGCTGCCTGCAGCTGGTCGCGTACTTCCTGCAGGGTCGGCCAGATGTCCCGCAGGAACACGGGTTTGCCGGCACGATCGACGCCAAGCGGCTCCTGCGACAGGTCAATGTCAACGCGCCCCGCGAGGGCAAAAGCCACCACCAGCGGGGGTGACATGAGGAAGTTGGACTTGATGTTCTGATGGACGCGCGCCTCGAAGTTGCGGTTGCCGGAGAGCACGGACGCTGCGACGAAGTCGTTCTTGACCACCGCTTCTTCAATCGCGGGCGCAAGCGGTCCCGAGTTTCCAATACAGGTGGTACATCCGTAGCCGACCGTCTGAAAGCCGAGTTGATCCAGATACGGCTGCAAACCCGTCTTGGTCAGGTAGTCGGTCACGACCCTCGATCCCGGGGCAAGTGACGATTTGACCATGGGATTCACCGTCAGCCCCTTCTCCACCGCCTTCTTCGCCAAAAGTCCGGCTGCCAGCATGACCGAAGGATTGGAGGTGTTGGTGCAACTGGTAATGGCTGCGATCAGGACACTGCCATGACCCACATTTCCTGCGCCAGGACCATTGGATCCGGAAGAAACGTGGGCGCGGTTGCCAAAATCCTCCGCCCTTTTTCCAAAACCATTTTCAGTCACCGGCTTGGAGAACGCGGTGACAAACTCGTGCTTCAGCTTCGGCAATTCGATGCGATCCTGTGGACGCTTGGGCCCCGCTACGCTCGGCACCACCGTGGCCAGGTCAAGCGAGAGGTCGGTCGAGTAGTCGATATCACCCTTTTGCGGCATGCCCCAGAGGCCCTGGGCGCGATAGTAAGCTTCGTAGAGTTCCACCGCCGCTTCGTCGCGTCCCGTCGCCCGCAGGTAATGGCCACACTCCGCGTCGATGGGGAAGAAACCCATGGTGGCTCCGTATTCCGGAGCCATGTTTGCGATGGTCGCGCGGTCCACCACCGGGAGCGCCGCCGCTCCAGGGCCATAAAACTCGACGAACTTACCGACGACCTTCGCCTTGCGCAGCATCTGTGTGAGCGTCAGTGCCAGATCGGTCGCCGTGACGCCTTCGCGCAATGCACCCGTGAGGTGGACTCCCACCACGTCGGGCGTCAGGAAGTACACTGGCTGACCCAGCATTCCCGCCTCGGCCTCAATGCCACCGACACCCCAGCCCACGATGCCAATGCCATTGATCATGGTGGTATGCGAATCGGTACCGACCAAGGTGTCCGGATAGTACACCCCGTTCGAGTCGGACAATACGCCCTTGGCCAGGTACTCCAAATTGACCTGGTGCACAATTCCAATGCCCGGTGGCACAACCTTGAAGGTATCAAAGGCCTGCATACCCCATTTCAGGAACTGGTAACGCTCCCGGTTGCGCGAGAACTCCAAATCGAGATTCTTCTTCAACGCATCCGCGCTTCCCGCGAAGTCCACTTGCACCGAGTGGTCAACCACCAGATCGACCGGAACCAACGGCTCGATGATCTTCGGGTTCTTCCCGAGTCGAGCCACGGCGGCGCGCATGGCCGCAAGATCGACCAGGAGCGGAACGCCGGTGAAATCCTGCAAGACGATGCGCGCAACCACAAACGGGATTTCTTC
>JAEUGZ010000629.1 GCA_016794725.1 Opitutaceae bacterium | reverse complement strand
GCGGTCAATGGTCTTCGCGGCCGAGTTGGTATGAAGGGTGCCAAACACCAAATGTCCCGTTTCTGCGGCGCTGATGGCCGCTTCGATGGTCTCCAGGTCTCGCATTTCACCCACGAGAATGATGTCCGGATCCTGTCGCAGCGCTCGTCGAATGGCTTCGGAAAAGGAGGGAACATCGACACCTATCTCCCGCTGCGTCACAATACACTGCTTGTGGGCATGGTAGTATTCGATCGGGTCTTCGATCGTGATGATGTGCCCATCCCGGTTTTCGTTGATGTAGTTCACCATCGACGCGAGCGTCGTTGACTTGCCGGAGCCGGTGGGTCCGGTGACCAAAATCAGGCCGCGCGGACGATAGAGGAGCTCCTTCACGCGATCCGGCAGGCCGATCTCACGCAGCCCAAACATGCGGTTTGGAATCTGCCGCAGCACCAAACCGAAGTTGCCCTTGGATTTTAGGATGGAGACGCGAAACCGTGCCTTGTCGAGGTAAGCGAAACCAAAATCTGAACCACCATTGAGTTTGAGATTCTGAATGTGATTATCCGGTGCGATGGAGAGCACCAGTTTCTCGGTGTCAAGCGGTGCGAGATTCGGCCCCTCAATCGGAACCATCGAGCCACTGATACGAAGGGTGGGCGGTTGTCCAACCTGGCAATGGAGGTCAGAGGCATTCTGATCCACGACCAGTTCGAGGAGATCGTTCATTTCGTAGCTCATGGGATACTCTAGTTGCTGTCGTTTATCGTCGCACCCAGCACTTCCTCCAACGTTGTTTCGCCGATTGCCACTTTCTGCAATCCATCTTCACGTAGCGTCTTAAACCCTCGCTCCCGCGCGAGTTCAAGTAAGGCCGTGCTTCGAACTCCCGCTCCGATGGCCTCGCGCAGGGCGGAATCGGGAACTAAGAGTTCAAAGAGCCCCACCCGTCCATGGTAGCCCGATCCCCCACAGAATGAACAGGTTCCATTTATCCTGCTATTCTGTCCCTCGCTGCGCGGATTCAACCTTTGGAATCCTGCTGCGAGCTCTCCAGGTGGACTTCCCTTCGAGCGGCAGACCCGGCAGACCCGTCGCACTAATCGTTGCGCCAGGACAGCCCGTAGGGAAGAGGCGACCAAATACGGCTTCACCCCTAAGTCCATCAGGCGCGAAACCGCGCCAATCGCATCATTGGTGTGGAGCGTCGAGAACACCAAGTGTCCGGTGAGGGCAGCGTTGGTCGCGGTTTCCGCAGTCTCCGGATCGCGCACCTCGCCCACCATAATGATATCCGGCGACTGTCGCAGCATGGATCGCAACGCCACCGAAAAGGACACGCCAACCTCAGGTCGCACTCCGACCTGATTGATTCCAAATACCTCGAATTCAACTGGGTCCTCAACCGTTATGATCTTCCGACCCGGTTGGTTGAGCCGCTGCAGCGAACTATACAAGGTGGTCGTCTTGCCAGCACCGGTCGGCCCCGTCACCAGGATCATGCCATCTTCTCCCGCCGTGACCTCTTCCCAAATCTGCTGAAGCTCAGACGATAGCCCAAGTTCTGGAAGCGCCATCAGCAAACTCGACGGATCGAGGATCCGCATGACCACGCTCTCGCCCCAAATCGTCGGCAACGATGCCACCCGAAGGTCGCGAACGACCCCACCCTCTTCGCGCCTCATTCGGCCGTCTTGCGGCCGGCGCCGCTCAGATATGGAAAGCGCCGAGAGAATTTTGATCCTCGAGACTACGGCAGCGTGCGCCCTCAGGACAAATGCTCCGGCATCCCGCAGGTCGCCGTCGATCCGGTAACGAATGCGAACATGATGAGCCATGGGCTCTAGGTGAATGTCCGAGGCACCGCGGCGAATGGCCTCGGCAATGACGAGGTCCACCAGCTGGGCGGGAGTCACCCGCTTACCGGAATACTCCACAGTTTCGGACTGACTTTCCACCGCCTGCCCACGTGACAAACGCGACGATTTGGGTCCTTTCGACCCTGTTTCCACTGCAGACGTCACCTCGCCGCTGTCGTCCGAGCGGCTCGTCGGATAAACATGCTCCAAGGCGAGATCAATCGCGTATCCACTCGAAACCACTGGAATCAAACAGGTGCCGATCGCCTCTCCCACCAGCGTGAGGCGCCGGTCATCCACAGGATTGTCGATTGCCACCACCAAGCCTTCGCGTCGCTTCTCCAACGGCAGAATGCGGTAGGTCCGGGCGAGTTGCGCGGGAAGCAAAGGACGGAGAGAACCATTCATCCTCCCTTTCAAAGGCTCAAGCTCAAGCGGAAGCCCGAAGTGACGAGCCACCACACGGGCCAACTCACTCTCCTCAACTCCTGCTTCTTGGAGCAACCAAGTGCGAGCGTCCGGATCACCGGCAAGGGGGGCCGCTTCCGCAACCATCCGCTCGGCCTGTTCTCTACCCGCACCCTGGAGCAACCCATGTTCCGTTGCCACCCTGATCAGGAAGAGGTCAGCGGAGGTCATGGGCTCAGCGACTCCAGCTAAGTCATGGACGGAATTACCGCGCCAAACTCATGAGGAACTCGGCATTGGATTTGGTCTTCTTCAGCCGCTGGATCAGCATCTCCATCGACTCGATCGGGCCAATACCCTGCATCGTCCGGCGAAGCCCGTAAATGCGCTGCAGCTCATCCGGATGATAGATGAGTTCCTCCTTGCGTGTACCAGACCTCAACATATTGATCGCCGGGAAGATGCGCTTGTCGGAGAGACCACGATCCAAATGGAGTTCCATATTTCCGGTTCCCTTGAACTCTTCAAAGATCACCTCGTCCATCCGGCTTCCCGTATCAATGAGCGCGCTGGCAAGAATTGTCAGGCTGCCGCCACCCTCAATGTTACGGGCCGCTCCAAAAAATCGCTTGGGACGCTGCAACGCCGTCGCTTCCATACCACCTGACATGATCTTGCCAGAATTGGAGGCTAGAGCGTTGTAGGCGCGAGCCAGACGCGTGATGGAGTCCAGCAGGATCACGACGTGCTGACCGCGCTCCACTAACCGACGCGCCTTTTCTCCCACCATTTCAGCGCAGTGCACATGGCTTTCAGGCGTCTCATCAAACGTGGACGACACCACTTCGCCTTTGGTATGTCGCCGAAAATCAGTCACTTCCTCGGGACGCTCATCAATCAAAAGTAAAATCAATTTAACATCCGGAAAGTTGGCCGAAATCGAATTGGCGATATTCTGCAACAGGACGGTTTTGCCGGTCCGGGGGGGTGCTACAATCAATCCTCGCTGCCCGAAACCAATCGGGGTGAGAAGGTCGACCGTCCGCATCGAGATGTCCTTTTGGACGTCAGGCGCTTCGAGCAAAATGCGTTGCAGGGGATAATAGGGCACCAGCTCCTCGAAGGGAGTGACGGCGTTTGCGGATTCAGGTGATCCCTGCATGACGCGGTCGACGCGCAGGACAGCCGGGCATCGGTCGTCACCCACGGGTGCTTGGACGACCACCTCCAGTTGGTGACCACGCTTTAGACCAAAACGCTTGATCAGCGATTCCGCAACATAGGCATCCTCCGGATACAGCCGATAGTTGACATGCTCATGCACTACAAATCCGTGGCCCCGATCCGTCACGTCCAAGTAACCGCGATCGCGAAGGGGACGACGTTGGTTCACCGCGGCGTTGAAAATCTCGCTCACTATCTGCCGCCGAGGGATCTGCCCTTCAAGGGCGCACCCCATACGACGGGCAAAAGCCGTAAGGTCGGCCAAGTTCAGGGCGTAAAGTTCATCGAGCCAGATGACTTCTCCTGACCCTTGATCCAGCGAGGCCGCAAGTGCGTCAAGCGCGGGTAGATCGGCAAATCTAGCCGGATCCGGAAGATCGCCCAGTTTGGGGGCGAAGGTTGGAGGTGGGGGTTGTGGCGGATGCTGGGGACCCCGGCCGCCTCCGTGTCCTCCTTCGTTTCCGCCCGCCTGCCAAGGCTTTCCGTGTTTGTTCCTCTTGTCCTTCTTCAGCTGCTTCCAATAATCCCGCCCACGGAATTCCCGATTCGGAAATCCCCCCTGCGGACGTCCGCCATGGTCCTGAGACCCGCTCACCGGAGGCGTATCACGACGAGCATCATCGGTTGTTCCTTCGACGGGTCTGGCACCCGTCTCCTCAACCGTCGTTTGATCCAGCGCGGGAGAACTCTCCTCCCGGGCGGGTGTTTGAACCGGTGGTTCGCGTGGTTCAACAGCCTGGGGTGCGGGCGCCGGCACCGAAGGCGACTCGTCAGGGGGAGGCGTAGGTGCAGGCGCGGGCTCCGGGACGCGTCTCGGAGTGGGTACGAAGACTGCCCGGGGTGCCTCTGGCTCATTCGTTTCCGGCAGTGGAGCTGGACGCGGTTTCTCGGAAACAGGCGGGGGCAACGCCGCCTCCCGAACTGGGGACACGCTCTCGACCACAGGAGCGGGTGGTGCAGCAAACGGCAATTCGTCCGTGCCTTGCGATACTTTGGCCGCCTTGGAGCGGGATTTGGGAGCGGTTGCTTTCGCACGCGGCCGTACTGTCTTCCGTTTGGTCTTGGCGCTGTCGGCGCTGCTGCTTTTGGACGATTTCTCCATGATGGGCACTACTTTGCTACTCGTTAAGTTTTCTGGGGCAGAACCCGCTTTTCCTCGTGAGCTTCTTCCCTGGACTGCAACTTCAGCTTTTGAGCGAGAAGCATCACTTGGTCCTTGAGGAACCATAATGCCCCGTCGTTACCGATCACATAATCGGCAAGTTCGGTTTTGCGGGCCAAGGGCAACTGCTTGGAAATACGTGACTCGGCCTGCGCTCGGGTAATTCCGCGCTTTTCCAGCCGGGCGAACTGCTGCTCCGGAGTACTGGTCACGCATAGGGTGAAATCAAACCAATTCTCCAGCTGCTTCTCAAACAGCAAGGGCACCTCCACGACCCAAGACCGACCTGGATCCTCGGCAAAGGTGGATCTCCAGATCGCAAACAACTCGGGATGGAGCACACCTTCAACCCAAAGCAGTTCATCGCTATTCGCGAAGATGATTCCGGCCAGGCGAGCCCGATCAACCTCCCCATGGGAAGTCAACACGGACTCGCCGTAGCGCCGGCTCAGCGCCGCGACCACCCGCGGATTGGTCAGCACTTGTCCACGAATAAGTTCATCCGAATCCAGGCGTTCATAACCCAGAGCGGAAAAGAGCCGGGCGGTGGTCGATTTGCCACACCCCATGCCTCCAGTGAGTCCAAGTATCATTGAAAATTTCTTGCGTCTAAATCCGATGCCAGATCAAGATCATTGTCGCATATTAAATGCAATATTTTTCCGCGTCCGAATCACTTCATCAAGTAGAACCCACCTTCCATGCTCGCCATCCTCACCTCCGCGTCGCTGCAAGGGATCGATGCCGAACTCGTTCATGTGGAAGTCAACACTGGCGAAGCCGGCGCCCCTGATTTGGTTATGGTGGGTCTCCCCGACGCGGGAGTAAAGGAATCAAGGGACCGGGTGTCGTCGGCCGTGACCAATTCTGGATTCAAAATGCCGTGGTCTCGTACCACGATTAATCTGGCGCCTGGGCACCTTCGAAAAGAGGGCCCCATGTACGACCTTCCTATTGCACTGGGAATTCTCGTTGCGACACAGCAACTGAAAGCGGAAACCCTCGACGAATGCCTCGTCGCCGGCGAACTAAGCCTTTCAGGTGCCACCCGGCCGATCCGGGGTGGACTTGCCATGGGACGCCTGGCAAGGAGCCTGGGGAAAAAACGTCTGTTGCTTCCCCAAGGGTCCGCCAACGAAGCGGCTCTGGTCGAGGGAATCGAAGTCTATGCCATCGCATCCCTCGATGTCGCATTTCGATTTCTCGTCGGCGAATATCCGCTTGAGATGATCCAGCCTCAACTGCTGTCAAATGAGGCAGGTCGAGACGCCCCTACCGTCACGGGAGACTTTTCTGAGATCAAAGGTCAGCAAACAGTTCGGCGGGCCGTCGAAGTCGCCGTGGCAGGAGGTCACAACATTCTGCTGCTCGGTCCGCCGGGCTCCGGAAAGTCGATGATCGCGAAACGGATTCCCACCATCATGCCCGCCCCCACGCGCGATGAGTCACTCGAGATCCTCAACATCCACTCCGCCGCCGGAGTCACGCTGAGCGGCCCGGGAGTCGGCTTTGGCCACCGTCCCGTGCGGACGCCGCATCATACGGTCTCGGACGTCGCACTTCTCGGCGGCGGTTCCATTCCCGGTCCCGGGGAGATCTCTCTGGCACACCACGGGGTTCTCTTTCTGGACGAACTCCCCGAGTTCAAACGTTCCGCCCTCGAAGTGCTGCGCCAGCCTTTGGAGGACGGTCAGGTGACCATCTCGAGAAGCGCGGGCAAGATCACGGTTCCCTGTGCTTTCATGTTGGTCGCCGCCATGAACCCCTGCCCCTGCGGTTACCTCGGAGACCCCAAACACAATTGCCGCTGCACACCGACGCAAATCCAACGGTACCGGGCACGCATCAGCGGTCCGCTGCTCGATCGCATAGATCTTCACGTGGAGGCCCCTGCCCTTTCCATGAGCGAACTCCGGTCCGAGGCAACAGGTGAATCGTCCGAGTTGATTCGCAAACGCACGGAGGCGGCGCGCTCCCGCCAGCGGCGCCGGTTTCAGGGCAGCAGCACGTCAGCGAATGCACGCATGTCACACGCGCAGATTCGCAAGCACTGTCAGCTCCCGACACGCCTTGGCGACCTCCTCCAATCTGCAATGGAGCAACTCCAACTTTCCGCCCGCGCCTACGATCGCATCCTCAAGGTCGCCCTGACGCTTGCGGATCTCGGCAATCGGGACTCCATCGAGGAGAATCATCTCCTCGAAGCAATCCAGTACCGTAGTCTCGACCGGCGGCTATTCTACTAACGGGATGGCACCGCGGGTTTCTTGTTCGAATGCAGCAGATAACGGGAAGCTTCAAAAAAAGCCTCAGCCCACACCGCATCCTCAATTTCCGTCACAGCTCGCCCCCCAGGCTGCACCGGAACGGCCGGATCCGCCCAGTCCACTTCAAAGGCCGTCCCATTCAGGCGTCGGTGGGTGTAGTGGGATCCTCGGACCACTCCAATCGACTTGTTATTGTGATCGATGATAAAGGCGACATTGCTACGACCGCCATCCACCGCCTCCCGTAGAAACAAATCGCGTCCCAATCCGGCGTAACGGGCCTTCACTCCGAGGGTTCCGACCACAGTCGGCAACACATCCACCATGGAGGACACCGAATGCACGCGCCGCGGCGCCAGAAAGCGCGGTGCGAAGAATAACAGGGGCACATGAAACGAAGTCAGGCTCTTCGATGTCCACGAGGCTGGAAATCGTGGGCCTGCATCCCCTCCGATACCGTGATCGCCAATCATGACAAAGAGGGTGTCGTCAAAATAGGCCGACTTGCGCGCAGCCTCGAAAAATGTCTTGAAGGCGAAATCCGTGTAGCGGAACGCATCAAGCTCTTCATTGGACTCAAATCCATTCTTCCGCAGCTCGTCTTCTGTGACGTGCCGGGATCCAATGAAAGGCCGGTCCTCCGCGGGAATCGTGTAGGGACGATGATTGTTGGCGGTCTGGATCACCGCAAAGAACGGGCGCGTCTGCTTCTGCAGAATCTCGTTTGCCTCCAGAAACAGGTTCTTGTCGCTGATGCCCCAGACATCTGCACGGGGGGACCGATAACTGCCTTCTTCAAATAGCTGCAGGCCTCGGATATTGTTCGTGAGAAGACCTCGGACATTCGCCCAGCTCGAACTCCCTCCGAGGAAATACAGCTTCGAGTGTTCCTCCAATTCGTTCAGAAGCGTGTGCTGATCCACGAGTGCAGGATTGCGCGTTGCAGTCTTGACCAACTCAACATCCGGGACGCCCGTCAGCACGGCCCACACGCCCCGCGCTGTGCCAAAGTGCGGCGTGAAGCAGTTGTCAAACAACACTCCCTGGCGGCAAAGTTCCGCAAAGAACGGCGTCGTATCGAGCGGATTCCCTCCCACGCTGCTCTTGTAGACGCTGAACGACTCACAAATGATCAAAACCACATTTCTGGGTCGCGGGGAGGCACCCGTCCCCCCCGCTGTCAGTCGGCGTGAAAAAAACGTAGAGCCTTCCACTTTTTCGCCCACCCCCAAATACTGGGAGACGCGCTCCCGGTGAAGCGCCAGCTTCTCTTGATCATACCGCGACGAACGAAAACTGAGAGAGCTGAGAAACGACTGGACAGGATTAAGCGCAAGGTTGGCCTGGAGGTCGTTTCGGAGCGCGAAAGCATCGCTCCACCTGAGCGGATACTGACCGAAGCGACCGAACAGGGCGAACACCAGCAACCCGCCGAGACTCAGTCCCCAGAGCGCGGATGCCGCGCGCGTCGTCTCGCTCTTGTGCTTCGCCGCTGCGGCGTGACTTCGTCGAATGGCCCAAGCCAGGATCAGACCGCTGAGCACCAGGGCCAAACTCGCCCGGAACACCGGGTAGCTCTGCCAGACCATTTTCGCAGAGATCCCGACGTCAGCGAGAAACCCCAGAACGCTCGCGTTCAACCGTTGGTTGAGGTACCGGAGGTGCAAGAAATCGCAGGCGTAAACCACGGTCAGCACCACTCCCGCCAAGGTGAGGTACGACAACCAGAAGCGGCGAGCGAACGGTCGGGCAAAAGGATTTGCCGCGCCGATAGCTCCCGCCAACAGCAGTGGAAACAGAATTCCGGCCACAACTCGTGCATCGAAGCGAACTCCGAGGAAAAACACCTCCCACCAGTCTGTCGCCGTGCTTCCCTGTTGGGCGAGCAGCCACACCGCCGCGGCTCTCATTCCCGTCAGGCCAACGAGACCCGAAAGGCCCAGCAGCAGAATCCAGAAAACCAAACGCGGCATGCCCCCGAACAATAGGAGCCTTGGCTTGGATTCAGCGGAGCGGTCTTGGGGACGGGACGCCATGCAGCGAGCAAGCAGAGCGCGAACGGATTGTCCAATCTTCCCAATACAGGTTCGAATCAAGGAAGTCACTTTCACACACACTTCCTCGTCCCGCACGCAGCGGGACGATGCTCCCACGGGAGGACAATCCAGGCAGGGAAGGCACTCCTGATCTTTCGTCCCTCACTCTAGCCCGTCACGAGGACTCGGGACTCCTGGGCAATCCGATCCACCTCGGTCATCCAGTCGCGTTTGGCCCCTGCATCAAGGTCAGCCACCTCCCAGCCATTGCGCACAAAATCGACCAAATCGGCCCTGGAAAACCCACCCTCGTCCGCGAGGGCGCAGTATTCGTCACCCAGCGTGTTGCCAAACACCAGCGGGTCGTCGGTGCTGATCGTGCATCGCACACCCGCTTCCTTGAGTGTGCGCAACGGATGGAGCGCCAGCGTAGGCACGACCTTGAGTCGGAGGTTGCTGATGGGGCAGACATCAAATGTCACCCCCCGGTCGCGTGCCAAGGATACCACCGCAGGATCCTCGACCGCCCGCACCCCGTGCTGGATCCGGGTAACGCCCAATAATTCGATCGCTTCGCGCACGCGGTGTGCCCCGTCGAACTCGCCAGCATGACACTTCGTGATCTTGCCCGCCTGGCGAATACGCGACCACACGGCAGCCGTCCAAGGCTCCGTGGGCACTTGTTCAAATCCGTGAAGGTCCACACCTGCGAGGTCCTCCCAGTTTTCCAGATCGTCGATCACTGACTTCAATTCCCCCCGGTAATCGGTACGAAGCATCCCGGCGAAGATACGCACCTCAAGTCCCGGTGGAACGGCAGAGCGAATCGCCGCAATGATTTCCGGCCCCGGCACACGGATGAACTGGGTGACGGGCAGATGAAAGCTGGTTTCGACATAACGCACATTTTCCACCACTTGCTTGGCAAACATGAGCCGGGCGGACTCATAGTATCGCTCCGCCGTGGTGAACCATGGTAGCGCATGTCCCAACAGGATGCTGTCAAACGCCGGAAAGCTCTCAAACCGGTAGTCGTGATGATGGAAACCAGCGACCGCCGGGTACACCGAAGGTCTCCAAGCGTGCAACAACTCATAGGGCATTGCGCCCTCGATATGTAGGTGCGTTTCCGTCTTCGGCAGGGCTCGAATGAACGAACGCACCGAAGCGGGACTGAAAGTGGCGGCTTGGTTCATGGCTATGCTTCGCGGACTCTGGAACGCGACGGGAAAGGCCAAATCCCAGGATCAGTCCTTCAACAGGTAGTCCGGATTCAGTTTGTGGAGAGACTTGGGTACAAACTGCCCGTCTTTGCGGATGAGCTTCCCATCAAACCAAATCTCGCCACCGCCATATTCGGGGCGCTGGATGCAAACCATGTCCCAATGGACCTGTGACCGATTGCCATTGCCGACATCCTCATAGGCCTGTCCCGGCGTGAAATGAAATGACCCGGCGATCTTCTCGTCGAAAAGAATATCCCGCATGGGTTGGAGGATGTGCGGGTTGAATCCAATGGCGAACTCCCCGATGTAGCGGGCTCCATCATCACTATCGAGAATCTCGTTCAGCCGTTTCGTGTTTGAGGCAGTGGCTGACACGATGCGGCCTTGTTTGAACTCCAGTCGGATATTGTCGAATGACGTGCCGAGATAAACCGTCGGAGCGTTGTACTGGATGACGCCTTCAACCGAATCGCGAACCGGACACGAAAACACCTCGCCATCCGGGATGTTTCGCAGACCACCACATTCCCGGGAGCCAATGCCCTTGATCGAAAAATGCAGGTCAGTGCCGGGACCCACAAGACGAACGCGGTCGGTTTTGTCCATCAGTGTCTTGAGCGCCTTCATGCCTGGAGCCATGCGGGAATAGTCCAGAGTACAGACGCGGAAATAAAAGTCCTCGAACGCCTCCGTGCTCATTCCCGCCTGCTGGGCCATGGCCGAGGTCGGCCATCGCAGTACCACCCATTTCGTATCATTCACGCGGTGGTCGAGCACTGGTTTCATTACTCGGGCCACAAGTTGAACATTTGCGGGAGGAACGTCCGATGACTCGAAGATGTTCTCAGAACCTCGCAGCGCGATGTACGCATCCATCGCCTCCATACGCTTCAGCTCCACTTCGGCGTGGGGTCGATACTGAGCCTCGTTCGCGTACATCATCAATTCGCGGGTAACGCGGGCGCGGTGCAATTGAACATACGGATGGGCTCCCCGCTCCCTTACCGCCCGGATCAAGGCCACCACCATGGCATCGGGGACATCAAATGCGTCTATCAGTACGCGTTCGCCTTTAGCGAGGGAGGTCGAAAATCCGGTCAGTCCAGCCGCTAACTTCTCGTAGCGCGAGTCGATGATCATGGAAGGCAGCTAACCCGACGTTTCCCCCGGCGCGCAAGGGCAATTCCTAACAACAAGAAGGCCGCACCCCGCGGTGCGGCCTGTCTCATTCGTCATTCCGACTCAGGGGGCCCAGCGCTCAGGCCGCTGAAGCATCTTTCGCGATATGGACCGCTTTGTAGCCTCCCTGGCTCTTGAAGTAGAGGAGAAGCCCCAGGTAGATCACTCCCATGATCGCAGGGATGAAGGAATCCGCCACCAAGGTGCGGCGGTCGCCCTTCATGTCGGCCGCATGCACGGCGAGTTCCTTGTCGGTCGCCTTGTTGGCCGCGATGGAGGCTTTGGCATCACCCAGCTTCTTGCCGTCCAATCCGTGGGTCTCAGCGAAGATAAGGAACTTGCTGGGGGTCTCGGCCTTGTACTCCGCGTAGAGAGCAGGATTGGACTTCTGCAATTCCTCGCCGGCAAACCGATCTTTGGCATAACCAAGTCCAGGGGACCCAACTAATCCCGCCGACATCATGCCCAAGCCACCCATGATCGAAATGGCCACCGCGCCCGTCCGCGGAAAACGATCAGACGCCACTGCAAGCATCGTCGGCCAGAAGAAGGTCTTTCCGATGCCGTAGATCGAGAGCGCGAGCAAGGCACCCGCGAAGGAGGTGATTCCCGCGGTCAGGTTGAGACCCAGACAGGCAAGAATCGCGCAAACGAGAAGGATCCCGATTGGGGAAAGTCCAATTTTCTTTTCGATGAAATCTGCGCAAAAACGGAGCGCGAACATCGTCATGGAGGTAAACACAAACAAAATCTTACCCTGCTCCGAGCTGAGAATGTTGCCCGTGATGTTCTGAATCCATCCGTCAGTTCCCAGCTCCACTGCACCAAGCAGCGTATGGGTCACAAACAAGATAAATAGCAGTCCCGAACCAAGGGCCCAACCGCTCAGTCCACTGAAAGTGACGAAGGTGCCGATGCCCAGGGCAATTGCGACCCAACCCCAGCTCGGGCCGGTGAAAAATGCCGCTCCCGTCAAACCACCAAGCATGGGTCCAAGCGCATCTTTCGAGAAGAGCCAGATGAAGAGCGCAATGACCGCCGCCCCACCCATGCCAACATCCTTCAGCATCTCTCCCAGTTTGAGCCCCTTTTCGGAGGCTTCCGACTTCGGCATGTGCTGCCCCAGGAACATGAATCCGTACGCCAGCGTCGGAATCAAATAGAGTGAAAGCTGCCATTTCCACGGCAGTTGCATGCGATCATCCAGGACCCAGCCACAGATGCCGCCCAACACCAGGCCGGCTGGCCAGCTGGCGTGCAGGATATTGAGGTAATGCGTGCGATTTGAAGGGAAGAGTGTCGCGACCAGTGGATTCGCCACTGCCTCCAGCGTGCCGTTCGCGTAGGCAAAGATAAACATACCCCAGTAAAGACTGTTGTAGGCACTCGCACCCGCGGCCGTAAACGTAACCACGGCGGACAGCACGTGCAGGGCGAAGGCCAGAACGACGAGCTTTCCGTATCCAATTCTGTCGCAGATCACACCACCGAAGATGATGCCGAAGCAAAATCCGGAGAAACCGGCGCCTCCGATCGCACCGAGCTGGGAGGCAGTGAAACCGAATTCTCTACCCCAGTTGTCAAAGATGCCACCGCGCAGCGCGAAGCCTACGCCGGCAGCTAGAATGGCCATGAAACCCGCCGAGAGGAGGCGCTTGGCATTGGGGGCGACGGCCCCGGTGCTATCGTAGTTGGAGCTCATTACTATGTATCAATCGTTCTGTTCACAGACGTGGATGTGCCCAAGATCGAGCCCAGACCTCGCGAAAGCAGGTGGCATGCAAGCAAACAAGAAATGACGCAGCGGGGCGCCGGGAACGAATTTTGGGGTGTGGGAGAAACGCGAACCTCGGTAAGTTGGTGAGCCAACCCTCGCGCATCAAGGAGCATTTTTGCTCATTCCATTGTTCCGCAGCGCAAACCGTCAACCTCTGCCTCCCCGAGCAGGCAAAAAAAGTGGGCCGATGGCAATCGCCTCGGCCCACGATAGAACAATGAAGCGGGAAGCTAGTCCCTCACAGAAAACACTCAGGGCTTTCCGAAGACTTCGACCTCAACGTAGTGGTTGAGTTCGTCCGTGGTGTTTCCGGCCGAAAGGAGCCGAACATAACGCCCCTTCGCACCTTGTGCATCAATCAGGCGTCCCTCGTTGGTCTCGATGTAAGCGGGGTCCTTGCCCGCACCCGCACCCGATGAATTATCAGTGTCGTTGTTGAAGAGGGTCTTCACCCCCTTCTTGAACTCAGGGTCGTCCGAGACCATCACCACGACATCGTGGTAGACCCGAGCCTGGGCATGAAAATGCCAAACCACGATGGCCGATATCGTGGCAGGAGCGCCCAAGTCGATCTGGACCCATTGCACACCCGGTCCGAACTCGACAAAGGTACCGTCGGCACCGGTCTTCTCGCCATCCGTGACGTAGGCGAGTTCTCCGATGACCGGAAAGCCGTCCGAAGCAGTGACCGTCTTGCCCTTTGAAAGCAGCACGGTGCCTGCAGGAACCATCAGCACAGGCCGGGGACCGCTCCGGGGTTTTTCAAGATTGGGCAACTGGATCGGCCTGGGGGTGCCGACGAACAGTGGCTTGGGCAACTCGAGATTCAAAGGCACTTTGTCCTGGGCCGATAGCGGCCAGGCGCAAGCGCAGGCTGTGATCACGAGGAAGAGGGATCGTGTATTCATAAGGAGTGAATGGGAGGGAAACCGATCGAGTCCGGCGCCGTCGCAAAAAACAAACGGTTCGGATCTGAAAGAATGGTTCAAGGTTAAGCAACAAAGTCACCCGGCGCAAACGTCAGCATGCGTCGAGCAGCCACGGCTTCGTTCACCTTCAGGACCGTCACGGCCGAAGCGAATCCCTGTTCTCCGGGGCAGGAAAGCGGTGTGTTGTGCCGGATCCCGGAGAAGAAATTCTCCAGGTGCGGCTGGTGGATTGCCTTGTCCAAGGTCACCGGGATGTCCCACGCCGACAGAGCAGCCGTTTCCCGCACGTCGACGACCGACGTACGCGGAGCTGCCACGGTGAACTTGGGCTTTTCCTCCTTTTCCCATGGCTTCGATGCCGGGGCGGCGCCCTCTTCGCCGGCACCCGGTTTCTTAATCAACCCCTGTTCTACGTACGGCTCCCAGGCGGGTGCCTGCGCCTCGCGGTAAAGTTTGGTGTATTTGGGATTCTCGGACATCTTCAAGGCCGCCTCAGTGCCCATGAAGTACTCATGATAGCCGCCACCGGCACTGGTGGTGGTCAGGACTTCATAAAAGCCCCGAACCATGCCTTCGGACGTGGGAAACTCGTAGATGGCCATGACATTGTCATACCATTCGTGGTTCTTGTAGTAGTCCGCCCCGCCGCCTGCCATCACCGAGCTCGGATTCACTCCCAGCATCCAGTTGAAAATGTCGATCTGGTGCGCGCCCAAATCCGAAATCGGCCCTCCCGCATACTTCTTGAACCAGCGCCAATTGCGGAATTCATGCATGTTCGCATACCCGAAGGCGTTGAGCTTGCTCTCAGGAATGGTGAACCGCTCGGGCCAGCCCAGGTCGGCGCTGACGGCACGGTTCCATTGCCCGTTGAGATTGGTGATTCGACCGAGGAGCTTCTTCTCGCGGAGCAAGCGGTCCCGGACATGAATGTAACGGGGATTGCTGCGGCGTTGATGTCCAATTTGCAGCAGCTTGCCGGTTTCGCGGGACGCCTTCACCATGGAACGTGCTCCCTCCACGGTGTTCGACATCAGCTTCTCGCAATAAACGTGTTTGCCCGCCTTGAGCGCAGCCACGGTGTGCTCCGCATGCAGCCAATCCGGGGTCGCCACGATGACGGCATCGAGTTCGGTCGAGCTGAGCATCTCCCGGTAGTCTTCGAACGGCTTTACATCGTGACCATACTTTTTCAACAGCTTCTCGCCATAGCTGCGGTTATAGTCCCAAATGTCGCACACCGCCTTGAAACGAATATCCGGAATCTTCAATGCGGCGTTCAGGAGGACGCGCCCCTGTTCCCCGCAGCCAATCAGTCCGATGTTGAGGGACTGGGTACCACCGGTGCCGGCGGGTGCGGCTGCACGGACGAGGTAGGGTGAAGCCATCACCGCAGCACCCAGTTTGGCGCCCGCGGACAGAAAGTCCCGCCGGGTGGTGGGGTTAGAGGGAGTCGTGGAATCGCTCATACACGCAAAGGTTCAGGGTTCAGGAGCGATCCGACCACAGGGAGAAGCGATTGTGCCGGACGAGGAGCAGCGCGGCGGCATTCAATCCCACATACACCCCCAGCCAAGCCACCCCTTCGTTTTCCTGCACGGCCATCAAACCGAACGACAGCGAAACCCAAAGCAAACCGAGTCCCGTCAGCGCCAAGCGGGTCTTCACCCCCAGCAGCACCGCGGCGCCCAAGGCCACCAACAGGTAGCCGAGCAGGAACGCAAACGTCTTGGTCGCCCACAACGGCATGAACGAGGCAGAGGTGATGCCATTCGCCATGCGCGCCATGTTTCGGTAGTAGATTTCAAAGGAGTAGTTGCCACCTGATTCGAACTTCTCGACGCCTGCCAAAAGCGCCCTCAGCCCAAGGAACAGGCGGAGGAAGAGAAAGGCCGTAGTCGCATCGCGGCCGTTGGAGACGGAGGTTTCGGGTTGATTAGACATAGGGAGTAAAATCCAAGAAAACGAAGTGCATCGGGAGGCAATCCCAGGGGATGAATAGCCCACCAGAACGGTCGCCTGCATCACCACCTATGCAGCGATACAAGAAAGTCTATTCGGCCCGCACCTTCCCGGTGGAGGCAAGCGCGGAATTTCGAAATGAATCCAATCCGTCGACTATAAAGCCGTTTGAAGCCCCCGCATCGTTGTCACTACTGACCCAACTCACCTCGCAATCGGACCAATCCAATCCTGAGGCGCGATCCGGCAAGGGATGACGCTCAACTCTCGGCTGGTGCCCAGAAACGCTTCCCCTCGACCCAGTTAAACCGAACTCCGCACTTGGTTCCGCACCCTGCTCTTCCCGTGGGAACCCTCTCTCCGCGCGGCGCGCACTTGGCCCCCGGGAATCCTCGTCACCCCACAGCGTCGTCCGCATTCGACCTCGGGTTCGCACACGATGCCGGCAAGGGGCAGCCCAGGCAAATCGCCTGCACTAAGCACCGAAGGTGCAACCGTCAGGCCACGAGATCGAAATTGGTGGGGTGGATCACTGCCTCAAGCGGCTCACCGGCGGCGTAGGCGCGCAGATTGCGGAGCGCAAACACCCCTGCGTCGCGCCGACGATCAGTCGTGGGACCCGCAAGGTGGGGCAGGAGTATGACATTCGGAAGGCCACGCAGCGGCGAATCCCCCGGGAGGGGTTCAGTGGCAAACACGTCCAGCGCGATCAGGATCCTCCCTTCCTGCGCCACGCGCGTGAGCGCATCCTCGTCCACCAACTGCCCCCGAGCGACGTTCACAAACACTCCGCCGGGTCGAATGCGACGCAGCAGTCCTTCAGTCACGATTCCTTGCGTCTCGGGCAGGAGAGGCGCCAGCTCGACCACAATGTCACTCTCCTCAAACAAATTCGAGAGTGAGTGCGCCCGTGCAACTCCGTTCGCTTCATACACCTCGGGATCCGACTCCGGGGCCCAGACCCGGATCGTCGTGTGGAAGGGTTCAAGCAGGCGGACAAGGGCGCGCGCCACGTTGCCAAATCCATGCAGTCCGACCCGACGCCCGAACAGAGATGCCGTCTCGGTCTGTCGGTTCTTCCATGCCCGGTCCCGGTGCATCGCTGGCACCCAGTAGCCCACTCGCCGCAGCGCCGCGAGCATGAGCATCAGGGCACATTCGGCAACGGTGCGGCTGATTGAGCGACCCCAGTTGCTCACAATCAGGCCGTGTTCCAGGTGCTCTCGCCGAACGATCCTCCGGATGGAGCCGGTGAGGAAGCACAGGTAACGCAGCCGCGGTGGGAGCCGGAGCGGCAGCGCCGGTGTACTCCAACCACCGATGAGCACTTCCGGATCGAGCCCGATCAACTCACGGGCGAACGACACCACGTCGCTGGTTTCAATCTCACGGATGTGGGTACAGGAAGCCAGGGCACGGCATTGGTCGAGAATCGGTTCAGGCAAAAACTCGGCATGATCCTGTCGTCCGAGACACACGACCAGAGTCTCAATTTTTCGCATGGATCGGATTCCACCCGCGCAAAGCTGGAGTTTCGGAAATTAGCCACCTGCTCGCGATCTCAGCGAGCGATGGCATAGGTGGCATAGACTCCGAGGCGATCTCCGACCGAACGGTTGTTGCCAGGCACGACATACAGGCGGTCCGTGAGATTTTTTCCCGTGAGCGTGAAGGTGTGACTGCCGCGGAAATACCGTTCCGTCTTCCAGCGGTAGCTTGCACCGGCTGTCCAGATGATCGATGACGGCACCATCACATCACGTGCGCCGTTGTGGCGCAGGTAGAGGCCGTTTGCGGCAAACGTTGCGCCTTCGGTCGGATTGAATGCGGGCGACTCCCCCGTGTAGCGAACTCCTAGCGTGAGACTCAGCCCGCGGGTGGCCTGGTAACGCAACGCCGCGCTGAAGGCATGTTCCGGACGGCCCTTGGTCGGCCGGCCTTCCGCATCCGTATCGCGCCCCTGATTGACCGCACGCGCATCGGTGAACGCGTAACTCGCCAGTGCCTGGAACGACTGCGTCAGCCGGTAGTTGAGATCAATCTCGGCGCCCTGGGTATCGGTGCTCCCAATGTAGCTGGTAAAGGTCACGCCCGTGGACGGATCGATTTCGGTGACCTGCTCATTCTCCCGCTGGGTGTCATAAACGTTGGCGGTGAACCCAAGTCGGCCATCGAACAGCTCGCCCTTGATTCCGGTTTCATAGCCAAGACCGGTCGTCGTCTGTGGGGTCGCCGCCGCCGGGTTGGCCGACGTGGTG
>JAEUGZ010000625.1 GCA_016794725.1 Opitutaceae bacterium | reverse complement strand
GATGTCCAATTTCGCCTTCCCGCACCCTAGGCTGGCATCGTCACTCGCCGAACGGTTGTCGGAGTAGTTTACGGTTCGTCGTTTACGGAAGGAGACCACGACATGGGAGCGCCCCCGTCGACCGGACGGAGGCTGAATTTTGAGTGAGGTCAAAAGAACGTGTCGCGTTTCTTTACGGTGACCACATGTGTTCGTATCTTATTGATAGTATGATTCTTGGGTTAATCAAACTCTGGCAGTCACCCTGGCGGACACGGAACAGCTTACACTTGCAACGGTGTACTGGATACGGGACAGCTCGCTTTTGCTTGCCATAAAATTTTGCAATATAGCGAGTTGTAAAATGTACTAGGGGTTTTATCCTATGCCGCGGAGGCATTGGCATGCTTCATGATACTTAATCCGGGTGAAACTTCGTCTCGTTACCCTTACCTCAGGTTTGTTTCTCGGGCTGTCGTCCCTGACATCCGCGTTTGCCGGTCAAGACAATGGTGGTTGGAATTGTGCGCCGGCGGTGGTGCCGGACTCCGGTTCGACGATGCTCCTGCTCGGCGCCGGTTTGGTCGGCATGGTGTTGATGCTTCGGCGCAAGCTGAACAAGTAGGCGGCCTGACACCTGATTTGATTCGATCATGGTTCGAGAGCCAGACTTCGGTCTGGCTCTCTTTTTTGCGGGATCGAGGAAGGAAACGAGCGAGGGGCCGCCGGCGTGAGTTTGGGCCAACGCTCGCTATCAGCCCGGAGGTCGGGTCTCAGTCGCGTGGGCCGCTGAGCTCCTGGTCGATGCGGATTTCCAGTTCCTGCATGGTGCGGAGAAACGCGGCTTCCAGATCCACGTTGTAGCTGCGCGCCAGCACGAGGATGGACCATAGGCAATCGGCCAGCTCGTGGGCCAGTTTGGCGTCCACGTCGGCGACGGTGCGGAGTCCTTGTTTGGCCATCACCAGCTTGACCAGATCCCCGACGTCGCCGACGAACCCCTGCATCACTTCTTCGCGTGTCCAGGCGCGCCCGGACCGGGCCTGTTCCAAGGCGCTGAAACGATCGCGGATTTGCAGCGCACGCACTGTCAGATGGTTGAGGTCCATGCCGGAGCGTTTCCCTCTTGGGTCGACGGGTAAAGCGCGGGATGAGGAGGTGGAATGGTTTTTCGGCCGTGACACTGCCTGGCACGCTCCACCGTCACAGCGCACCGCGCCCGGTGGAGACCGTGGATGAGGGTGGCGACCACCGGATCTCAGCGCTTTTCAAGTGCTGGCCAAGTTGCCTCAGTGATGGCGGTGCAAACACTGCTCAAGGACCCACGGGTGGTTCGACTCCTCGCAGCCAATACTCTGGGCTCGATCGGTTCGGGCATCACGATTTTCGCCGTGCCGTGGTTGCTGGTGAACGAGGCGGGTGGGTCAGCCGCGTACCGGCACGCGACCCTTGCGACGACCGTGATCCTCTTCCTCGTCATGCCGTGGTACGGCGCACGGGTGGACCGGTCGTCGCGCAAGACCATGGTGCTGCTGAGTGAGGTCTTTGGCGCGGGAGCGACGCTGGTCATGGCTGCGAGTGGGTGGTGGCTCGGCGGCTTCGGAACCTGGCAGCTGATGATCATCTACTTTTGCGGCATGTTTTACTACACGCTGCACTACCCGGCGAAGTGGGCGATGGTGCAGCAGATCTTCGATAAGTCGCAGTACCAGTCCCTGACCGGCCTGATGGAGGTGCAGGGGCAGACCGCGATGCTCCTCGCGGGGGCGCTGGGAGGCCTGGCGGTGGCGCATCTGCCGTTGGAGGTCATCCTTCTCATCGACTGCGCCACGTACACGGCGGCGTTTTTCATTCAGCGGGGCATCCCTTACGCATCCACTCACCTGAACGTGGCGCACGACGGCAAGCCGGTTTCCCAGGCGGGGGGAGTGCTCCGGCGGGTGGCGGAAGGTTGGACGTGGCTGGCGGCGCAGCCCCGGCTGGCGGTCTTTCTCACCTGCTCGCTGATGCCCTTTGTGCTCGTCATGGCGGGCAATTATCTGGTCCCCGTCTATGTCAGCCAGACCCTCCAGGCCGGGCCCTGGACCTTTGCGGCGAGTGAAGTTTCCTTCGCCCTCGGAGCCATCGCCGCGGGGCTGATTCTGCCGCGCCTGCTGGCTCGTCACCAGGCGCGCCAAACCATTCCGCTGACCATGGCGTGTTTCCTGGTCGGATTGGCCGTGCAGGCGGCGTGGCCGGCGGTGGGTGCGTTTCTGGGAGCCATGCTGTTGCTGGGATTTGGCAATGCCGGGAGCCGCGTGGCGCGTTCCTCCCTCATGCTCCACGTTGTCCCCAACGAGGTGATGGGTCGGATCACGGTCTTCTTCAGTGTGCTCGACCGCGTGCTGCGCACCCTGCTGGTGGCGTCCATGCAAGTGGTGGACCTTTGGGGGCCGCGCGCTGGATTTGCAATCCTGCTGGTGATCATGGCGGGGGCCCTCGTGGGAGCCTGGCTCAGCCGCGAACCCGCGCCCCCGCCCCCGGTTGCGCCCGCGCCGACGAATGCGACGGCACCGGTTTCCTCGGCCTGACGGGCAGAATTTCGAGCCCTGGTTTGACCCTGTGCACCTGCGCGGGACCAAGGACGCTGGTGTGAGTGACTTCGCCGATGAAGGCGCGTCGCATTTCGCCATCGCGAGGCTGCCCCGGGACTGTAGGGTCGTGGCATGTTGATTGATGCTGAAGACCTGCTCGAACGTTTCCTGCGCTATGTCCGAATCGACACCCGGAGTGACGACCGGTCGACGACGACCCCGAGCACGCCTGGACAATGGGTGTTGCTGCAACAATTGGAGGGCGAGGTCAGGGACTTGGGACTGGTGGAGGTCGAGCTGACCCCTTCGGGATATGTGCTGGCGACGCTTCCGGCCACGGTGACGGAGGCGGTGCCGGTGATGGCGTGGTTTGCCCATGTGGATACGGCGACCAATCTGCCGGGCGCGGCGCTGCCGCTGGTGCACCGCGCCTACGACGGTCGACCGATCGTACTGCCGGACGACCCGACGCAGGTGCTTTCCGTGGAGACCACGCCGTACCTGCGTGCGGCGATCGGGCAGGACGTCATCACCGCGAGTGGCGCCACGCTGCTCGGGGCGGACGACAAGGCGGGGGTGGCGGTGGTGATGGCGGCGGTGCGTCACCTGCTGCGCCACCCTGAGATTCCGCATGGCAAGATCCGGGTGTGTTTCAACCCGGACGAGGAGATAGCGCGGGGAGTCGACCACCTGGACCTGTCCCAGGTCGGGGCCGACGTGGCGTACACACTCGACGCGGCAGAGCGGGGTGAACTCGACTTTGAAACGTTCAGTGCCGATCAGGCCGTGCTTGAGATCAAGGGTGTGTCGGCGCATCCGGGTTGGGCGAAAGACGTGATGGTCAACGCGGCCCGCCTCGCCGGCCGCTTCCTTGCGGCGCTGCCCCTGCACCAATCCCCGGAACGCACGGATGGACGCCGGGGCTTCATTCATCCGGTGGAATGCCAGGCGACGGCGGAGAAGGCGAAGATCCGGATGATTCTGCGCGACTTTGAGCGCGAGGGCCTGACGCAGAAGCGCGCGCTCCTTGAGACGCTGGCGGCGGAACTGCGCGAGCTTGAACCGCGGGCCCAGGTGCAGCTCACGTTCACCGAGCAGTACCGAAACATGCGGTATTGGCTGGAAAACGACATGCGACCCGTGGAGCTGGCCAAGGCGGCGTTGCGACGGGCCGGACTCGATCCAATCGTGCAGGCGATCCGCGGCGGCACCGATGGGTCCCGCCTAACCCAGCGCGGCCTGCCGACGCCCAATCTGTTTTGCGGCATGCACGAGGTGCACAGCCAGCGCGAGTGGGTCAGCCTCCAGGACATGACCAAGGCGGCCGAAACGCTTGTGCACCTCGCTCAGCTTTGGGCAAATCGCTGAGGCGGGGGCGGAGGTCGGGTTCGCAGTCGCGTTTGGGTGTCAACCTAAGCCCCAGTCCGAGCTCGGCGTCCGTTGGAGGTGGGTCGCCGACCCCGCGGGGATGGGCGTCGCGACGGGAGGACGGACCACGGAGGCGGGTCCGGTTGGTCCCGTCGCGGCCCCGGCGAGGCCACCTCCACCGGAGCTGAAGCCGCCCCGCGCAGGCGCGGGACGGCTACGGCATCACGGTGCGTGCGCGTGGGCGTGGGCGGCGGGCGGGGTTGGGGTGGCGGCGCCGGCGGCGGGGAGCTGGAAGGTATCCGGATTTTCAGTGACGTAGAGCGTGCCCCACATGATCGGCCAGTGTCCCGGGAACGTGCAGACGTATTCGTAGGCGCCCGGCTGCTGCGGTGCGGTCAGGAGAAGGCGCTCCTGCTGTCCCGGCTCCAGCATCTTGGTGGCGGCGAGCACGGCCTTGTCGGCGGGCACATAGAGACGGCCGGCGCGGTCCGGCACCGCGGGCATGGTCGTGGCGGCGGTGCCGATGGCGGGGCGCGACCCCGGGGTGACCACCACCAGGTTGTGGGGCATGATGTCGATGTTTTCGAAGATGATTTCGAACGGCTTGCCCGCCTCCACGACCAGGTGGGGCGTGTCGTAGCGCATTTGTTCCCTCACGGTTTTGACGACGAAGACACGGACGCCGAGTTCGCGAAAGGCCTTGCGCAGTCGCTGCGCATCGCTCGCGGGCAGTCGCGACGCCAGCTCGGTGCCGAGCTGGGCGAACTCGACAAAGTCCTGGGTTGAACGCTGGTCGGCCGGCACGGTGCGGGCGTGGGCGAGAATCGCCTCGGACAGCGTCGCGGCGTTGAGACCGGACCAGGCGGAGCGAGGCAGCTGCAGCAAGGAGCGCGTGACGATGGCACGGTCGTTTCCGAGCTGAAGCTGTCCTGCAAGCAGGGTGGCGCTGGCTACCGCGTGGTCATCCCCGAGCAGGGGCAGGGCGCGGAGCGCGGCGGCGCGGACATTGGCAGCCGGGCCGCCGGCGTTGAAGAGGGCGAGCACCAAGGGATGAAAAGGTGTGCGCAGGGTGGGGTCGGAGAGCAGGCTGACAGCTTCGAGGAGCAGGGTGCGTGAATCCGTGCTTGCCTCCGTATTGGCCCAGGCGGTGGCAGGCCCGCCGTCCATGGCCACGCGTGCGGCCAGACCGGCGCGGCGTACCGCGGGCAGCGCGTGGTCCTTGGAGGCCATGCGCTGGATTGCCGGTGCGATCTTCTGCAAGTCGGGCCGGGGCGAGGCGGCGAGCAGGCGACCGAGTTCGGCAGCCGTGCCGGGATCCTGGAAACGTTCATCCATCCGGTTCAGGGCGGCGGCGAGTTCGGCCTCGCGTGTCGTGCCCCGAAGCTTGGCGAGCCCCACCAGGGCGTTCTCGCGCGTGACCGCGTCCAGGCCCGCCCGTTCGATCTGGGCCATGAAGACCGGAGCCGAGGCGGGGGCGGCGGTCAGTTCGGCGTTGGTCATGCGGCCGAGCACGAACGAGAGCGCCCGCGGATCCTTCACCTCGGCCGGCGAGGGCTGGAGCGCGCGCATGGTTTCCTCGAGGGTGTAGGTGAGGTAGTAGTCCATCTCGTGATTGAGCACCTCGAGCGCCACGTTCACGGCCTTGAGCCCGGTGAAGAAGCTGGCGGCGCGAACGGCTTCGAGACGAACCAGCGGGTGTTCGTCGCGCGCCTGCACCGCCAGGAGATCGAGGGCCTGCGGGAGGCGGTCGCGCCAATAGCAGAGCACCCGGGTGGCGGCGGCCCGCGCCAGGGGTTCGGGGGAACGCAGCTGCTGGGTGAGGAGCTGGGGGTTGACCTGGTTGATCCATTGATGGACCCAGAGGGCCTCGGTCAGGAGGTGGGCGTCGGCGACCGAGGCGGGATTGAGCGGAGCCATCCAGCGCGCGAGTGCGGCCACGACATCGGCGCGCGGACGCTGCGCCAATTCCTGTTTGGCGCGGATCCGGGTGCGGTCCTCGGGCAGCTTCAGCAGGTCGAGCAGATGCTCCATCGGCTCGCCGGCGATGGCCGCGATCGGCACGAGGGGTCGAGAGGGGTAGGTGACACGCCAGATGCGGGCGTGCGAGCGGTCGCGCAGGGGATCGCGCAGCGAGTACTGCATGTGTCCCACGAGCGCCTCCTGCCAGTCGGCGAGGTAGAGGGCGCCATCCGGGCCGAATTCCATGTCGACCGGACGGAAATTGCGGTCGTCGCTGAGCACGAGCGGCTCGATCTCCACGCCCTCGTAGCCACTGCCTACGGCGCGCCGGGTGTGCTGCAGCACGCCCTGCACCCCGATGGTGTTGTTGAGCAGGAAACGTCCCTGGGCCTCGTCCGGAAAATGGCGGCTGGTGACAAACTCACAGCCGCTGGTCGGGCGCACCCGCTTGGGGAACCACTGCTTCAATGTGGAGTGCTTCTCTGGATACGGGAGGTGCCCGGAGAAGGCGGTGGCGAAGTAGTTGGCGCCGCCGGACGAGTCGGAAATAAACGCCTGGCCCCAGCGGTCGAAGGTGATGCCGTGCGGGTTGGCGTAGCTGTAGCTGACGAAGACGTCGAGTTTCTGCGAGAAGGGCTCGAACCGGTAGGTGGCCGCATTCTTGGCGCGGACCGGACCGTAGGCGGTCTCGATCTGGGAATGGTGGAAGGTGCCCTCCTGGAAGTACAGCGCGCCACCCGGATCGAAGGTGAACTGGTTGATGACGTGATGGCTGTCGGCCGAGTCGAAACCACTCAGCAGGATCTCACGGGTGTCGGCGCGGTCATCGCCATTGGTGTCCTTGAGCAGAAGCAATTCACGCTGGCCGCTGACGATCACGCCGCCGAGGGCGAATTCAAATCCGATCGGCAGGTGGAGGTCGTCGGCAAACACCGTCATGCGGTCCGCGCGTCCATCCCGGTCGGTGTCGGTGAAGATGAGGAGCTTGTCGTTCATCGGGTCTCCCGGCCGCCATTGCGGATAACTGGGCATGGTGGACACCCAGAGACGGCCGCGGGCGTCGAAGGCCATCGCCACGGCATTGCCGAGTTCGGGAAACTGCTCCTCCGATGCGAACAGATTGATGGCATAGCCCGGAGCCAGCGTGAACTGCTTGAGCGTGGCCTCGGACGATTGAATCGTGGCGGAGCTGCCTTCTGCGGTCTTGCTGGTCTGGCCGGTGTTGGCACCGGCGTCCTTGCTCTGGTTGATGCCGAAGGAGGTGACCACCGGCAGGAATGGCGGGACGTTGGAGTCGTCGACCGGTTTTGAGACGTTTCCGTCGCGGGCGAGGGTCCAGATCCTTTGGTCGCGGTTGCGGCTCATGATCTCGAGGACTTCGCGTTCCCGTGCCATGACGTCCCGGTTCGTTTGCGGACCATCGGCAAACTTCAATCCGGACCGGCCTCCGTAGACATAGAAGGAGTCGACGATCCGGTAGTGGTGGTACCAGTGGAAGTTCTTGTCGGCGACCGCCGCCCTCAAGGTGGGGTCGAGGGTGCGAGGAGCGCCCGCTTCGCCGAAGAGCGCGCGGTCGAGCAGGGGGGCGACGGCGGCGTCGCCGATCTCGGTCAAGTGCACCCCGTTGAGGGTGTAGGGACCCTTGCCACCGGCGAACAGCGTGAGTGTGGGATGAAACAGGTCGGCAAAGACCACGTTCCGTTGGGCCGCGACTTCGCGAATGACGGCGGCGTAGGCCTCGAGGTTGCGGTTGGTCGTTTCGCCCGTGGGTAAATCGGGGTTTCGCAGGTTCTCGTGGGCAAGGGGGGAAACCAAGGCGAGACGGGGCGCCCCCTTGCCACTGAAGTTTTCCTTGAGGGTCCGTTCTACCCAGGCGTCGAGGCGGGCCCGAAAGGCGGCCAAGCCATCGGGCCCAGCAAATGATTCATTGAAACCGAAGAAGGCCAGAATCACATCGGCTTTGGCGGCGGCGAGGTGCTGCTCCGGCTCGCCGAAACCCTCGGCCCGTGGCCGGAGGTCCACCTCATCCGCGGGCCATGCAAGGTTGCGCACCGTCAGCTGGTGACGGGGGAAGCGCTGGTGCAGCAAGGTTTCCCAGTGATTGTGATGCTGCATACGCTCCGCCAGGGTGTTGCCCAGCAGGACGATGTGGTCGCCCTCCTTGACCTCGAGTGTGCGAGGGGATGCGCCGATCAGGCGGGAGACTCCGGTGACGAGGACCAGAAGACAAACGAACGGGAAGAATCGCATGGAAGGTGCGGGGCGCAAAACGCGGGTGGGTAAACTGGGGAACGGGGAGCGGCTACCGTGATCGCGGAGCGCGGAAAGGTGAAGAGTGAAACGCGGGGTCTCTTGGCCCAAGCCGGAACCATGCAGTTGGACCACGAATTGACACGAATCTACACGAATGAACCTAAAACCCGCGTTTGAACCACGGATGGACACGGATCAACACGGATACAAACGAGTTACGCCGAAGCTGGCATTCACCTGGTGGGTGAAGCACTCTCCACGCTCCGAATCCGCGTTTATCTGTGTCCATCCGTGGTTAAGCTAGGGATGGAAACGGATCCCGCCGTTGCCCGTGGGTGTCGGCTTGAGGAGCGGCCGAAGGAAATCGTAGCGGTTTCGGTCGAGCACCGCTCCGACGGCGCCGGTTGCGCGTCGCGGAGACCAAAACGGTCGGGCGTGGTCGTTCGTGGACCGTCGCCCGGCATCGTCGGAGTGACGCTATCCATTTTAATTAGATATCAATCAAGAACTTACATCTGAGTGCCCTTGGGTTGACGCTCCAGCGCAGGCGTGGGATCTATGGTTCGAGCGCGGTGTCAGCGACGCGGGCTGGGTGCGAGCAGTTGGGACTTTTGGGCCTCGGTCAGCGGGCTTCGCGCGATCCAGGCCTCGGCGGCGGGGCGATCGAAGGTGAGCCATTGCCGGGCGGTGCTTTGGATTGCCGCGCTGCGTTGGGCCGGGTCCGAGATCAGGTCAATCGCAGCGGTGGCCTGGGCTGGGTTTTCTCCCACCACCTGGCTGGCGAACATCAGGGCGGCCCGGTCGCGGGAGGCACCGGAGGGCTGGGCTGTCATCCACGCGGCGGCGGCGGCGGAGTCGCTGCGGATCCAGTTGTTGATGAGCTGCCCGGTCACCTGCTCGCGCAGAGGTCCCTCGGCAAAGGTTCCCACCCAGGCGGCGGCGCTGGCGGGATCGAGGTTGGACCATTGCCCGGCGATCGAACGGACGGCGTTGTCGCGGGTCTCGCCGGAGGGCAGTCGGGCGACATAGGTCGCGGCCTCCCGGGGTGATTGGTAGGCGAGGCCGTTGATGACGCCGGCCTCGAGCGCCGTGCGCTGTTCCCCGGGTGGCATCCGCTCCACCCAGGCAAGCGCGGCCACGGGATCCTGGGACGCCCAGGCCTGGGCCAGGCTGCCGAGGGAAGCGTTGCGTTCCAACGGGGAGCCATAGCGGGCGGCGTAGGTGATTGCGTCGGCCGGATTGGACGACAACCACTGCTGCGCGATCTGGCGGATGGCGTTCTGGCGACCGCGACCCTCGGGCAACTGCTCGGCCCAGGCGCGCGCACCCTCGAGGTCATTCTGAGCCCAGCGGGATGCGAGGTTGGAAATGACGTTGTCCCGGGTGTTGCCGGCGGGAATTCCGGCAAGGGCATTGGCGGCGGCGCGAGGATCAGTTTCAACCAAGCTGCCGATGACCTGTTGGAGGGCGTTGCGTTTGGCCTGTCCCTCTGGCAAACTATTGACCCAAGTGAGCGCTTCCGCGGGATTTTGATTGGAGAGCGCGTTGGCGACATTGCTGATGGCCTGGCTCTGCGCCTGTCCGGGAGGCAGCGCGGAGGCGAACAGCGCGGCCATTTGCGGGTCTTCGTAGGCGATGGCGTTGACGATGCCTTGAATCACCCGGTCTCGATCCAGCGCGGTGGGCAGGGCCTTCACGTAGTCGAGGGCGGACTCGGGATCCTGGCGGGCAAGCTGGCCCACGATCTGGCCGAGCGTCTGGGTTCGCTGCTGTCCGGTCAGGCGACCGGCCTGGGCAAGTGCGGCCTTGGGGTCGGATTGGGCCCACTGCATCAGGATTTGGTTGACCGCCTCCGTTTGCATACGACCCGGGGGGAGGGAGGAGACTTCGGTGAGCGCGCCGGCCGGGTCGTTTTGGGCCACTTGGGAGAGAACGGCGCGAAGGGCTTGGTCCCGTGAGCGACCCACCGGGAGTTGCAGGATTTGCCCGACTGCGCCTTTGGGGTCGTTCTGGGCGAGCTGGTAGACGATGGATTGGAGGGCCTGGGATCGTGCCTGACCTTCTGGCAGACGCTGGACCCAGGAAAAGGCGGCGGCGGCATCGCTGTTGGCCCAGCGGGAAGCGACGGTCTGGACAGCTTGGTTGCGCAAGGTTCCGGCCTGGAGCCCGAGGGCGAATGCCGCGGCTTCCAAAGGATCCTTGTCCGCCCACGCCCCCACGACGGAGGTCAGTGCGCCCCGCTTTTCCGTGCCTTCCGGAAGCGATTCGGTCCAGGCCAGCGCGGCCTTGGGATCGGAGTTGGCCCACGCGCCGGCGACCGCCTGGATCGCCTGGCTGCGTGACGCTCCCGGGGCGAGACGCAGGGCCCGGCGGGCGGCTTCGTCGGGATCGCGCGCAGCCCAGGCGGCGAAGAGCGAGCTGGTGGCGCCGTAGGAACGGGCTCCGCTTCCCAGTTTGCCGGAGAGGGCGAGGGCCCGTTCGGGGTCGTTGGTGCTGTAGGTGTAGAGCACGGCGGCAATGTACTGTTGCCGCACGGTAAGCGGGTTCTGTTTTTCGGCCCACGCCAGCGCCGCGGTCGGGGCGGACTCGGCCCACACGCGCAGGACGCTGGTCACGGCCGCGGTTTTCACCATGCGGTCGGGCAACCGTTCCGCATACGCGAGGGCGGCGCCCGGATTGCTCTCGGCCCAAAGGGTGAGAAGGACGTTGCGCATGGGGTCCCGGGCGGTCTTCGCCGTCACTTTCTCCACAGCGGCGAGAGCGGCTGGGAGCTGTTCGGGCGTGAGCGAGCGGAGCAGCCGGTTCCAGCGGACTGTGGGGCGCCAGGGTGGGTTGCGTCCGGCGTCGGCAATGATGGCAAGGAGGTCGGCGAGAGTGGGTTCACCGGGGATGGTCGGCCGACGGTTCGCATCGACCTCTGCAGATCCGGGCGATGGATCGGAAAAGGCGCCGGGAGTCGCGGCGGCGGAGTTTCCCTCGGTTGATCCGGGCACCAGGCGGGCCAGTCCAAAGCCCAGTCCCACACAGGCCAAAGCACCGGCAGAACCGAGGAGAAAACGGGGTGCCTTCATGTGGGATCGAGGCTGGGGCAGCGGCCTTCCCGGAACAAGCGCAATGCCGATGCCGAAATTCCTCCCGAGACCGCGAAACGACCCGACGCGGGCGGCCTTGGGAAAACGGTGCGAACCTCGGTTGCACTGGAAGTGAAACCCCTTCTACATCGCCCCTCGTTCCGCCTTCCCATGCGCGCCCCGATTTCCACCCCGAGCCTCCGCGCTGCGCAGTTTGAGCCTCACCGGATGCCGGCCCGGACGCAGGCAGGCCGGAATGGGAGCCCGTGCGGATGAGACCGGGGAGGGCGCGCGCTTTCTGCCTGACTGGCATTCTCGTGCTCGCGGCGTGGCTGCGGCTCGACGACCTCGGGTCCAGGCCGATGCATGCCGACGAGGCCAACCAGGCGGTCAAGCTGGGGGAGTTGCTCGAGCGGAGTCGGTATCGCTTTGACCCCTACGATCATCACGGTCCGACCCTCTACTACCTGGCGCTCGTGCCGGCGTGGCTGCGGGGTGAACACTCGCTGGCGGAACTGACGGAGACCACGGTCCGGTTGACGCCGGCGCTGGCGGGGACCGCGTCGGTCCTTTTGCTGGCCCTCCTGCTGATCCCGCTGGGATGGACACCCGCTTTGGTGGCGGCGCTCCTTTTTGCGGTGGCGCCGGCGGCGGTATACTACAGCCGATATTTTGTGCAGGAGACGCTGCTGCTCGGCTTCACCTTGCTGACCCTGCTGGCGGTGGTGCGCTGGCGGGCGACCCGGGCGGACCGGTGGATTGGGGTGGCCGGCCTGGGCCTTGGCTTGATGCAGGCGACGAAGGCGAGTGCGCCACTCTTTGTGGTGGTGGCGGCGCTGGTTGGCCTGGCTACGCGCGGGCTTCGGGACGAGAGACGCTCCGGAACGACCGAGTCCGCGCGGGCCCCGGGGACGCTCCGCGCAACCGTGCTGGCCCTGTCGATCGCTGCGCTCGTGGCGGGTGTATTCTACTCCTCGTTCTTGACCCATTTCGCCGGATTGAAGGATGCAGTGGCAACCTACCTGCCGATGTCGGGTCGCGTGTCAGGAGAGGCCGGGGGCCATGACAAGCCGGCCTGGTACTACGTTTCGCTCTTCTGGCGGCAGCGCGTGGGAGGGTACGTGTGGGATCAAACGCCCTTTTTGGCTCTGGTGGCGCTGGGTGGGGTGGAGGTGATCCGACGTCGCGTACGAACCGAGTGGAGGGTGCTCGTCTATGGGCTGACCTTGGCCTGCTGCCTTTCGGCGGTGCCTTACAAGACGCCCTGGGTGGTCATCCATCTTTTGCCCGCATGGTGCGGACTCGCGGCGATCTGGCCCGCGCGGTGGGGACAGCGGGGAGGCTGGCGGGCCGGAGTGGCCCTGCTGGTGGTGGCAGGGGTGACGGTCTGGCAGGGCTTGCAGGTCCGTCAGGCCGTTTTTCTGCGCCCGGCCGATCCGCGAAATCCGCTGGCCTACGTGCACAGTTCACCCGATGTGAAGAAAGTCACCGCCTTGGCGGCCAAGGCCGGTCCCGGCCCCATCAAGGTGATCAGCGAGGAGTATTGGCCGTTGCCTTGGTACCTCCGGGCTCGCGCCGAGGTCGGCTACTGGCCTACAGTGCCCGCGAACTGCGACGGAGCGTTGCTCCTGGTCTCGCCGGCATTGGCCGGGGCCGTTCGGGAACGGCTGGAAGGTCGCTACGAGGAGAGTTACCTGGGGCTGCGACCTGGCGTGGTGCTTCTCGTCTTTCGTCGTTTGCCCGACCCGCCGTGAACCTGGGTTGGCGAGGCGGGACAATTCCAACGGAGAGGGATCGATGGAGGTGGGCTCGCCGAGCCCGCAGGGTTTGGCGTGGCGTAAAGAGAAGGGCAGTGCGGAATCCCCCCGGCCTCAACCAGGCCAGCTCCAACGGAACCGTGGCTTGCGCCTCGGGCGCGATTTCCTCAACGACCGATCTCCTTCCATTGACGCGCCTGCTCAGCTGCGGAACGGATCAATCCGGATCCAAACGAGGTGAGCCAGCGTCTATCGATCCCAGCCGGCCTGCTGGCTCAGAAGAACAGGCTCATGCTGAGCGAGCCGAAGTCCTGGCCGTCCTTTTGGATTTTGAATTCCTTGGTGCGGTAAGCCTGCGTGTAGACGACCTGCCAACGGCGGCCGCCGAAGCCCAGGCCGTAGGCGGTATCGGTGACGAAGGGCTCGCGCGAAATGGACGGGCTATCGCGGAACGTGTTGCCGTCCAGGGTGATATCACGGGCGATGGCTCTCGCATCACCGGCCACGAAGACAAAGGCGTTGAAGCCGGAGCGGAAGAGCGGATTCGAGTCGCCGGTGGGCCGGATCAGACTTGTGCCGAAGTCGAGTGGCAGGCGAAATCCGCCGCGGATCTCCAGTCCGGCGTTCGCCAGGGTGTTGACATTGCCGAGGCAGAAACCGACGCGCGGAATGGCTTCGATGGCCCAATCGGACTCGAGATCGCCGGTCCGCAGCCGCCATTTCCGTTCGAAGATGATGTTCAGGCCCGGCTCGTTTTTTAGCTGGTTGTCCCAGCCTTTGGCGTGGGCGACGCCGATCAAGTCGTGAAAACCATTCTGAATCTGGCGACCGAGAGCCCAGGGACCGACCATGCCGAGATTGATTTCGAGGATGTCCAGCCGCGGAATGCGACGATCCCCATATTCGTTGATGGAGGGACGGTAGTTGTGAAACGACACGCCGACGTAGAGCCAGGCGGCGTAGGGGCGATCGAGCGGCTGGGGCAGGGTGGTTTCAGTGTCCTCGGGGGTGTAGATGTTCTGGCCGAGGGACAGGCCGATTTTGGGAACCTCGTCGCGTTTGACAAAGCGGCTCAGACTCTTGGCGAGCAAACGAACCGGGGTGGGCAGTTGCTGGCTTTCAAAGCTGCGGAGATTGGCAGTGAGTCCGCTGATCTTCAGGCCGTTGGTGTAGCGACGGTCGGTTCCAGCAAAGTACTTGTCGTTTTCCGAGTAGAGGGTGAGCGAGCCCCAGGAGAGACGTTCAATGCTGAGCGGGATCGAACTCGCATCGGCTGAGTCTGCGGATGCGGCATGAAGCTGCAGGCAGAGACAAAAACCGGCGAAGGTGATCGCGGCGCGTAGCGTCATGGTGTGCACAGACTTGGGTGGGAGTGAATTGAACCGGAGTGGGATCATTCGACGGATTCCCAGCGACCGTAAATTCCGCAGGGTAGCACTTTGCCATCCCGTTGGATGGGAAGTCCCACCTCGCCGCCGCTCAATTGCCCGCCCCGGCCGTGCATGAGTTCGGACAGCAGATTCATCACCACCGTGGGTGAGAGTCGCGCCGTGTAGGCGTTGATGAGGAAGAAAACGGGGTCCGGGCTCAGGATGGAGCGACACTCGGAAAGCAATTCCCACAGGTGATCCTCCAGTTTCCACATTTCACCGCCGGCGCCGCGTCCGTAGGTGGGAGGGTCCATGATGATGGCGTCGTAGGTGCGTCCACGCTTCAGCTCGCGACGGACAAATTTCAGGCAATCGTCGACAATGTAACGGATCGGAGCTTCGCTCAGCCCACTCATGGCGGCGTTTTCGCGACACCACTTGACCATGCCTTCGGCGGCATCGACGTGGCAGACCGAAGCGCCAGCGGCTGCAGCGGCTACGGTGGCCGCACCCGTGTAGCCGAAGAGATTGAGCACCGACACGGCCCGGCCGGTGGCGCGCTGCCGTTTGATCTTGGCGGAAAACCACTCCCAGTTGACAGCCTGTTCGGGGAAGAGCCCGGTGTGTTTGAAGGAGGTGGGGTGGATCTTGAAAGTGAGTCCGAGGGAGCGATAGCCCAGCCGCCAATCTTCAGGCAGCGGGCGACGGAACTCCCAGCGACCGCCCCCCTGCTCGCTCCGATGATAGAAGCCATCCCACTTGTCCCAGCGCGCACCAGTGGCCTGCCCATGTTGCGGCCAGATGACCTGCGGGTCCGGCCTGACCAACGTGAAGGCGCCCCACCGTTCCTTCTTCATGCCGTCGCCGGCATCGAGCAATTCATAGTCCTGCCAACCGTCGGCGACGAGCAAGGGAGAGGGTTGGACGGTGAAACGCATGAAAAGTGAGGATTTTACGCAACGATTCGCCGTCGGCGCTGTCGAGCAACAAGCGCCCCGCATCGCTCCAGCAAGGGGAAAATTGTGCCTAATTTATTGTGAAATAGGCATTTGACTCCCGTCCTGATGATTGTTTTAGGATCATTCGCTACACAACATGAAACACCTGTCTGCCTGTTTATCCTCGGTGCTGTCGCTCA
>JAEUGZ010000615.1 GCA_016794725.1 Opitutaceae bacterium | reverse complement strand
GGCTGTGCTCCTCTGCAAGCGGCGCTGGCCTTGGCCAGCGCGGAAGCTCTTCCGCGGCGGGGCTCACCCTCGTAGGGAAAAAGGGCGTGGAACGCCCAAGCTGGGTTGGGGTGGAGCAGGGCGTATAGACGCCATCCACCGGCGTCGTTGTGCCGTGAGCGTCCCCGCGGCGCCGGCGGAGCGACACCCTCCAGGAGTGCGCCCGTGGCGGGTGAGGGCTGGGCGGCAGCGACCCCGGGTCGCGCCCGGATCGGGCCACCCCGGCGGGCACCCGGCGGATCTGCCAGGGCAGCCTCAGGCCGCACTGATGGAGGGCGTCGCTCCGACGACGCCGGTTACGCGTGGCGTGAACTTAAAACGTGCACACGGGGTGGCGCAGGGGGCGTCCCCCCGGCACCGACGGAGAGGCGCCCTCCATCGGAGCCCACTCTGCCTGGCTTCGGGTGAACGGAGGGCTCCCCGTGCGTCGGCAGATTGACGCGGCGGGGTGTCTGGCTCCGCGGACGAGAGGCCTTTCGCCGTGAGTAGTGGGTCAGCGGTGACACCACTGCGGATTGGACACTCCCGGCCCCCGGCCGCCGACCCCGGCCGCCGTTTCTGGTCTTTCCTTGGGCTGGTTTTGACCTATACCCCGGACATGAAGGATGATCCCGTTTACGGCCCGGTTCTGCAGGAAACCGTGCGGCATGCCTTGGCCTTCCTTTCGTCTCTGCCGCACGCTTCCGTTGCCGCTACGGCCACGTTGGAGGAATTGCGCGTACGGTTGGGTCGGCCCCTGCCGGCTGGCCCTCAGGAACCGACCGCCGTGATGGATCAGCTCGTGCGCGATGTGCAGGGCGGTCTGACCGGCAACGCCGGCGGACGATTTTATGCGTGGGTCATCGGCGGGAGCGTGCCGGCGGCGCTGGCCGCCGACTGGATGACCTCGGCGTGGGACCAGAATGCGGGGATGTATGCCGTGGCCCCGGCGGCGGCGGTGGTTGAGGAAGTCTGCGGCCGGTGGCTGCTGGAGCTGCTTGGGCTGCCACCCCAGGCCAGCTTCGCCTTGGTCACCGGCTGCCAGATGGCGCACGTCACCTGTCTCGCAGCTGCGCGCAACGGTGTGCTGGCGCGTCATGGCTGGGACGTCGAACAGCGCGGTCTCATGGGTGCGCCTCCCATCCGGATTGTCACGGGCGATCAACGCCATGGCACGATTGAGCGTGCGCTTCGCTTGCTGGGTCTGGGCCGGGATTGCCTCATCGACATCCCAGTCGCGGCCAACGGCCAGCTCACGGCCGCCGCGCTGGCTCCCGTGCTGGCTGCCGCTCCTTCGCAACCCACCATCGTCCTGCTGCAGGCCGGGGATTTGAACACCGGTTCGTTCGACCCGTTTTCAGAGGTCATTCCGCTGGCGCATCAGTCCGGGGCCTGGGTTCACATCGACGGTGCCTTCGGGCTCTGGGCTGCAGCCAGTCCGCTCCATCGCCACTTCACCCGGGGCGTCGAAAGGGCCGACTCCTGGGCCACCGACGGCCACAAGTGGCTGAATGTTCCTTATGATTGCGGGTATGCCTTCGTGAACGACCGCCAGGCCCATTACCGTTCGATGGGACATCATGCGAACTACCTCACCCATTCCCAGGCCGCGCGCGACCAGGTGGACTGGAATCCCGAATACTCCCGGCGCGCCCGTGGCTTCGCGACCTATGCCGCCCTCGCCAGCCTGGGACGCGAAGGCGTGGCCCGACTCGTCGCCGGCTGCTGCCAGCACGCGCTTGCCCTCGTGACCCGCGCAGGCGCCCTGCCCGGGGTGGAAGTGCTGCATGTGCCGCACATCAACCAGGGCCTGTTGCGCTTCCCCGACCCCGCCCCCGGGGCGACGGAGGAGAACCACGACCGGCACACCGAAGCCGTCGTGGCCCAGGTGGTCGCCTCCGGGGAGGCGATGTTTGCCTGCACCACCTGGCGGGGCCGGCGCTGCATGCGCGTTTCGGTCTGCGGCTGGGCCACCCGCGAGACGGACATCGAGCGAGCCGTGCAGGCGATCGAACAAGCCCTGCGGAAATCAAAGCACTCGTCCTGATGAAGTGCTGGTTCGACCTGGTCGCATCACCCGGTTCACCGACCCGGAGCTGAAGTGAAGCGCAAAGGCACGACGACGCAAAGATCGCCCCAAGAGGTGGGCAAGTGGAGCGATGGGGAACCGTTTCGCGATTGATCCTGGGTTCAGCCGTTGAACCACAGAGGCGCGGAGAGCACGGAGTGAAAACCCCGAAGAATCAGAACCGGAGTGCCTCCCCCGCAGCGTGAGTCGCTCGCCCGCAGATGGGGTAAATCAAACGTCGATCTCGGTGCTCCTTGAGTTCTCTGGGGCTCATTCAACTACGGATTTTGGGGGATGCGAACGGGCAGGGCAGCCGCATACAAAAATTCGACCGTCGCACGATTTTAGATGGCTTTCCGAAGGTTTAGGGAAGACAACCAGTCAAGTTGATTTGTATACAAATGAATCCAAGCCTTATGAAGAAATCAATTTCGAGCGATGGATTCGATCAGCCCCGGAGTTCTCTATGAAACAATCCAGCCAGCGCCGGGATTTTCTCAAAACCATGATTGCTGGCGGAGTTGCTCTGCCGTTGGGTCGCTTGTGCGGGAAGGGAGTCGGGAAATCGGATCGAGCTCCCGGGGGAGAGCTGGACTCCTTCCTTCCGGATTTTGACCGACTCACCCCTGAGGAAAAGGTCCGACGAATCGAACGGGTGACCCATGCGGCGCGGATACATCCCAGCGGCATCATGGTTTGCATGCCCTATGTCGCGGACGAAGGCCTGCGCGTCGTGCGGACGGCCGACTTCGAGGGGATGGATCAGTTCAGCTTCAATTTCGGGCACAAGTTCAAGGCCATCACCGATTTTTTCACCAACGAGAATTCCATTACGGCATCGGGATCGCACCTCGCGGCCCAGAGCATCCGCTACCAGGCCACGGGTGAGCCCGCGGCGATGGCGGCGGCGCGGGCCGCCTACCGCTCACTGCGCATCGTCTATGGTTTTGGCGTCGAAGCGGGCAATGCCGGCTTCATGGGAAAACCGTTCCACTTTGAGTACTCGGTACACACGACGGGTGACCAATACCTCCATGCGATGTGGGGGTTGTGGACCTTCTATCCGATCGCCTCCACGGACGAGCAGGCGGAGATCCGCGAGATGTTCGTCACCATGGCGGACTACCAAATCAGGGTGGACTACACGATCTTCAACCGCACGGGTGGCGGCTGGAACAACCGGCTTGATCCGACCGACTACAACGCGATCATGGCCGCCCTGGTCGCCGTGGCGTACAAGTTTTCCGGCGATCGGAAATACCGCGACGCCTACGAGTTCGTGGTGCGCACGGGCAAGTGGCAGACGCATCGGCGCATCGACACCATCATCGAGCAGTTTCGAGAGGGTACCTACAAGCCGAAGGCTTGGGACAAGATCGCCGGTGCCAACGTCGAGGCGGGGGAGTTCGCCCACTGGGAACAGATCCAGCATTGTCAGTTCACCGCGATTTCCGCCGCGATCATCCATGAATGCGTGCCGGATCTTTTCACGAACGACGATCTTCGCCGCGTGCTCGCGCTCTGGTGGGCCGACCATCCGGTTGGTTTCGACACGGAACGGTGGAACTACCTCTATTGGTTTCTCATTTCCACCAAGGATCGCAGCTGGCGACCGGTGGAGCTCACCCCACGGCTGCCACGGGAAGCGTGGTTCGGCGGACACCCGATGCTGTCGTTCGCCTCAAAGTGGGTCTATGGCGATTGCCTCGCCCGCTTCCAATGGACAGCGATGGTTGTGGCGCGCCACTGTCCGGAGAAGCGCGATGAGGCCGCGACATTTGCGGCCACGACGCTCCAAAAGCTGCAACCGCGGCACTTGCTTTGGATCTCGGATCCGGACGGGAGACAGATTCCCCCGGAAGTGAACTATTTCACCCGCTTCCTGAGCAGTGAGGTGCCTGAGAACGTCATTGCTTCGTATTGGGAAGGCCGATGCCTGAAACTCTGGAGCTGAACCTCATCACATTTCCCATGCATTTTCGCCCTGTGCCGTTTGCCGCGCACTTCGGCCTCATCGCCGCTTTCGCCCTGATGAATCCTTCTGCCCACTCCGCCGTGCCGGCCAGCGACTGGGTCGTCCTCAACTCCCTGCCTGACCCCATCGGCTACGCTGGCATGGCGGCCGGGGTGATCGGCGGACGCCTGGTGGCAACCGGCGGCACCCAATGGAGCCAGCCGGTGTGGCTGAAAGGCACGCGCAAATTCAACGACGAGATCTTCGTCCTCGGCGGCCTGGATCAGAAGTGGCAGGTCTCCTCGGCCCGTTTGCCCGTTGCCTCCGGCCATTTCGCCAGTGCTGCCTCCGGCCAGGCGATCTATTTTGCCGGTGGAACCCATCCTGGCGGCTGCCTCGCCACAGCCTACGAATTGCGAGCGGAGGGTGGCGGCTATGTCACCCGCAGGCTCGCCGACCTGCCCAAGCCGATCGGATACGCGGCCGGAGCCATCGTGGGAAATCGCTTCTTCCTGATCGGTGGCGTGCCCGACCCGACCTCGACTCAGCCAACGAACGAGGTCTGGTCACTCGACCTCTCCTCACCCACCGCGCGCTGGGACCGCGAGGCCGATCTGCCCGGTCCCGGCTTGCTGGTGCCCGCAGCGTCATCGAGCGGCACTTCGGTGTTTGTCTTTGGTGGCATGGCCTATGACGCAGCCGGCCAACCCGTACCCTCGGCCGCGGCCTACCACCTGCCCAAAGCCGGCGGCATTTGGGAACGCCTGCCCGACATCCCGCAACCCCGCGTTGGAATCAACACCCCGTGTCCCGTGCTCACGGACGGCACGGTCTGGTTGATCGGCGGTTACTCGGAGGTCTGGCGCGGCGCGCAGCGCGAACACCCCGGGTTTGCGGAGCAAACCTACTTCTACAACATCGCCCGGCGCACCTGGGCGACCGGACCGAAACTGCCCAACGTTGGTGCGGGTGATCGCGACGTATCCGGAGACGTCGGCCCCTTGCCCACCATTGGTGCGCCGGTAGCCGTATGGCAGAACCACGTGACGGTCGTCGGCGGCGAGGTCCGCATCTCGACCCGCACGCCTTCCGTGATTGCTTGGCCGCTGAGCCAGTGAGGCTCTCGAGCGGACAGCGCGTGCCCCTGCTCTTTCACCTGAACCACGCCGAACGCTGTTCCTTCTGCATCCAGCCGTGAGTTGCGACGGGCATCATCCGACCGTGTGCAAGGCCCTCCTCGTCGGCCTGCTCGCGCCGCTGTTCGGTGTTGTGGTCAGGGCCAGCCCTCCGACCACCCCGCCGCTGACGATCATGCCGTTCCAGACGGCCACCTTCGTCCGCGAGCCGGAGGTGGCGGCCGAGCTGAACGAGTTCGCCGAATTCGCGGCGCGATTGCTCTATTGGACCGACACCCCTCGCGAGCCGGTCGTATTGGCCGGGCGGGTGGTCAAATCAGCGCTCATGCCGTTTGTCGACGAGTGGCGGGGGGCCCGTGCACCGGGGTCGGCCGCGGCGAGCGGTCTGGTGCGAACCCGATTGGCCGAGGTTTACCGCGTCCTGGCGGGTCCACGCCTGGGCCGGATCGTCATCGAAGCTGAGACCAAGATCATGACGCCCGCGCGGACCGACTCGTTCGGGGACGGTCTGACCGAGGTCCCCTGGGTGCTGGAAAATCGGCGCGAGACGGCGGTGAGGCTCGCCTTCTCGGTGCCCGGCCCCGGTTCGGCCTTCTTCAGCACGACAATGACCGCGGGCCAGACACGCGGAGTCTTCCTCCCGTTGCCTGCCGTGACGACGGATGAGATTGCCTTGCTTGTATCCATCGACGACAGCGAGCAGGCCCTTCGTTTTCCCGTACGGCGTCACGCGCGCAGCTCGCTCGTGGTGGAAGTGCTCGACGAGACGGGATCACTCACCCCGGCGAGGGTCTACCTGACCGGAGCCGACGGCCGGGCGCACGCTCCGGCTGACACCCTGCATCGCATCGTCAGTGGGGAGTTTGGCCAGCCTTTCGCCGGAGACGCTTATTTCCACACGGCCGGCCGGAGTGACGTCGCGGTGCCCGCCGGCGACGTTTCCCTCGAAATCGTCAAGGGCCTCGAGTACCTGCCGGTGCGGGTGACGGTCCCGATCGGTCCTGACCGGCCCGCGAAGACGACGGTCAAGTTGGAGCGCCGGGCCCACCTCAACGCCGAGGGTTGGTATTCCGGCGACGTGCATGTACACGCGAATCTATTCGCGCAGACCCTGATCACGCCCCGCGACGTGCTGCTCGTTGCCCAGGCCGAGGACCTGAACGTCGTGAATCTGCTGCCCTGCAATGATCCACGCACGACCACCATCAGCGACCGCCAGTATTTCACAGGGCGGCCGGACAACGTGTCGACGCCGGATCGCATCCTCTCCTTCAACGAGGAGATGCGGAACGACATTT
>JAEUGZ010000582.1 GCA_016794725.1 Opitutaceae bacterium | reverse complement strand
GCTTTTCGCCATCACGCAGGACCGCCGCACAGCGTCCCTTCACGACCGCGTAAAACTCCCAATTTGTCCGCGTGTTGCAGAGCATGGCGTTCTTCCATCGAATCACTCCGTTGGCGAAGTACCTGAGCATGGGGGTATAGGGGTTGGAGGGAGTCTGTCGGCCGCAGAACCGTTGACGAGAACCCCCATTGCCGGTCAGTCCGACAAAGGGAGTCAGGCTGGCACGGCCGCCGCAAAAAAGCCGGCGGGCAGGGCCCGCCGGCTGGAGCTGAGTTCCGAGCCAGGACTGCGGCCTAGAACTTGTAGGTGATGGACGCCTTCACGTTGCGGGGATCTCCGGGAACCGCTGAGGTGCGGCTGCCCGCGGCAAGGATGTAGTCCTTGTCGGCCGCATTGTTCAGCTGCACCCGGGCCGTCCAGTCCTTGGCGCGGTAGCTGAAACCCAGATTCACCAAGGTCCGGCCGGCGACGAGGAAGGTCGGCTGGTTGGCCACAAACTTGCCGCCGGGGAGCGGCTTGGTCGTGGTGTAGCCCGTCGCGTTCTCGCCGACGACATCACTCTTGTAGTCAACCCCGATGCTGGCGCCGAAGCCCCGCAGCTTGCCTTCGGTGAAGCGGTAGTCGGCATAGATGGCCCCGCTCTTGTCCGGCACGGCGCGCACGCGCACGTCCGTGATGGGCTGGCGGATCTTGAAGGAGGTGTAGTTGCCGATCAACATCAGGTTCTTGGTCACCGCAAAGGTCGACTCGAACTCCCAGCCCTTGGAATTGAGGTTGAGGTAGAGAGGATTGGGCAGGGCGTTGGCCTCGTCGATGCGACCGAGGGCGATCAGGGTGTAGTAATCGCTGTTCGGCACGGGGTAGTTCTGCTGCTCGATGTCGAAGTAGGCGAACGATGCGGTCAGGCGCTCGTCGAGCAGCGCGAGCTTGACGCCGTACTCGCTCTGGGTGCCGCTGGCGGCGCGGAAGGCCGGGCCGTAGGTGCCGGGATTGAGCGAGCTCGGCATCGTGCCGCCGGTCGTGTTGTATCCGTAGAACACTGACACACCCTTGACCGGCTTGCCCACCAGGCCGAAGGTCTTGGCCGTGGTCGAGAGGTCGTAGCTCGGGAAGGTGATGGCCGGGGGGATGCCATTGGTGTCGGTGCGCACAAGGTCGCCGAAGAACCGGGAAACACCGCCCGACACCAGCACGCGGTCGTCGAGGAGCGAGAGGTTCTCATAGACAAAGACCTGCATGTCCTCCTGCTTGCCGAAACGGTTTCCGCCGCCGTTGGTCGGGGTCGGCTGCTGGTAGTTGTACGGAGGAAAGGTGATGGAGCCGAGATTGTTGGCCGGCACGGAGGGGCGGGTCACCGCGGGATAGGATTTGAACTGCACCTTCGAAACATTGGCGGCGATGCCGGCAATGGTCGTCGACTTGAAGAGCTGGGTGTCGAACTTCGCCGCGTAGTCATTGCGGAAGTGCGCCTCGCTGTAGAACAGGTCAACCGCACCGTTGGTCCGGGAGAACACCCAAGCCGACGGGGCCGGCACGGGCACCGAGGTCGAGGTGGCAATCGCCGTCGCACCGCTCTGATCGAGGCTCCAGACCACACCAGGCTCATACTGGCCGGTATTGGGATTGCGGGTGACACTGATGCCCGCAATGGCGGCCCCGGTGCCACCGGCATCCTCGCGGACCACATGATTGGCCATCAACTGCAGGCGGGAGGAAATGTGGTCGCCCAGACTGGAGAGCAGCTCAAACGTGACGCGTTCGGTCGCGCGATGCCGGAAATCGTTGTCCGCGTCGCCGAAGGCAAAGTCCCGCGGCAGGCCGCGCGCGATCTGCGCGTAGCCAGTGCTGCCGATGGTCGGATCGACCGGCAGTCCCGTGATGGTCGATTCGCGATTCTGCATGAACTCGGCCTTCACAATCAGTTTGTGGGCGGCGCTCAGCTGCCAGGAGATCGACGGGGCAAACATGTACCCCTTGCGAAACTGGTCATTGGCGTAACCGGTGCTGTCCCAATAGGCTCCGACAAACCGGGCCGCGATGCTGGAGTCGCCCTTGGAGAGCACCCGGTTGACGTCGAAACTGACCGCGTTGCCGATGTATTGGGCCAGTTCGAGGGTCAGATGGGTGTGATCCTTGCCGATGGGGGACTTGGTGATCGGATTGAACTGTCCGCCAGGGCTGCCGCCAGGCACCAGAATCGCATTCGGTCCCTTGATGATTTCGACGCGCTCGATGTTGTAGGGCATGAACGACGCGGAATAGCCGTCCTGTCCGGAGATTTCCGCCCCATCGATGAACTCGTGCGAAACCTGGAAGCCGCGAATCATGTAGCGGTCGCCACCGATCGGAAGGGTCGATTCGACCACCGGCGTGAGGTACTTGGCGGCATCGAGCATGCGCAGACTCATCGAGTCCTGCATGAACTCGCTGGTGACGACCGTAACCGACTGGGGAATGTCCTGAATCGACATCGCCACGCGGGAGGCCGAGAGGGCCTGGCGGGATACATAGGGATTGCCCGCCGACTCGTTTACCGTGAATTCCGGCAGTTTGATGGTCTCTTTTTCAGCAGCTGGAACCGTTTGCGCGAAGGAGGCGGAACCGGCGGCGAGCGCGAGCGAAACCGTCAGTGCGAGCCTTTGGGCTCGAATGAAGGTAGGGAGGGGATCGGAGTGCATGTTGGATCTAGGTTGGGGAGTCGCGGGCGGCCGGCATCCAGGCATCCACCGAATCGACGCAGGAGTCCCAAGGTGGCCCACGCCCGCTCGAAGCGGGAGGTGGAAAGGGATCTGGCAGGGGATCGGGGTTTGCGCGGAACGTCAGAACGCTCGCGTCGGTCCGCACTCGAACGTCGTGCAACTCGGTCGTAAAGACGGCGGGCCGCTCGCAAAGTTGCACAAAACGCTCACCCACCTCCCCTGCCCAACCTTCCCCGGCACCCATTCTTACGCCCGGGGTTTACCCGCACCATCACGCGGGCGCTGCCACAAGCTCCTCCTGCCCAGGGCGCCTTGGCCGATCTCGTGTTCCGCCGGCTCCACCTCGAAGGCTGTCCCGGGAATTCCGACCGGGGAAGCCGGGCCCGGTCCGGTGCGAAAGCGAACGAGGAGGGACCGAAGGGGCCGGCTTGTCCGTTTCGCCCGTTGACACCTGCGTGAGAGGCCCGATTGTCTCACTTGGGCGGCGACGCCGCCTCACGTATCGCCATCATGTCCAAATTTCTCGGTTATTTCTCAAACGATATCGGCATCGACTTGGGCACCGCCAACACGCTCGTCTACGTCAAGGACAAGGGAATTGTCCTGCGTGAACCGTCGGTTGTCGCGATCGATACGACCAATCGAAACGTTCGCGCGGTGGGCGACGAGGCCAAACGCATGCTCGGCCGCACCCCCGGCAACATCACCGCCATCCGCCCGATGAAGGACGGGGTGATCGCCGATTTCGATGTCACCGAGGCGATGCTGCGCTACTTCATCCGCAAGGTCCACAGCAACGCCCTGCGGGTTGCCCCCCGGGTGGTCATCGCCATTCCTTCAGGCATCACGGAAGTGGAAAAGCGCGCCGTGAAGGATTCAGCCACCCGCGCCGGAGCCCGCGATGTCATCACCATTCCTGAGCCCATGGCCGCCGCCATCGGCGTGGGCCTGCCGATCGACGAACCGGCCGCCAATATGATCGTCGACATCGGCGGCGGCACGACTGAAATCGCAATCATCTCGCTTTCGGGCATCGTCTTTTCCAAGTCGATCCGCATCGCAGGCGACGAGTTGGACAGCGCCATCATCAACTACATGAAGCGCGCCTACAATCTGCTCATCGGCGAACGCACGTCCGAGGAAATCAAGATGCGCATCGGCTCCGCGTATCCACTCGACGAGGAGTTGACCATGGAGGTGAAGGGGCGCGATTCCGTCGCCGGCCTGCCCAAAACCATCCACATCACCTCACAGGAAATCCGCGAGGCCCTGAGCGACACGATCGCGGCCATCGTCGACGCGGTGCGCACCACCCTCGAACGCTGCCCTCCGGAACTGTCGGCCGATCTGGTCGACCGCGGCTTTGTCATGGCGGGCGGCGGATCACTGATCCGCGGCATCGACCGCCTGTTGAGCGAAAAGACCGGACTGCCCGTCACCGTTGCCGACGATCCCCTCTCCGCCGTGGCCAACGGCACCGGGGCCGTGCTCAACGATTTGAACTGGGTCATGCAGAACGTGTGAGCCTGCGGGAGCGGTCCATGCTGCGTCCCCGTCGTGCGATCGGGTGCCTGAAGTGCGTGGCGACTGCGCAGCCTGGCGCGGTCAGCGCCTTCCCCAGGGCCCGGAACCCCACCTGGGTCTGAACCTTAGCCGACCTCCCCTTCGTGCCGCATCGTCGCATCCATCCTGGCCGTCCCTTCTTGATCCTGGCCCTCGTGCTCGGAGCCTGGCTCGTGGTGCCGACGGTGGTGAAACGGTTCCTGCGCATCAGCTTTTTTGAACTGCAGGCTCCGGTCGGTCTCTCCGCATCCTACGTGCGCGACCTGCAGGACTT
>JAEUGZ010000577.1 GCA_016794725.1 Opitutaceae bacterium | reverse complement strand
AACGCGGGGGCGAGGGCTTCGAGACGGCGGCCCAAGGGCGAGGCCAGAGGCGAGACGGCGTTGTCGATGTCCGAAACCAGATCGAGAGGACGTGCGTTGATGGCGTGGAGGTGGACGGAGTCGTCAGCCTCGCGCACCAGTCGGTCCAGGCCGCGCCAGGCCGCTTCGAGCGCCTGAAAACGCGGGGTGTGGAGCACAGATCGCAGGCGTTGACCGATTTCAGTCTCCACCTGGGCGATGGCCGCCCGCTGTTCCTCGCTGGGAACCGAGGTGGAGGAGCCGGCGGTGGCATCACGCACGAGCCGTTCCACCAGCCCGGCCGGTCCCGCCGGCGCGGGGCGAGGCGCGGGCGCGGCGGGTTTGGCGATGTTGCCACCGAGCAGCCGGGACAGGGTGTCACCGGGGGATTCTGCCGCCGGAGGCACTTGAGTGGAGGTGGGCGCCGGGGTCGCGACCGCGCGGGAGCGCAGCTCAGCGAGGGCGGCCGCGACGGTGGAAGGTGCCTGCAGGCGTGCCCGCAATTGCATGAGTTCCGCGAGGGCCGGCACCCGGACCAGGAGGGAATCGGGGTGGAACTCATCCAGGGTGCTCAATGTAAGCGAGGTCGGGGACGCGGCCGCGACGGAGCCTGTCGCAGGCACCTGGACCACGGCCTGCCAACCCGCGAGAACGGTATCGAGCGTATCAATATCGACCCGCGGGGCCGGCAAGGTGCCGGCAGGCGCGGGGCCGTCGCCGGAAAAGTCGCCAATGATGGCGATGCGAAGCACCGGGTCCTCGTCGACCGACTCGGCGGCGCGGCGCTGGGGAAAGGTGACGTCGAATCTCAGGCGGCCGGAGGAAGTGGAGTCGGGCATGCGGGAGGGTCGCTCACAGGACGGAATGTCCCCGTCGGACCGTACATGAGCTTCCCCGGGACGCCCGGCGGTTCAACCCGCAAATCGCTCGGAACGGGTCAGTGGAGGCCCAGCTTGAGGACCCGGACCACACTTGAATAATCATCGGTCCAGACGGACAGGCCGGTGGTGTCGGGTCCGGGCGCCCAGCGGGGATCCGCCAGCAGCGGAGCGAGATCGGCCTCGCGCCGGGCGATCACCATCCATTGGGACGGGAATTTACCCTCGGCTTGTTCGGCGGAGGAGACCTCCCGGTCGTCACAGAGTCGGCAGACCAGTCCGGCATCGCGGGCGAGGGTCGCCATCACGGCCACCAGATCGAGGTGCAGATTGGACAAGTGGAGCGCCATTATGCCGTCGGGTCGCAGGATCTTCAGGTAAAGCTCGAAGGCTTCGCGGGTGACGAGATGCACGGGCACCGAGTCGGAGCTGTAGGCGTCGAGGATCAGCAGCTGGTAGTGGGCTGCAGGAGCCTGCCGGAGCGTCAGCCGGGCGTCGCCGAGGACCAGGTTGATGCGGGCCGGGCTGTCGCGCAGGAACGTGAAGTGTGCGGGGTCCGAAGCGATGCGGACGACCACAGGATCGATCTCGAAAAAGGTGAATTCCTGCCCCGGTTTTCCGTAGCGGGCGACCGTGCCGGCGCCGAGTCCCACGGCGGCGATGGGTCCCTGCAGCGATGCACCCCAGGCCGAGAACACCTGGCCGATAGGTCCGGAGGAGTGATAGTATGTGAGGGCCTCTGTCCGCCGAGCGGGATCCCGGTGTTGCATGCCGTGGATGATCCGCCCGTGCATCAGTCGGACGAAGCGCTCCGTGGGATCGAGGGCGACGCGGTGCACGCCGAAGAAACTTCGTTGGGTGACGCGCACCCGCCCGACCCCGGCTGGCCAGATCTGGGACACCGCCAGCACGCCGGCGACTCCCAACGCAAAGCTCACTCGCCGGCCGGCCAGGAATAGACAGGCAATCGCGGGCAGGCCGTAGGTAAGAGTGGCGATGGCGGGGTGGGATTCGGTGTCACGCACCTTCGTGACCAAGGCCAGCAGCACCGCCAATCCGATTGGAATCAGCGCCCAGACTCCGCTCCAGGATCCGGAGGTACGGTCGCGCGCGGAGTTGCCGGCCGCCAGCAGTGCGAGAATCGCGATGAGCAAAGGGTATTCGAGCAGCCGATCAAAGAGAAGGGGGGCGAGCAGGGAGTTGAACGACCCTCCCAACGCCCCGCCGAGGGAGATCCAGAGGTAAAACTCAGTCAGTGACCGGGCGTCGGGCCGCGCTTGCGACAGTTCGCCGTGACACACCAGGGCGGCGAAAAAGAAGGCGATCAGGTGAAGCGATGCCACCACCACCACCGGAGTGGAAAGTCCCGCTGCCAATGCTGCGACCACGGGAATGAGCAGCAGCCGGAGGACGCGTTGCGCCAGGGGGTGCGACACCCAGGGGCGTCGCGCAAAGGCCACCACAAAGGTCAGCAGGTAAAGGGAGAGCGGAAGAACCCAGAGCAGGGGAACGGCGGCGATGTCACTGCACAGGTAAGAGGTGACACTTAAAAGCAGGCTCGATGGCACAAATGCGCACCCCATCCACCGGAGCCGAAGGAGGGTTGTGGGCCGTGGACCCGCAGGTGAGGAATCCGCGTGCGGGGAGACGACTGGGTTGGCGGGAAGGGCACGCGTGGCCATGAACCCACAGAGCAGGACGAGGGTGACGAGCAACCCATAGGCCCAGGTCCAGCCCAGAGCTTGGGTGGAGAGCGTGGTGTGGGGTTCAACGAGAAAGGGATATCCCAGCAGCCCGAGCAGACTGCCCGCATTGCTGGCCGCGTAGAGGAAGTAGGGATCCTTGGCGTCCGGGTGGCCGGACCGGGTGAACCACGACTGAAGCAGCGGGCTGAGCGTGGAGACCGCGAAACACGGCAGACCGACTCCGAGGGCCAGCAGTCCCAGCAGCCAGGGAACGGGATTCGCGTCGGTGGGAGGTACCCACGAGGCGGGAACGGCGAAGGGCAATACGCAAGCGGGAGCGACGAGCACGGCGGCGTGCACCATCCACTGCGTGCGTGGTCGCAGGTAGGTCGAAAGCAGGTGCGCGTATCCATATCCCACCAGCAGCACGGTCTGGTAGAAGGTCATGGCTGTGTTCCACACCGCCGGAGCTCCGCCGAGGAGCGGAAGGACCAGCCGTGCAAAAATGAGCTGGAGCAGGAACAACAGCGCTGCGCTGAG
>JAEUGZ010000553.1 GCA_016794725.1 Opitutaceae bacterium | reverse complement strand
AGTCCCAGAGTTTCTTGGTGAGCTCGGTACGGGGCAAGGGTTTGGACCCGACTACGGCCGAAAGGGCTTCGTCTGGTTGAACCGGTTTAAGGAAGGCAGCGTTGGGTTTGCGTTTAGCCATATCGAGGCCAAGGCATAGGGGCGGACGTATGAAAAGCAATGAATTTCTCTAAGGTAACGAGACGCTTTTCAGAGGAGAAAAGTTTTGCAAGTCGCTCATCTCCGTGCAGTGACGCCCTGGCGGGGGTCGATCTCGCCGGGGGCCCGCCTCCCGCGCGGAGGCGGAATTCGTAACCATCCTCCAGTTACATCTCCCGGCGGGAACGGCGGACTCAGGCCGCCGGGGGGCGCTCGTCCACCTGCACGAACTGCTCGTAGAGGGCGGCGTAGTGGCCGCCCAGTGACACCAGCCGGGCGTGCGTGCCCCGCTCCACGACCCGTCCCTGGTCGAGCACGAGGACGAGATCGGCATTGCGGATGGTGCTGAGACGGTGGGCGACGACGAAGCTGGTGCGGCCGATGAGCAGCGTCTGCAGCGCCTTCTGCAGGCGGGCCTCGGTCAGCGCGTCGATCGAGCTGGTCGCCTCGTCGAGGATGAGGATGCGCGGATCGGCGAGCAGGGCGCGGGTGAAGCAGACGAGCTGGCGCTGGCCGACGGAGAGGCCGGCCCCGCGCTCGCCCACCTCGGTGGCAAGTCCGCGCGGCAGCGCCTCCAGCACATCGAGGCAGTCGAGCCGGGCGGCGGCGGCCCGCACCTCTTCGTCGGTCGACTCCGGCCTCGACATGCGGATGTTCTCGAGCACCGAGCCGCTGAAGAGGAAGTTCTGCTGCTGCACCATGCCCATCTGCCGGTGCAGCGACTGGCTGGTGAGCGTGCGCACCTCGCGGCCGTCGATGAAGATCTCGCCTCCGGTGGGGAGGTAGAACTTGGAGACCAGGTTGATGATGGAGCTCTTGCCGCTGCCAGTGTGCCCGACCAGGGCGACGGACTGGCCCGGCTCCGCGGTGAAGGACAGGTCGTGCAGCACGGGCCGGTCCTTCGTGTATTCAAACGTTACAGTCCTAAACTCAACCCGCGCCCCCGCGACCGAAGCCGGCCGAGGGTCGGGCAGGGGCGTTGCGTCGGGCGCGTCCGACCAGTCCGGAACCGTGTCGACGAGACGAAAGACCCGCTCGGCCCCGGCCATGGCGATCAGGGCCTGGTTGTACTGGTTGCCGATCACCTGAATCGGCGAGAAGAAGAGGTTGGCGAGAAAGAAGAACTGGATGAGGTCGGACACCTCCATGTACCCGTGGAACGTCCGCCAGCCCCCGAGCAGGAGAAGGATCGCGATGAAAAACTGGCTGTTCAGCTCAAGCAAAGGCAACAGGCGCGCCGAGGTCCGGGCGAGGGCGATGTTGTAGCGGGAATGGTCGGCGAGCAGGCTGCGAAAGAGTCCCGCGTTCGTATCCTGCCGCACAAACCCCTGGGTGACGCGGATGCCGTTGACGGACTCGGCGAGGGTCGCGGTCACGCGGCTGAAACTTTCCTGCGAGGCGCGCGTCAGCTGGCTGAGCCGCATGCGGAACCGCTGGTTGATGGACCAGATGATCGGCGCCATCGCCACCACCACCAGGAAAAGGACCCAGTCGCAGAAGGCCATGATCACGGCGGTGAAGACCATCTGGCCCAGCTGGATGGCGGTGACGAAGAGGACGTCCTGGATCCCGGTGCGCAGCGACTCCACGTCGCTGGTCACGCGGCTGATGATCCGACCGAGCTTCACCCGGTGGAAGAAGCTCATCGGCTGGCGCTGCACCTTCTCGAAGATCTCGCCGCGCAGGCGGTTCACCACGGTCTCACCCACCTCGAGGGCGAACCGCTGGCGGAAGTGGAAGAGAAAATCCGTGGAGAGCGCGAGCACGGCGTAGGCGCCCACGCCCAGCCAGAGCCAGCTGTCGTTTTCGCGCGAGATCGTGCCCTTGCTGATCAGGCCGATCGTGGCCGACACCAGCCACGGCAGCACCGGAAGCTGCGCCGCCCGGATGAGCGTGAGCACGCACAGGGCGATGAGTTTTCGCCGGATGGGGCTGGCGTAGGTGAAGAGTCGACGGATCAGGCCCCACTCCAGCGGCTTGAACTGCTCCTCGTCATCATCGTCGTCACGGGGACGATGCACCAGCATCAGGTTGCGCCCGCTCGGGCCCGGATTGGGTTTGGGATTCGGGTCGGGGATCAGGCTCACGTGTCGTCCCCTTTCTTGCCCAGGGACTGCTGCTGCAGCTCCCGCCCGTCGAGCAGTTGGAGATTGGCCACGCGCAGGTAGGGACCCGGCACGCGCATGAGTTCGTCGTGACGCCCCCGCTGCACAATCCGTCCGTCCTCCATCACAATGATGAAGTCCGCCCGGCGCAGCGTGCTGAGACGATGCGCAACAATGAAGGTGGTGCGACCGGCGATCGCCCGGTCGAGCGCCTCAAAGATCTCGTGCTCGGTCTCGCTGTCGATCGCGGCCGTGGGATCGTCGAGCAGCAGGATCGGCGGTTCCAGCAGCACCGCGCGCGCAATGGCGAGACGCTGGCGCTGTCCGCCGGAGAGGCTGTTGCCGCTCTCGCCCAGGATGGTGTCATAGCCTTTCGGCAGCGCCATGATGAAGTCATGGGCCGCGGCGATGCGCGCCGCCTTCTCGATCTGGGCAGGGGTGGCGTCGGGATGCCCGAAGGCAATGTTCGCCGCCACCGTGTTCGAGAAAAGGAAACTCTCCTGAAACACGAGGCCGATGTTGCGCCGGAGGTCGTCGAGTTTCAGTTCGCGAGCGTCGATGCCGTCGAGGAGCACCCGTCCGGAGATCGGGTCCCAGAATCTGGGTATCAAACTCATCAGTACGCTCTTGCCCGCGCCGGTCGCACCGAGGATGGCCACGCACTGGCCGGGCTTGACATCGAGGCTGATGTCCCGGAGCACCGGATCGATGCCGTCGTAGGCGAAACTGACGTGCTCGAAGGTCACCGCGCCGCGCAGCCGGGGCCGCTCCACCGCGCCCGGCTTGGTCTTCACCTCGATCGGTGCGTCAAGGATCTCGAACACGCGGCGTGCCCCGATGAGCGACTGCTGCACGCTGTTCACGACGGTCGCCACCTGGTTGACCTGGCCGGAGAACTGTTCGAGCAGGCCGGCGAACACGATCAGGCCGGTGCCCAGCGGCAGCTGTCCCTGCAGCACCAGCCATCCGCCATACCCCAGCAGCACCATCATGTTGATGCGGGTGAGGAATCCGACGGCCGGGGAAAAGAGGCTGACCCGCCAGAAAATGCTGTGCTGCTGCTCGAGCACCGCCTGGTTGCTGGCGTTGAATCGCGCACGATCCTCGGCCTCGCGGCCAAACCCCTTGGTCACCTGGATTCCCTGGATGCTCTCCGCCAGGTTCTGCACCATGCGCTCCACGAGGGTGCGGTTGTGGGCGTAGGCCGGCTGGATCTTGCGCGAGAAGATTGTCGACATGACCCAGAGGAGGGGCGTGCTGGCCAGGCAGGCCAGGGTCAGCCCGGGGTGCAGGCTGACCATGTAGATGATGTAGACGGTGAGGGAAATCACCATGATCAGACTCTGGATCAGCACCTGATCGACGAACATCCGCACACTCTGCACATCGCCGGTCACCCGGGTGATGATCGACCCGGTGGTGTTTGCATCAAAGAAGCGAAAACTGAGTCGCTGGAGCTTGTCGTAGATCTCCCCGCGCAGGTCCACCACCAGGCGCTGCTGCACGAGGCGGTTGATGGATACGGTGTAGGCATAGTTGAGGCACGCCCGCACCAGCGCCAGGGCCAGGATCATCCCGGCGATCAGAAAAATCACCTGCAAGGGCGGCCAGGTTGTCGGGAGCGCCAGGCCGAACTTCAAATGCGGAAACGCAATGGCCGGGGTCTCGGTCGACGGATGAAGCTGTCCCAACACATAGCGGATGTAGTCAATGCCGACACCGGTCAGGCTCAACCCTCCCAACCCCAGCGTGAGCAACACCAGCTGCAACGCGAGGACCTCCAGACATCGGGCGCGGTAGCGCCAGGCAAGGCCCCACAGACGGCGGATCAGGGTCCAATTGGACACCAAATCGGCGGCAGGTACGGGCGTCGGCTCCACACGCATGAACCGTCCACGCTAGAAACCCCACCGCCAAGCGCACGGTTTTTTTTCGAACCGCGGATCCAGGAAACCCCGACCGTCGCAAAAACCTTTAGACGAACGTTACTTACAATTCCCGCACTCCACCGGCTCCACCTATTGGGTCTTTTCCGTCACCGGCATGGTCTGCTGCCGGAGCGCCCGGCGGCGACGCACTTCGGCGGCAATCGCTTCGAGTCGTTTGGCCTCGTCGGCCGGAGTCGGATTCAGCACCACCGGAGGCGGTCCAACCGCCGGTGCGACGGCCCCAAAATTGGCCGCCGGGGCGGCGGGCAGGTTCGCCGGCACCGGAGCCGAGGCGATCTTCACTTTTTGCAGTTCAAGCACGAGCGTGCGTCCACCCGCTTCGACCGTCACGGTATCAGCTCCGGCATCGAACCGGGTGACGCGGTAGTCCGACCCTGATTCGTTCATGCCGACCCACACACTTTGCCGTTTCGCCGGGTCGTAGAAGCCGAATTGCTGCTTCGCGCCAATCACCAGGACACCGCGAAACTCAAGCGGAGCACCTTCAGTCGGCGCGGCCGCCGCCGCGGGTTGGTCGGGTGCCCGGAAAGGGGAGACCGGGGACAACGGCAGGTCCGCCTTCGCGCCGGCCACCGCCGTCACAAGGAATAACCAGGCGTGCACCACGCGGAGCGTCATAGACACTCGATCAAATGCGAATGGCGGGTCACGTCAAGGAAGGGACCATGGCCATGCCAGCAGGTCCGACGTGGATTTCGGCTCGTCACCATCGGAGACCCGGCATACATCACCCCTGCGTGCTTCCCCACCCTCCGCTTCCAGATCGTTACACCACGCTCGAGGCCAAACCCGAGTATGTGAACCGTTTGTTCGACAAAGGGGCCAAGTATTACGACGGCGTGGTGGACTGGGGTTTCCTCAAAAGCGGGTCGTCCTACCGTCGCTGGGTGCAGGAACGGCATGGCTTGAAGAAAGGGCACGTGGTGCTCGATGTGGCCTGCGGCACGGGCCTCGTGGCTGCGGCGGCGGTCAAGATTCTCGGCACGGCGGAGAACATCACCTGCCTCGATCCGAGCGAGGGTATGCTGGCGGTGGCCCGGACCAAACTCGCCGCGCGCTTTGTGCAGGGTCGGGCCGAATCCATGCCGTTCCCCGACAACAGTTTCGACTTTCTCACGATGGGTTACGCCCTGAGACACGTGATGGACCTCGAAGTCTGTTTTCGTGAGTACTGCCGCGTCCTCAAACCCGGGGGCAAGCTGCTGATCCTGGAAGTCACCAAGCCCCAAGGGCGGTTTTCCCGCTTCTTTTTTCAACTTTATTTTGGTCGTGTCTATCCGTGGTTGACCCGGCTCTTTACGCGCAGCAACGACGCTCGTGACATGATGCGTTATTACTGGGAAACCATGGATGCCTGCGTGCCTCCCGCCGTGGTGCTGGAAGCGCTCAGCGCTGCCGGACTGAAGGCGGTCAAGCGCGATACGTCGCTCGGCCTCTTCAGCGAGTACACCGCGGTCAAACCCTGAGCCTGCCCTCGTTCCCGTCATGGAGTCTCCTCCCGCTTCCGGCGCACCTTCCTCCCCGATCGATCCACTCGATCGCATCCGCCACTTCCCAGAGGACGTACGCGCCTCGTTTTCGCGTTACCTCGCCACGGGAGACGTTGCCGCGCTCGACCCGGTGATCGAGGCCATTCTCACCGACTATATTCCAACGAAGCCGGAACAACCGCTTTCAACCTTTCCCGGCAGCACGCTGCTGATGGAGGAATTGGGGTTCGATTCTCTCGCCATCACCGAAGTCGTCTTCTTTACGGAGGAGCTGCTCGGCATCACGATCGCCAACGAGGAAATCCTCAAAGTGCGTACGCTTGATGACTTGCGTGGCTTCGTGCACGCCAAAGCCCCGGGTCGTAAAGCCAGTTGATCCGCGTCCGCATGTCGCGCCTGCCTGTCATCACAGGGCTGGGTTTCATCACCAGTATCGGCAATGACCGCGCGTCTGTGCTGCAAAGCCTGCGGGAGCTGCGACACGGCTTTGAACCCCGCACGTTCTTCAACAATCCCTCCATCGCGGTCAAAGTGGCCGGCACAGTCAAGGGGTTCGCCTTTCCGTCGCCCAACTGGCGGGATTGGCGCTGGCCCGACGCGGTAAAAGTCGACCGCGAATTGGTCCGTGGTCTGGCCCCCCACGGGGTCTACGCCCTCGGAGCTGTGCAGCAGGCCTTGGCCGAGGCGGGTCTGACCGCTGCCGATCTGGCGGGAGGCGATACCGGACTCTTCTGCGCCTCCGCCGGATCGCCCTTTCTCCTGGGGAGTTTCCTCGATCAGATGCGCACGAGCCGGGGCGAACGCGGCAATCCGATGGGCATCGTTTCCTCGATCGCCGGCACGCTCAACTTCAACCTGGCGGCCCATCTCAAGATTTCAGGGGCCGTCTGCGGATTTGTTTCGGCCTGCGCATCCTCCAGTCACGCGCTGGGTTACGCCATGGATGAAATTCGCTTGGGACGGCAGCAGCGCATGCTCGTGGTCGGGGCCGAGGATATGACCGACGAGAGCATCCTCCCGTTTGCAACGCTTCGCGCCTTGTCCAACCAGGCGGATCCGGCCCGGGCCTCGCGGCCATTTGACCGAATGAGGGATGGCTTTGTCGGCACCGGGGGAGCCGTGGCCCTGATCGTGGAGGAAGCGTCACTTGCCCGGGCGCGCGGAGCACGGGTGCAGGCAGAGTTGATCGGCTGGGGTCAGGCCGGCGATGGGCACAGCGTGGCCGCGTCCCACCCCGAAGGTGCCGGTTTGGCCGAAGCGATGCGGCGCGCCTTGGTGGATGCGGCGGTGGAACCCGGCCGGATCGACTACGTCAACGCCCACGCCACCTCCACTCCGGCCGGGGATCGCTCGGAGGCCCTCGCTCTGCACCGGGTCTTCACCCAGGTCCAAGCCCGACCCAAGATCAGCAGCACCAAGGCGTTAACGGGTCACGGTCTCTCGCTGGCCGGAGCCATGGAAGCCGCGTTCTGCACCCTGGCGCTGAG
>JAEUGZ010000571.1 GCA_016794725.1 Opitutaceae bacterium | reverse complement strand
GCTCGTTCCGACATGACGGCTGCGATAGTCGTTAAAACTCCACACCGACGCAGCCGAGATAAACGGCCGAGCCCGAATGATCCCCAACATCTCGCGAAACCAATCCACCCGCTCGATCTCGCTCTCGACCCAGTTGCGCCGCAGTCCGTACTCCGTCACGATCATTGGCTTGTTCGGATACAACGCGCGCACCCGGTCGATGTTCGCAGCATTTTGCTGCGGCGTCGCGCCATAGGTATTGAGGCAGACAAAATCACCGTAGAACGAACCCTCTTCCTCGGGCTTGAGATTGGGTTTCTGGACCGTGTTGCTCACGATCACGACCAGACGCGTAGGATCGAGGCCAAGCGTATGGGCGCGCATGATCTTCACCCAATTGACGCCGGCTGGGGTGTCCGCTGCCATTTCATTGCCCACACTCCAGGCCACGACCGAAGGATGGTTCCAGTCGCGCTCGATCATTTCTCGGTGCTGCTCCCGAAATATTGCCTGTCGTTCGGGAGTTTCGATGCCTTTGTCCGCCAGATAAACCGCAGCGTTCTCCGCGATCAGTAGCATGCCGTGGCGGTCGGCCCAATCGAGAATCGCGGGTGCCAGTGCATAGTGACTCAAGCGTTGGAAGACGAACCCCGCCGCCTTCATTAACTGCATATCGCGCTCAACGATTTCGCTGGGCTCATCCTGCCCGCCCCCCGGGTAACTGGCATGCCGGTTCGCGCCGGCGAGGCGTACAGGCTGGCCATTGAGCAGGAGTTCGCTACCGCGGGTTTCGAACCTCCGCAGTCCAAACCGCACGGTGTCGCGGGCGTGGCCGTCAATGCTTGTACGAAGTTGATACAGGACGGGCGCGTCGAGCTGCCAGAGCGAAACTTGATCCTTGCCTAGAGTTTGCCGCAGTTCGACGACTGTCGTAGCGCCCGCCGACACGCTCACATCCCCTTCCGCAGGTGGAAGCGTGAGCCAGTCGTTTTCCCGGGCGATATCCGCGGACACTCGGACCACGATGGGCTTCTCGGTCGTATTGCGCACCCAGGCCTTGATGCGGACCTCGGCCGTGCCCGTTGCGAGGTCGGGCAGTGCTTCGACTTTCTGCCGAGCCACATAAACATTGGGCCCGATCAGCAGTGTTACGTCCCGGATAATGCCGCCATCATCCCACCAGGGGTCGCCTTGATAATAAGGAGCCACCCCAAATGTCTTTGCGACGCTGTTGTCGGCGCAAACAACAACCAGGTTCGATTGCCCGGGTTTCAGCTTTCCGGTCACGTCGAACTCAAAAGGCGTGTAACCCAGTTCGTGCGAGCCGAGAAGTTCGCCGTTCAACCAGACGCGGGCCCGGCGAAACACGGCGCCAAATGCCAACCGCACATGCTCGCCCTTCGCAACGGGCGGTGAGGTGAACGTGTGCCGATACCAAGCGGGGCCGGTGTAACCGATGAAGCGCGGGTCATGCGACCACGTGTGCGGCACGGTCACGGTGTCCCACACACCGTCGGCGAGAGTCGTCGAAAACCACTCCGCCCGGTCACCCCATTTCTGGTGATCTGCCGCAAATTTCCATTCGCCATTCAGCGAAACCGAGCGGATGTCGGACGAGGGTGCAGCGGCTATGGCTGCGATCACATTCAGCGCAATCACGCCACCGGCGCATAGCCGCAAGGCCAGGGGTCTGAGAATGGGTGTCATGGGGTTTGGAAACAGGATTCGCGGCCACGAGTGGCTTCAATTTCTTTGAAAGGCCTCATTTCTCTTCAAACGTCTTCAAGGTGATGATCACGGGTTCGCCCTTCGTGACCTCGACCATGCGCTCGTGTGGACCATAGCGCACCAGCACGCGTACCCGCTCCACCGATGTTGCTCGAAGCGTCGCGAGGGTCAGGTGACCATCAGCCCACTTGATGTCGACCATTAATCCGCCCCGGGCTCGCAGCCCGGACACCGACCCAGTAGCCCACGCGGACGGCAAGGCGGGGAGCAGGTGCACCGCCTCCAAGTGGCTCTGCAGCAGCATTTCGGCGATGCCGGCCGTGGCGCCAAAGTTGCCGTCGATTTGGAAAGGAGGGTGACTGTTGAAGAGATTTGGCAGCGTACTCACTGCCAGGAGTTCTCGCACCATTTTCTCAGCGTGGTCGCCATCCAACAGTCGGGCCCAGAAGTTGATCTTCCACGCCTTGCTCCAACCCGTTCCGCCGTCGCCCCGCAATTCCAGAGACCGGCGTGCCGCTGCGGCTAATTCGGGGGTCCGGTTCGGAGATATCTGAGTGCCCGGATGCAGGCCGAAGAGATGCGAGACATGCCGGTGCTGGGGTTCAATTTCGTCGAAATCCTGCAGCCATTCCTGAAGCTGGCCGCGCCGCCCGATCTGCATCGGAGCGAGTTGGGCGAGTTTGTCGCGGACCACGCCGCGGAAGGCGTCGTCCCCACCAAGAACTTCACCCGCAGCCAGGACGGCGGTGAAAAGCTCGCGCACGATCTGCTGGCTCATGGTGGGTCCCATGCTGAGGGCGCTCTTGTAACCGTCAGGCGCCTTGAAGGTGTTTTCCGGAGAGGTGGCTGGCCCGGCGACCAGCCACCCGTGGCTTGGCTCCGCCACGAGGAAGTCGAGGTAGAACTCGGCACTCTCCCGCAACACCGGGTAGACGCGATCGCGCAGGAAAGTACGATCCGGCGCGAACTGATAGTGCTCCCAGAGGTGGAGGCTAAGCCAGGCTGCTGCGTCATTGAACAGCAGGTTTGGCGTGCCGCGAAGTTCGGACGTAGCCCACGGCGCGGTTCTTGTGCTGAGCACCCATCCTCGGCAACCGTACCGGTCGCGAGCAGCAAGCCGGCCGACCGGACGCAACTTTTCAATCAGAGTGAAGAGCGGCTCCGTCAGCTCGGCGAGATTGGCCGGCTCGGCCGGCCAATAGTTCATCTCCGTGTTGATGTTGATGGTGTAGTCTCCAAACCACGACGGTTTGTAACTGTCGTTCCAGATTCCCTGAAGATTCGCTGGCAGCGTACCGCTCCGCGAACTGCTGATCAGAAGATACCGGCCATACTGGAAGAGCAGCGCCTCGAGCGCAGGATCGGAGGCGCCCGCACGTACCAACCGAAGGCGTTCATCGGTGGGCCGTGGGGCAGGCGGCGTCGAGCCGAGGTCCAGCGTCACACGGCGGAAAAGGGACTGGAAGTCCGCTCCATGCGCACGCTCGATCTCGTCCCATCGCTTGGCTGCAGCCCGGCCCACCTCGGCCGAAGCGATTGCCAATGGGTCCGGTCGACGGAATGTGCTCTGCGCCCCGAGCACGAGAACGACCGAATCCGCCCGCTCGATCCGCAGCCGTTCGCCTTCCTTCCGAATCGTCCCACCTTCCGTCCTCGCTTCGAGAACCACCGCGAAGCGCACGCCACCAAAGGGCGTGCTGCCGGAAAGGACGATTCGATTGGCGGCATCCGATGTGATGATCGCGTCCTTTTCGCGGGATAACGCCACGTCGCAGGTGATCCTGCCGGGACGGTCGGCCGTCAGTCGCACTGCAATCACCTGGTCCGGCGCACTCGCCAGCACCTCCCGCATGAACGTCACGCCGTCCTGGCGATAACTGACCTTGGACAAAGCGGACTCGAGATCGAGTTCACGTCGGTAGTCCAAGACTGGCTCCGCCCCCGGGAAGTCAATCCAGAGATCCGCGAGCGGCTGGTAGTGCCCGTATCGCGGGTCGTTGGGTAGGGCGAGGTGCCTTTCGGCCAGCGCGTGAGCGCCGCGATAGTCACCGGACAGCAGCAGCCGGCGAACTTCGGGGAGATTCTCCCGCATACTCGGCGTTGGGCTATAATAGTGCTCGCCCGACCAGATGCTATCCTCGTTGAGCGCGAGGCGCTCGCGCCCCACGGTTCCAAAGTGCATCGCGCCGAGCCGGCCGTTTCCGATGGGAAGGGCTTCATTCCAGTTCGCCGCGGGCGCGATGTACCAGAGCCGATCCGTTGGCGCTCCGAACGCGTCGACGGACAAAGCGAGCAGCACGGCCTGGACCATTGCGCCGAACGGCCAGCGAGAATGCGAAGGGGGCGTCATCTCTTTCCCGTAGCACCGCAGGTGGTCAAGTTGGACTCAACCCCCACGGCAGTGAACCGTTCACGATCACAGCGCCGGGCCGACGTCGAACTCCGACCACCGGTCCACCCCATATAGCCCTCGCTGGCTGAGCCAAGTCGAAACCGGCTCTCCAGTTCCCAAAGCTCCGGGACTTTGCGTCAGTCCGCCGTCGCCGGCAAGGCGACGCCCGTGCCACGCTTGGTCCTCGCCGGAGTGGCCGGACCCGGGAGAGCCGGGGCGACCCATTTGCCGGGGAAGAGCATGATGCGCGGAAGATCGGGAACGCCGGTTTCGTTGGCGTTGAGCTGGGCCGCCACCAGGTCGACCGCATGGGCTGCGACCCGATCATAACACTGGTCGATGCCGCCGATGCCGCGAGGCGTGTCGGTGCTCCAGTAGAGCGTGATCACCGGCAGGGCGAGTTCGCGGATCGCCGCGCGGAGTCCCGGCGCGGCCAGCAGGCTGGTTTCACTCACGATCAGGGCATCGGGACCCGAGCGACGCAGCCAGGTCGCCACTCCCTGCAGGCCGGCCTCATCCACGACGCGGACCAGCGAAGGCGCGGCGGAAAGATCGGGATGGTGCGTGAGGAATGCCGCCTCCCAGGCGCGTTTGGCGCGGCCATTGCTGGTGGGCTCGATGAGGGCGCCGATCCGCCGGCGGCCGAGCTTCTCCAGTTCGAGCAAGGCGAGACGCATCGCGAGGAAGTGGTGGTGCCCGGCGTGGTGCAGTTCGGGCGTCCAGGTGACATTTCCGATCACCGCCGCGGAGAAATGCCGCCAGTCCCAACCCAGCGTGATCGCCGCCTCGGCCGTGGTCACGGGCGAGAGGACAACGCCGACAATGCCCCGCGCGCGTAGGATCTGTTCGAGCCGCTGGTCGCTCATACCGGGGTCGTTGGTCCAGAACTCCTCAAGGGCAAAACCCATCTGCCCCGCGCGTTCGCGGGCGCCGGCAAACACCTTGTTCAGGAATGGATCGCCCCGCGCCGCGGCCCGACCGGTATGCACCCAGACGAATGCAATCCGCTCCTGATGCGGCCGCGCCTGGGCGCCCCGGATGTGGGCCATGAGGCTGGCCACGCGGGGATTCGGACGGTAGCCCAGCGCTCGGGCGATCTCCGCCACCCGCTCGCGCGTCGCCACCGGAATCTTGGGATGCTGGCGCAAGGCGTAGGAAACCGTGGCAAGCGAAAGTCGGGCCCGCGCCGCCACGACTTTCAGGGTTACAACGCGCTTGGAATCCAGGGGCACGGTGAACGAATCCACCTGCGCAGCCACTGAGCGCAATGAGAAAAGTGTCCAGCACGGGGCGCCTGCAGCCCCGCCCGCCCGGTACTGGGGGGTGTTCGAAGCGAGAGTCAGGGCGCGGATCGGTGAACGGTTTCACCGGCGGCGTGATTGAGCTGGAGCGCATTCCCCGGTCTGCTCCCGGGGTCCCTCACCCCAAGTCCGGCCCGCCTCGGTGCCGTTCATCCTGTCCGCACCCCTCATGAACTTCCTTCTCTCCGATTCGGCTTCATCGCGGCTTTGTCCCGCTCTCGGACTTCTCCTCACCTTCTCCGCCACCTCGGCCTTCTCGCAGTCCACGCCGCCGGCCGGGCGTCCCGAGGACGACGCGGTCCGCCTGCCGGCGTTCACCATCGTGTCGGAGGATGAGACGGGGTATGCCGCAACCAACTCGATCAGCGCCACCAAGGTCGCGACCGAGCTGAAGAACATGCCGGTGTCGATCGATGTCCTGACCGAGCAGTTGTTCAAGGACTACGGCCTCACGGAAGTCTACGACATCGTCGGACTCTCAGCGGGGGTCAGTTCAACCCAGCGGGCGGCGACCGGCAATCTGGAGAGTTACACCATTCGTGGTTTCACCACGTTCTTCAGCGCGCGCAACGGCAGCACGAACTTTCGCAGCTTTGACTCGGCCAATGTCTCCCGCGTCGAGGTCGTCAATGGCCCGGCGAGCGTGCTCTATGGCCAGCTCGACCCCGGTGGCGTCGCCAACACCGTGACCAAGCAGCCTTCGGCCAAACGGTCGAGCAATGTGAAACTCGATATCGGCTCCTGGGAGTACTACCGCGCGGAGATCGGCACGACCGGCCCGCTGAACCGCTCCGGCACCCTCACTTACCGCGTCGACGCGTCCTATCTCGACCGCAGTGGATACCGCGACTTCGACGACCAGACCAAGCGCTTCATCGCCCCGGTCATCCGCTGGCAGCCGCGCAGGGGCACCTCGCTCACGCTGGACATGGAGTATGTCGACATGGACCTGACCGGCCTGGCCAACTGGCCCCGGTATAACCGCCGTATCACCGCACCGTTTGATGTGAAGTTTGCCGACATGATCCCGCTGACCTGGAACGGCCAGGGACCAGGCCTGGGAACCCACACCGGGAATCAGATCTACACCGCCACCTTCGAACACGCCCTGACCGACTCGATCCTGATCCGGAATGTCGCTGGCGTCACCTCCTTCCACCGCAACTCCTGGGAGGCCGGCGCCACCGCCATCAACATCCTCGCCACCACGCCCGCCGGACAGCTGCCCTACTCGCGCAGCCTGAGCGGCAACTACGCCAACGGCCGGTCCTTCGCCAACACCCTCAACATCGCCGCCCGTTTCGACTTCTCCAAACGCCACTACACGCGTGTGGTCGCCGGCTGGGAGTACGTCGCCTCGCGCAATGACTCCGACAGCCGCGTCTCCGGCATCGCCAACGGTGTCGGTGTCGCCACCCCCGCCAACTGGGACCTCGCCAACCCGGCGACGTGGGACCGCACCGTGCCGCGGCTGGCCGACGCCCGCATCAGCGCCTACTCCGGCACGCGTTTTTGGGAGGACAAGTTCTACCTCGTCGACGCCCTCGCCCTCTTTGATGAACGCCTGATGGTGCTGGCCGGGCTCAACTACTCGAAGATCGAGAACGTCTCCGCAAACTACCTCGCAAACACCCGGCTCCGCATCGAGCGCGACCGCATCACCCCGCAGGGTGGCGCAGTGTTCCGGGTGACCAAGGCGCTGGGACTCTACGCCAACTGCTCCGAGTCCTTCCGTCAGATCACCACGCTGCGGACCAATGCCGACCGCTCGCTCACTCCTTTCGATCCGCTCATCGCCAAGGGCCTGGATTACGGTGTGAAATTCGACTTCGGCGACGGTCGCTACAGCGGTCAGGCGACCGTGTTCGACACCAAGAACATCAACGGTCGCCAGTCCTTCAGCGCCACCGATGCTATCGGTGCCTATACCTACGAAACCCAGGTGGGCGAGAACCGCGCCAAGGGCTTCGAGCTGCGCCTGTCCGCCAACGTCACCAAGAACTTCCAGCTCGTCGGCGGCTACACCCAGACGCACTCCTACATCTCAAAGAACCCCTCGAACCCCGCGATCGTCGGCCGGGCCGCCATTCGCTCGCCCACCCATTCGGCGACCTTGACGACCTCCTACCGATTCACCCAGGGCCGGCTGAAGGGGTTCTCCACCGGCGCCAATGTCAGCTACCGCGGCGAAGCGAAGGCCTTCGAAACCAACGACGCGTATCCGTTCCTGCTCGACCCGCGCATCGTGGTGAACGCCCGGGTGGGGTATGCCACGAAGGTTTTCGGCAAGCCGGCCACCTACAACTTCAACATCACAAATCTCCTGGACGAACGCTACTTCCCCAGTTCGATCTCCCAGGCGGATCCCACGTCGTACCGGCTGTCC
>JAEUGZ010000488.1 GCA_016794725.1 Opitutaceae bacterium | reverse complement strand
AGTCTGCAAAGTGCCCGCGAATACTCGACTAAATAGTGCCACTGGCTTGCCGTAAAGAGTGAATATTCCCGATCTCCGGCGGGATTTACCGACGCGGGAATCCGGCGTGCTCCCGGGTGGCGATCCAAATTGGACTCTCGGTGACGGAGGGATTTCGCTTTCGGACCGCGCAAGCGCCCGGCAGCGTTCCCGCATGCGCATCGGGCCGCATACGCTCTCATCCCCCCTCTGCCTGTCACCACTGGCCGGTTACACCAACCTGCCCATGCGTCTGACGGTGCGGGCGCTGGGGGGGCTGGGCTGGGCCACCACCGACCTGGTCAACGCCCGCTCACTGCTGGAACGGAACCGGGTGGCCTTGCAGCTGGTGGCTACGGCACCGGGCGACCAGCCGCTGGCCGTGCAACTGTTCGGCGCCGTACCGGAGGAGATGCGGGACGCGGCGATCCTCTGCCAGGAAATGGGGGTCCAGTCGGTCGACATCAACATGGGTTGTCCGGTCAAGAAGGTCGTCAAGATCGGCGGGGGGTCCGCCATGATGACCGAGTTGGCCAAGACCGCCGCACTCGTCCGCGGAATGGTCGAGGCCGTGTCGATCCCCGTGACCGCAAAAATGCGGCTGGGATGGGATGATGACAATTTGACCGCCCCTGATCTCGCCCGGGTGCTGGAAGACACCGGAGTCGCCGCCATTTTTGTCCACGGACGCACCCGGGCCCAGGGTTTCTCCGGGACTGTGAACCTCGCGGGCATCCGCTCCGTGGTCCAGGCGGTGCGCCGCATCCCCGTGATCGGTAATGGAGACGTCACCACACCCGAGGCGGCCCGGCACATGATCGACGAAACGGGTTGCACCGGCGTGAGCATCGGGCGCGGCGCGTTTTACGATCCCTGGATTTTCCGGCGCACGGATCACTATCTCCGCACGGGGGAACTTATGCCCGAACCGACGTTCGCAGAACGCGTCCGGGTCATGCGCATTCATTTTGAGCGCTACTGCGAGTTCTACGGCGAGTTGCAGGGGGCGAAGCTGTTTCGCAAGGTCGCTCCATGGTACGCAAAGCGCTTCGGCCCGGCCAAGGTCTTCAAGCGACGCATCATCGCCATCACTTCCCGCGCCGACTTCGAGGCGGCGCTCACCGAGTACGTCGCCTGGCGCGTTCCGTTCTGCGACGCGGACGGAGAACTGCTTCCGCGTTATGCACCCGGACCGCTCACGCCTTCGTTCATGCGGTCGGAAGGCGATCCCGAGGTCTTTGCGCGCGACAGCATTCCGGTCCCACGCGGTCCCGTGGAGGTCTGGTAGCCAGCACCACCCCGCCCCGGCATGTCACATGTTTCGCACTTCTGGGAACTGATCCTCGGCACCGTCGTCGCCCTGCTTCCCATCATCAACCCGTTCGCCTCGACGCCGGTCTTTCTCGCCATCACCGAGGGCGACACCCATCCGCAACGGGAGCGTCAGGCCCGCATGGGATGCGTCTACATGGTGGCCATCCTGGTGCTGTCGCTCATGGGCGGCACGTTCATCATGAACTTTTTTGGCATCTCCATCCCGGGACTGCGGATCGCGGGGGGGCTGCTTGTGTCGGGCATCGGCATGAGCATGCTGTCCCCGCGGCTGAGTCACCCGGATGATCGCGAGCGCGACGCCGCCCGCGCCAAGGTGGACATTTCCTTCACCCCGCTCGCGATGCCGATGCTGAGCGGTCCCGGTTCCATCGCGGTCACGATTGGCTTCACCTCCCTCGCCCAGCATCCGCTGGACTACGTGGCCATCATCCTCGGCATTCTTGTTGTCGCGGTGATCAGCTACTTTGTCCTCAGGCTTTCAGGCCAGATTGTCCGCATCATCGGCGTCAATGGCATGAGCGCCCTGACCAAGATCATGGGATTCCTGCTGCTCTGCATCGGTATTCAGTTTGTGGTCAACGGGATTCTCGGCATCGCCACGGATCCTGCCCTGCTCAAAGGTATCCGCGATGTCCTGACGGCGCATTGAGTTCGGTGCGGCGCAGGCAGCCGGGCAAACCGGAGCCGCCCCGATCAGTACGCTCGCCGCCCCATCGGGTTGGCACGCCGGCGCGCCGATCAATAGCCTTTGCGAATCAGCACGCCGCGGGCGTCACGAAACACGATCTGACGGCGCTCGGAGTCGAGGCCGTGGAAATAGATGCCAAGATTGGCGTCCACCAAGGTGCCGGCCCGCAGCGTGCGTCCGTTGATCAGGGCGCGCGGCGGGTCCCCCTGGAATACGCCGCTGATACGGGTCGCCTCGACAAAGGCAATGTACTCGGGATTGGCGGCCACGGAGTCCACCACCACCACGCCCCGGCTGGGTTGCTCGTGTCGGCTCTCCGGCGGCGGTTCGGTCGCGGCGGTCGCAGTAGGACTGGTCGGGACGGTGGGGCTTGTCGCAAGGATACCCTCGACGCTGGCCTTCTCGTCTTCAGCCAGGCCGGTGACCGCACGGGCTTTGGCGAGGGCCTGACCCATGGGAGAAACCGGTGCCTCGGTCGTCGCAGGCGGAGTGGTCGCTCCAGCCTGGGGGGACGCCGCGGGAGCGGTTGCCACCGGGGTCGACGGCGAGGTTGCACCTGGATGGGCCGCGGAGGCGGGTCGCGCCGATCCGGCCTGCACCGGGGTCGAAGCCGGAACGACCGTGACATCGCGAAGGAACCGCACGATCAGAAACGCGCCCCCACCAATGACCGTCAGGGCGAGGAAGAAAACCAGCACAACGCCATACTTGAAGGCGGGTTTTTCCTCAGGCTTGACCGCGATCGAGGCGGGTGGCGCCTCGGAGGGCTCCGCGCCCTCCAGGTGGAGATGGATGGGACGCGGAACCTGCGACTTCCCTGCCTGGGCACGCGATGCTGAAAGATAAATGCCCGGCGTATGAGGAGCGTGGGTGGGAGGCGGGGGCGTTCCGGGCGGAGGGGGTCGCGGGCTGGCGGGTGGCGGTTCCTCCGCCGCGGGAGGATTCACGAGCGGCTCGGACGCACCTGCACCGCCATCGGCGGCGGCAGGCTCGGGTGCAGCAGGCTCCGGCGGAGGCGGCGCGGACGTGGTTCCACTCAGGCTGAGCTTCGGTTTGGTGCGTTCGCGAGGAACCCCGGCCTCCGGCGGAGGTACGGCGCCGGGAGCGCCCGGAGAAGCGGAGGAGCCCTCCACCGCCGGTTCGGTGGCTGGGGCGGAAGGTGGGAGACCGGAGGCGGGAGTCTCGGGCCGAAGTCTCGACTTGAGGCGCAGCGGCGGAGTTTCCTCGCTCATTTCTCCAACAGCTTGAGAATATTCCAAGAAAACCGAAACCTAAAAGATGCACTCGCGGTCAAACCCCTCTTTGCGCTAGATTTCACCCTATGAACCGCTTCCCAATTCTCCTGCTGTTCACGTTGCCGGTGGTGGTGCTCACGTCCGGATGTTTCGGTCCGAAGAAGCCGAAACCCAATCCCGCCATCGCCGCCGAAACCGAGGAGAGCTTCCGTCAGCGGTGGGTCGCCCGGCGCATCGCCGAATTGCAGGCGGGTCCCAATGCCCCAGACGGACGCAAGGCGCGGGAGATCGCCGTGAAGGAATTTGCAGAAAAGTATGGCTTCACGTCTGCGGGAAAAGGCGTTCAGCCATAAAGATTTAGCTCTAAACAAGACCCCGCCTGCTCCCTTTGGTTCGTCAGCTCCACACCGGAGTGACCCGTACACGACGCGTGCCGTTTGACGGCCCGTAGAGGATGGAACACGGTGGCGCGTTTTGTCCTCCCACGATTCAGCATCCTCCCCCGCGCGCGGCGTCATCGCAGCCTTTCTCTGTTACCTGGCCTGGGGGCTGGTGCCGCTCTTTTGGAAGGAGTTGGGCAGCGTCGATGCCCTTGAGCTGATTGCGCATCGCCATGTCTGGTCGCTGGTTTTTCTGGCTGGTGTGCTCACCTGCCTCGGGGGCTGGCCGGAGGCCGTGCGCGCCCTGCGCACCCCACGCGACCTGGCGATCAACGCCGCGAGCAGCCTTCTGCTCACGATCAACTGGTTGATCTATGTCTGGGCGGTCAACCGCGGGCAGGTGATTGAGTGCAGTCTGGGCTACTTCCTCGTCCCCCTGCTCAACGTCACCCTCGGCCGGCTGGTTCTGCACGAGACCCTTCGCCCGCTCCAAGGGGCAGCCGTGGCCGCGGCGGCGATCGGAGTCGGACTGTTGGTCTTCCGGCTGGGACATGTTCCCTGGATTGCCTTGGGACTGGCTGGTTCATTCGGGTTCTACGGACTCCTCCGCAAACGCTCGCCCCTCGGGCCACTCACGGGTCTGGCCGTGGAAACAGCTCTCCTCACTCCCCTCGCCGGCGGCTGGTTGCTGTGGAAAGCGGCGCACGGGTCCGGCGCCTTGGGTCACTCCGACGCCCGCGTCACCACGCTCGTTTTCAGCACCGGGGTGGTCACTGCCATTCCCCTGCTCCTCTTCGCCTATGGTGCACGCCGGCTCCGGCTGACCACCCTGGGTTTGCTCCAGTATACCGCTCCGACCTGCCAGTTTCTCCTGGGCTGGCTCGTCTACCGGGAGACCTTTACTCGGGATCGCGCCTGGGCCTTCGTCCTGATCTGGAGCGGTCTGGCCTGCTACTCCCTCGATGCCTGGCTGACGCAACGAAGGACTCCTTCCGGCTGAGGCCAAAGCGGGAGCCCGACCGTATCTGATCTTCGGTTACACCCTTTCACCTGAACCCGGAGCCCCGCGCCGTTCAGGGAGCAGGGGGCGTGGGGTTGATCGCGATCAATTCCACCTCGAATACGAGGGTGGCGCGGCGGGGGATCTTCGGGGGACTGCCCCGCGTACCGTAGCCCAGTTCGTAAGGGACAATCAGCAGTCGGCGTTCGCCCACCGTCAAAAGTTGCAGGCCTTCCTCCCAGCCTTCGATCACCTGGCCGCGACCCACGCGCACGGTGAACGGCTTCGCGGGATCGAGGGCCTGATCGAAGACCGTGCCATCGAGGAGCTTCCCGGTGTAGAGCACCGCCACCACGTCCCCCTTCTGCACCTTGGGCCCGTTGCCAGGCTTCAGCACCTGCGTTCGCAGACCCGTCGAGGTCCGTTTCGCATCAGGCCAGGTCTTTTCCACGATTTCCAGGTCCTCAGGGGGCAGCTTCTCACGCTGGGCCAGCAGGGTCCCTGGGAGCGCAAGGCAGCCCACCATCACAATCAGACGGAGTAAGTTCATACGGAGCAACGGGAGGGAAAGACTAAGCCGCGGCGATTGACGAGTTCAACCTTGCAGCGGCCTGAGGTCGAGACCTCCCGGCCCGAGGCTTGTGCCCTCCTGCCGCGCACCGGGCACAAAAAAAGCGGGGAGCCGGAGCTCCCCGCTTGAAAAAGTCGGTTCGTCGTCGAACCGCGTCAGAATTAGTAGCGACGCTCGCGACGCTCGCCGCCGAAGCCGCCACGGCGTTCGCCGCCGCCGCCACCGCCGCCGCCGAAGCCGCGACCACCGCCGCCGCCGCCGCCACCGCCGAAGCCACGGCCGCCGCCCGAATCTTCCTTCGGACGAGCTTCATTGACCGTGAGGGGACGGCCGCCGAGATCGACACCGTTGGTCTTCTCAGCTGCGACCTTCGCCTCTTCAGGCGTGCCCATCGTGACGAACGCGAAACCGCGGGGGCGGCCCGTCATCTTGTCCATCGCGACGTAAACGTCGGTAACGGAGCCGAATTGGCCAAAATGTTGGCGGAGATCGTCTTCGGTCGTTTTGAACGACATGTTGCCGACGTAGAGTTTGGAGTTACCCATGTTGATGTTTCGTAGATCACCCGTCTGCTGCCAGTCCGTTCCCGACCGTCGGGTTTCGAAATCATCCTCCAAGCTTCCGCTCGGCTAACGACTC
>JAEUGZ010000456.1 GCA_016794725.1 Opitutaceae bacterium | reverse complement strand
TTGATCCTGGCCCTCGTGCTCGGAGGCTGGCTCGCGGTGCCGACGGTGGTGAAACGTTTCCTGCGCATCAGCTTTTTCGAACTGCAGGCTCCGGTTGGCCTCTCTGCATCCTACGTGCGCGATCTGCAGGACTTCTGGGCGCTGCGCACGCGATCGAGCAACGAACTGATCGCCGCCGGACGCGACCTGGTCCGCTTGAACGCGAGCTACGAGGTGACGCTTCAGCAAAGCGAAGTCCTTCGTCAGCAGGTGGCCCGGCTGGAGGCACTGCTTCGTCTGCCCTCGATCCCCGGGTATCGGAGCGAGGTCGCGCGGGTCGTCCGCCGGGATTTCAACGGCTGGTGGCAGCGCCTGACCGTACGCAAGGGTCGCAACTATGGCATCACGGTCGGCTCACCCGTGATTTTCAGCGGCGGAATTGTCGGCAAGGTGGCGGAGGTCACGGCCTACACCGCGGTTATCGACCTCGTCAGCAGCCCCGGAGTCCGCATCGCCGCCACGCTTGACGGCGATACGCGGCCGCTGAGTTACCAGGGCGGGGAAAATCCCGCCTTTGGACCGGCGCTCGGCATCGCCGAGTACGTGCCCACCGACGCGATGGCCAGCCCGACCTCACCCAAACGCCTGGTCACCTCCGGCTTGGGCGGGGTCTTCCCGGCCGGCCTGACGATTGGCGAAATCACCCGCCTCGAAACGAGCACGGACGGTCTGTTCAAAACAGGTGAGGTTCGCCTGGATCCCCGCCTCGCCGAACTGAACGAAGTCACGGTGCTCGTACCGCTCGGACCCAACTGATCGAGGGACACCGCATGCGTCGCTCCTTCCTCCTTTTCCTGAGTCTGGCCCTGCTCTGGGTGCTGGTGTCGCAGGTGAACCATGAATTGGGGCCGCTGCGGATCTCGCTCTTCTGCGGAGGCCTCTTCGTGGTGTTTGCCGCGCTCCGGATGGAGCGGACCGAGGGCATGGTGGCGGTGTTCGCCGCCGGGCTGCTTCACGACGTGGGCACCCCCTTGGATTTCGGGGTCCACGCCCTCCTGTTCACGGCCGCCCACGCCTTCGTCTACCACATCCGCCACCGCGTGCACCGCGAGGAAGTCCTGGTCGGCGTGCTGGCGGCGCTGCTGTCCAATCTGGGCATCTTTCTTGGCCTGTCATTCTACGTGGGACGCACCCTGCCCCACGGCGTCGATCCCTGGCCGCGTCTTTTTGCCGATCTTCTCGCCTCCCAGCTTGCCACCGCGGTGGTCACGCCTTGGTTCCTCTCGCTGCAAGCGTGCATGCTGGGCTGGGCTGGACAAGCCCGGTACCGCTCGGAGCACCGCACGTGACCGCATCCCATGTCTGAAAGAACCACAGAGCGTCCCGGTAGTCTGGTGGAGTCGCACAAGGGCTATGACCCACGCCTCATCCTCTTCTATTTCGGCATCTCCGTGCTCCTGCTGACGCTCGCGGGCGGGCTCACCTACCAGCAGCTGCTCAAGACCGACTCCTACCACGACAAGGAGCGGATGCAAAATCAGCGTCGCATCCTCACCCCGGGACCGCGGGGAAACATCTACGACCGCAACGGAAACCTGCTCGTCGGCAACCGTCCGCGCTTCGCCGTCACCCTCAATCTCGACGAGCTGCGGCCGCAGTTCAAGAAGGAGTTCGTCAAGATCCGCAATGCGTATCGGGAAACCGATGACCGCAACCTGCCGACCCCATCCGAACTGGACCAGGTGGCGCGCTTCACCGTGGTCCAGCGCTACCTGGATCAGGTCAACAAATCGCTCAACCGCGCCGAGGAACTTGATGGGCAGGCCCTGACGCGCCACTACCGGCAGCAGCTGCTCCTGCCCTACGTGCTGGTCGACGACCTGCACCCCGAGGAATATGCCAAGCTGATCGAGCAGCTCCCGGTGACGTCCCCCCTGCAGGTCTACACCTCGACCACGCGCCACTATCCCTATGGATCGGCCGCCGCCCACACCCTGGGCTTCGTGGGGACGGTCAATCTCGAGGACTCGCTGCCGGAGGGACTGCCGGGCGACGAACTGAAGACCTTTGCGATGAAGGGCACGGCCGGTCGCGATGGCCTGGAACTGAAGTTCGACGACCGGCTCCAGGGCGAGACCGGCGGCACCATCTACCGCGTCGATCCGGCCGGCTACCGCGTCAATCCTCCCCTGCACAAGCGCCTGCCGGTGCAGGGCAACAACCTGGTTACCAGTCTCGACATCGACTTCCAGACCGCGGTGGAGTCCGCCATGGCCACCATCGAGCTGCCCGGTGCGGCCGTCGCCCTCGATGTGGCCACGGGCGAAGTCCTGGTGCTGGCGAGCAAACCGGACTTCAACCTCAGTGACACCGCTCCGCGTATCTCCTCGGTCAAATACAAGGAGATCGACGAGGCGGGCGGCTGGTACAACCGGGCCGTCAAGGGTACCTACGCCCCGGGTTCGACGTTCAAGATCATCACCGCCCTGGCAGGTCTCCGCAACGGCGTGATCGATCCCGAAGCCAAGGTCACCTGCAACGGCGCCTACAAGATCGGTCGGCGTCTGTTTCCCTGCCACGACGGTCATGCCCACGGGGAAATCAACCTCGCCACAGCGATCGAACAGTCCTGCAACGTGTACTTTTTCGAAATGGGGGTGAAGATGGGACCCGACCTCATCGCGGCCGAGGCGCGGCGTTTTCGTTTTGACCGTCCGACGGGGATCGAGCTGCCCTACGAGACCAAGGGCATGCTGGTGCCCGATCCGGCCTGGAAGCGCCGGATCACCGCCCAAAAGGGCCTGCCGCCCGATCAGCAGGCCATCGAGGAGCGTTGGTATGAAGGCAACACGGCCAACTACGCCATCGGACAGGGGTTTCTCCTCGTCACGCCGCTGCAGATGGCCTGTTTTGCGGCCTCCTTCGCCCGGGGCGAGACGGAGACGATTCCCACGCTGCTCCACCAGCCCGACCGCCCGCGGCAATCCTCGGCGCCGCTGGGGCTCACCCCGGAGCAACACCAGGCCATCCTCCTGGGCATGGAACAGTGTGTCATTTCCCCGCACGGGACCGCCCGGATCCTGAACACACCCGCGCTGCGGATTCCCGATCTGCGCATCGCCGGAAAGACCGGGACCGCGCAGGTGGCGACCCCCAAGGGAACCATCAACCTGGCCTGGTTCATCTGTTTTGCGCCGGTCGAGCGGCCGGAGATCGCCATCGCGGTGATGATCGAAGGCGACACGCCGGGCGAGGAACTGGCCGGCGGGCGCTACGCCGGGCCGGTCGCCCATGCGATCCTGAAAAAATGGTGGGAGAAAAAGAAGGCCGCTCCGGTCCGAACTCTCACGGTTTCAAAGTAGGCGCGGTTCAGGGCGCTATCCGCGACGCTTCAAGGCGCTCTTGACCTTGGCGAGGGGCAGCGTGGTCAGCACGGACTCCTTGGTCAGCCAGCCCTTGCGGGCCGCGAGCACTCCCGCCCGCACGTGTTCGAGGGTCGCGGTCTCATGCGCATCGGGATTGATCGAGCAGATCAGTCCCTTCTCCGCCGCCTTTCTCCAATGCCGCCAGTCCAGGTCGAGGCGCCACGGGCTCGCGTTGAGCTCGATGACCACCTGATTCGCAATCGCCGCATCGATCACTTTTCCGAAGTCGAGTTTGTAGCCCTCGCGCCGCAGGAGCAGCCGGCCGGTGACATGACCCAGCATGGTGGTGCGGGGATGCTCGATCGCCCGGATCAGCCGGCGGGTCATTTCCTCTTCGCTTTGGGTGAAGGCGTTGTGAACCGACACCACCACGTAGTCGAGTTGCGCGAGGGTGGCGTCATCATAATCAAGCCGCCCATCCGACAGGATGTCACACTCCGTGCCGGTGAAGACATGCGTGCGGAAGCGGCCCGAGGCATTCAACGCCTTGATCTCCGCCACCTGGCGCTCGAGGCGTTCCTCGGACAGACCATTGGCCTGAAAACTCGCCTTCGAGTGATCCGCAATTCCCAGGTACTCCCAACCGAGCGCTTCCGCCGCTGCAGTCATTTCGGCCAGGGTATTCCGGCCATCACTGGCCGTGGTGTGATTGTGAAACGCACCCCGCAGGTCCGTGACCTCGATCAGGCGGGGCAGGTCGGCCCGTTCCGCCCACTCAATCTCGCCCATGCCTTCGCGCAATTCCGGTGGAATGAACCGCAGGCCGAGCGCGCCGAACAAATCCGCTTCCGACGCCACCGGTTTCATCGAGGACGGGGACCCACCGCCTCCCGCGCCGGCCTTTTCCTTCACGGTCCCGGATCCTTCGGCGGGCACCAATCCCCATTCGCTCAGGCTCAGCCCGCGCGCGAGGGCGCGCTGGCGCAT
>JAEUGZ010000394.1 GCA_016794725.1 Opitutaceae bacterium | reverse complement strand
CCCACCACTCGAGTCCGGGTACCGCTCCTTGAAAGGATCCGGGCACGAGGTGCTTGAGCGACGACGTGCCGTTCCAGTCGCCTTGGTTGTCGGTGTAGAAGACTTCGCCCTCGGCATCCAAACCGATTCCCCCGGGCGAACGCAGCCCGGCGGCGCTGGGCAGAAGCCTTCCGTCGGGGGTGACGCGCACCGCCCAACCGCGCCAGGGCACGGGGCTGGTGCTGGCGTTGGTCAGACAGAGGGCCGCCCAAAGATTGCCGTCACGGTCCGGGCGCGAGCCGAAGGCGTATTCGTGAAAGTTGCCGGTGACGCCAAAGCCGTCGTTGACGACCTCGTAGTCGTCCGCGCGGCCGTCGCCGTCGACATCGCGCAGTCGCGTGATTCCCGTGCGCTCCGTGACATAGAACCAGCCGTCCTGCCAAAACAGACTGAGGGGTTCGTGCAGACCGGTCGCGAAGCGTGTGAACTTTGGTTGGGTGAGCGAATCTTCGAGCGCGCCGTCGACCAGCCAGATTTCACCCCGTCGCGTGCTGACCGCGAGACGACCGTCCGGCAGCACGTCAATGCCGGCGCCTTCGATCACGGTGTTGGCGTCGAAGGGAAACGGCATGACAGTGTAATGCTCTCGTTCCCGAACCGGATCAGACTCATAGGCACGGGCGGTGACGCGGTGCGTGACCTTGGGGGTATCCGCCGGCGTCTGCGCCAGCAGGTCGGGTCCAGTGAAGCCGACGGTGAGGAGTGCGAGAAGGAGAACGCGCATGAAGTCAGGGCGAGGCGTGGGCGTGAACGGCGGCCGCGTGAGCAGGGGCGGCGGTGGAAAGCCAACGGTACTCGACAACGAATGAGGCCTTCCGATTTTGAAACAAAACGGGGACGAGCAGTTCATCCTGCCCATGGGCCGGACGCAGGTCGGCCACGGCGCCGACCAATCGAAGGCCGAGCTTGCCGTCGAGAATGACTTCATCCGCGGTGATCGCGAGGTGTGGCCGGGAGGCGAGCCGGACCACGAGGCCTGGCGGTGTGTCCGAGGGGGTCAGGAACGTCAGGTGGCGTTCGAGGACCAGGGTGTCGCGGGCCATTTCTCCCCGGGTCGAGAAATACTCCTCGACCTCAACTTCTTCCACGCGAGAGCGGAAATGAGGGGTGCGCGAGCGATCAAGGTGCAGGCCGAGTCTCCGGACGAGGGCGGGGCGGGGCGCGGTGGTGTCGGTGACGACGAGAAAGGTCGGTCCCTGGGCCGGTCGCACCACGGCAAACCCAGCGGGTTTGACCACACCGGCGCCACGCGACGTGCGATGGGACGACACATCCAGGAAGTCCCCGGCCCAAAAGGTGACGGGCCCCGCGTTTTCCGGGTCCCAGCTCAGACTCGCACCCCCGGGGAAGCCGAGCGCGAACCCGCCTTTGGGAGTATCGGCCAGGGCGTTTCGGTAGAGGACCGGTTCACCGCCCTCCGGATGGAGCTGCATACCGAGGAGCCGGTCGCCATCGTTCTGCCGTTTGCGTTCCACCAGATTGATTTGCGAGAGTGCCCGTTCATCGAATCCGGGGCCACTCCAGACCAGGGAAACCTCGGGATCGTCACCGAGCGGATGCCAGTAGCGCAGGAGGATGCGCCGCGTGCCGGCCGCGAGGCTGATCTTTCCCGACTTGAGGGCGCGGGCGGAGTGGCCCGCCTGATGGTCGACCGCGAGGTGTCCGTCGATGAACAGCTGGGTGCCCCGGTCACCGGCAAGCACAAAGGTGTAGTCGCCCGTGGCCGGGATCTCCAGTGAGGCGGTGAACTCAACCGCATACGCCTCGCTCAAGGTGACAGGATCGGCCCGCAGCAGTCCGTCGGGGAGCGCGCCTTCGGCCAGGACATCGCCTCGAAGTGAATCGAAGTCTGGATACGTAAGGCGGGGACCGCAGCGCAGGATCCGATAGTGCAGGTCCTTGAGCCCGTCGACGCGCGTCTGGACGTGCATCGTGCCCCACATCATGGCGGCGTGACCCGGGAAGGTGCAGAGGAAAGGGTAACGCCCCGGACGCGTGGGGGCGTCGAACTCCAGGGTCTGCTGCCGGCCCTGTTCGAGCATGCTCGTGGAGACGAGTACCCGCGGATGCCGCGGAATCCACTGGCGTTCCGGACCGTCGCCGCCCAGGGCCCAGGCGGCCTGGGCGACCTCGAGTCCATTGTCCTCCGTCGCGCCGGGGGCGCAGACCTCCCTCGGAAGGCAGATCAGCAGGTTGTGCGGCAGGCCGTCGTCGTTTTTGAAGGTCAGGCGAACGCGCTCTCCCACCGGAACGTGGAACTCACGGACATCAAATCTCATTTCCTCACGAACCGTACGGATCTCGATATTCACAGCCGAAGCCGCCCGGACGAAGCACGGGCTGCAAGCCAAGGCCAGTGTGAGCAGGAGGTCCCGCCGGCGATGGGCGGCGGGGCCGAGGAGACGTGACAGAGCGGAGAGGCGTGGCGTGGGGGCGGGCATGGCGGAGGCCGGGACCGCCGGCGCGGGGGGCGGCGAACGTCCGGAGGTGGAGAATCGGCGACGCTCGGAGGGCGTCTGATCTCAGAGCTTTTCGATCACGAGGTTGCGGAAGGCAATCGGCGTCCCATGGTCCTGGAGTCCGATGCGACCCGAGCGGGCCATGTCCTTATAGGCTTTTTGAAATTTGTTCGGTGTTCCGTCCGGGTTTTTTCCGGCCTGCTTCCATTGGTCGAGGTTCATGTCGACCACTGCCTCCTGATCGAGGATCACCTGTATCCGATTGGCTCGTGCGATTACGGTCAGCTGGTGCCATTGACCCGGCTTGATCGCGAGATTCGCCTTGGGGGCGAGGCAGTCAAAGATCGCCCCGACCAGGTGAGTCGGCTTGTCGGCCTCACCCTGCAGAATCTGAACCTCGATGGCGTTGTGCAGCCAGCTTTCGGTGTCACTGGCGCGCAGGAAAATGCCGCTGTTGCTGCCGGCCTCGCACTTGAAATCGAGACTCAAGGCAAAGTCACCGTAGCTTTCCCGCGTCCAGAGATTGCCTCCGCCTTTGGCGACGACGGCGTCCTTCTCCCAGACCCAGGATCCCGGCTTGAATTCAGCATTGCTCAAGTCCGCCTTCAGGAGCGCGACCGGTGCGGCCCAGCGGGCGGAGGACTGGCCGATCCCGCGGCGGTTGAAGTCCGCCGGGTTGTGGGTGTAGCCGGGGGGCAGCACCCGTCCGGCGATGAGATCGGCGTCGGAGGCCTTCTCCGCCTGGCGGAAGAAGGCGACGCTGCGTGCGACCTCCGCCTCAAGCTGAGGAGTGCGGTGTTCGTATTCAACGTAGGCGATACCCTTGAAGTTCTGCCGTCGAAGCTCGGCGATCTGGCCGGCGGCGTTGCTGGCGCCGGTTCCCCACGGAACATCATGCGCCTGCCGGGCGATCTCGGTGAGGTCCTTGAAGTGAAGCGAGATCAGGCGTCCCTCGGCGGCCCGCAGTGCGCCCACCGGTTCGAAACCGGAACGGGCCCAGTGGCCGGTGTCGCCGCAGATGCCGAGGCGCTGACTGTAGGGCTTGAGCGCGGCCACGACATCGCCCGGTGGATTGTTGGGATTGGGGTGATTGTGAATCGTGACCGAGACGCCGTATTCGGAGGCGAGACGATCGAGCAACGGGAATACCTCGTTCCAGGTGTTCTTCGGCGGTTCAACCGCGATGTCGCGCAGACCCATGTCCTGCGCGAAGGAAAAAATCTCCCGCCACTCCTTTTCATCGGCCGCGCGCACGACGCCGAAACTGGTGAGGGTGACGCCGCTCGCCTTGAGCAGGGCTTTGATCTGATTGCGAGTGGCTGCGTCCATGGTTGGCACCATGGTTCCCTCCATGCCGCCGCCGAGCTTTTGGCGTGGGTAGGCCTGAAGGTAGCGCACACCCAGGGCGGAGGTCTTCTTCACGGCGTCAGCGAAGGTCCCTCGATTCAGGGTCCAGGCCTGCATCCCGAGCTCGATCCGGTGTTCGGCTTTGGGTTGGGGTGGGGTTGAAGGGACCGAGGAGGCGGTATCGGAGTGCTGGCAGCCCGAGACGAGCAGGGCGCCGGCCAAAAGAAAAAGGGGGAATGGAGGGTGGGAAATCATGGCAGGGGTATCAAAAAATCCGATAGTTCTTGTGGATGAACCGGCTGGCGGAAGGCAGGTTTCGGCAGACACCCCGTGAGGAGTCCCAATCAATCGGCTGGCCGGCGCGAATCGCGAGGTTGCCCAGCAAGACCATTTCCGTGAGATCGGCGGCGTGATCGACGAAGTTGGAGCAGGGGGCCGTCCCCCCTTTGCAGGCCTGAATGAAGTCCTTCATGATTCCGCCCGGAACCCGGGGCAGTCGCTTGGCCGGCCGCTCGGTGAACGTGCGCATTTTCTCCTCCGGAATCAGGCGCGGGGAACTGCCGTAGTTGGTTCCGTCCATGATCACTCCGGTGTCGCCGTAGTAGATCACGCCTCCGTTGGGCAGCTTGGCATTGGGCCCGAGCTCCTTCGGAATGGGTGGCCGCTTGCCGCCATCGAACCACAGCAACTTGACCGGAGCGCGCGAACCGCGGGCGGGATAGTCGTAGGTAATGGTTGACCACTTCGGCGCGCAGACCTCGGAATTGCCTTCGCTTTGGGCGGAGAGCCGGACGTCCCCGCGCAGGTCGAGGGCCCAAAAAGGGGCATTGAGCAGATGACAACCCATGTCGCCCAGAGCGCCGCAACCGTAGTCCCAGAATCCCCGCCATTTGCGCGGCGCCAGTTCGGGGCTGTACTCGCGCTCGGGCGCGACTCCGAGCCAGAGATTCCAGTCGATCGACGAGGGCGTTTCCTTTGCCGGTGCCGGCAGTGGAATACCCTGCGGCCAGACCGGCCGCTGGTCCCAGCAGTGCACCTCGCGGACCTGGCCTATGACGCCCGCCTCGATCCACTCCTTCGCAAGCCGCGCGCCCTCGCCGGCCTGCCCCTGGTTTCCCATTTGGGTGACAAGGCCGGACTTGGCGGCAGCGGCCTTGAGAGCCCGCGCTTCCCCGAGCGTATGCGTCAGGGGTTTCTGCACAAAAACATGTTTGCCGCGCTCCAGCGCCATCATGGCGATCGGGAAGTGCATGTGATCGGTGGTCGAGACCGTGACGGCGTCAAAGGTGTCACTGGCCTCGTCGAACATCTGGCGGTAGTCCCGAAAACGGGCGGCATGCGGAAACCGCAGAAAGGAGGGACTGCCCTGTTTGAAATCCACGTCGCAGAGGGCGACGATGTCCTCGTCGAGGCAGTTGATCAGGTCAGTCGAACCCTTTCCGCCCACGCCGACGCCGGCGATGCGGAGTTTGCGGTCGGCCGGAATGAGGTTGCGAAAGCGGGGGGCGGAAGCGCCGGTCTGCGCGCGGAGGGCGGGCAGACTGGCCGCAAGGGAGGCCAGGGATGCGGTATGGAGGAATTGGCGACGATTCATGGGGAGGGCAACGGGTCAGGTGGAAACGGTGGAAAGCTCTGAAGCGGCGAGGGTGAAGCCGGGACGGTAGGCGGGCTGGATCAGGCTGGCGGCTCGGGGTTCACCGGGAACGGTCATTCGGACAGCGTCCCAGGTGATGTTGCGTCCCAGTTTGGCTGCAATCGTGCCGAGCAGGACCATCTCGGTCTGGCCGGCCGCCACGTCAAAGCCCGCGAACGTGACACCGCGGCCCTGGCAGGCGTCGACCCATTCACGGTAGTGGCCGAGGGTGCCCTGATCGGGATTGCGGGGAAATGACTCCGGCACGGCAAGGCAGGCGGGGTGTTTGGCGATGCCGTTGAACCGTTCCTCGCCGTTCAGCTTGAGGTAGAGCTCACCGTAGAGAACGCCTTTTTCACCGATGATGATCTTGTTGTTCGAGGGTACACTGCCGAACTGCCTTTTGAGACCCAATGAATCGAGGAGCGAGGGATCCGGTTCCCGGCCTCCTTCGTACCAGGAGAGGGTCATCGGGTCGAGCGATCCTCGGGCAGGGAAGCGGTAGTCGATGCGGGCGCTGGTTGGGAAGAGCCCGGGAGCGGCCGGTTCGCTGAGCGACACGTCTACCGCTGTGGGCGCGGCGAGGTCGAGTGCCCGGTAGGCGACGTTGGTGAGGTGGCAGCCCATGTCGCCCAGGGGACCGCAGCCGAAGTCCTGCCACCAACGCCAGCGGAACGGATGGAGATGGGAGCTGTACGGACGAGGTTCCGAGACCCCGAGCCACGTGTCCCACGCCATGCCCGCCGGAGGTACGGAGGTGGCGGGTTGCGCGGGCAGACGGGCGGAGCGATCCGTCCAGATGTGAGCCTCCCGCACTTGTCCCAGCACCCCCGCGCGGACGATCTCGACCGCGCGCCGGGTCGAGTGGGCGGCGCTGCTTTGCGTGCCCATCTGCGTGACCACGCCGCTTTGCCGGGCATAGTTGCGCATCCAGCGGGCCTCGCCGACCGTACGGGCGAGCGGCTTCTCGCAGAAGACGTGCAGGCCGCGCGACATCGCGAGCAGGCTGATCGGAGCATGCATATGGTCCGGCGTGGTTATCACCACGGCGTCCAGCTCCCGTTCCTTTTCAAAGAGGGTCCGATAGTCCGCATAGCGGCGTGCACTGGGAAATTGCGCGGACGTCAGCTCCACCCCACGGGCCAGTCGGACCGGATCGACGTCGCATAGGGCAATCAGGTTCACGGCGTCGATCTGCAGCAGGTCGCGGAGCGTGTTCTGCGCGCGACCGGAGGTGCCGATCGCGGCCACGTTGAGACGCCGGCCGCTTGATCGTCGCGGTGCAACGGAGGAAGGGGCGGCCAAGCCGGTGGAGCCGAGGGCGACGCCGGCCAGTCCGAGGAACGACTGTTTCAGAAAGGTCCGGCGGGGAGCCGGAGGGCGTGAGCGCGAGGTCATGGACTGGGAATCTTGGGGCTGGTGGCTTTGGGGCTGGGGTTCTTTTTGCGCGCTTCCTCCAGGGCGCGGCGAGCGGCGACGGCATCGAAAATTTGCCCATCGGCTTCGAGGCGCCGGCGCAGGTCGGCGTAGGGAAGGTCGTGCAGGGACACGCCTTGCTCCAGGGCGAGCACGGCCGCGGTGGCGCAGGCCTGACCGAGATTCATGAAGACCGGCTCCATGCGCAGCGAACCGTAGGCGATGTGGCTGGAGGAAATGCAGACCGACACCAGCAGATTGGAAACCTCGTGGCGTTTCGGCAGGAGGGTACGATAGCTGATGCCATACGGCTTCGAGGACTTGGAGACCCAGCCGTCGATGCGAAGCCGTCCCTCGGCGTCGACCACGTAGTTCACCACGTGCGAGTCCATGGCGTAGGACCCCAGGGTGACTGGATCGGGTGCGGCGTGGGCGCCGGTACAGTCGTGCTCGGTAAGCACGTAGTCGCTGACAAGGCGACGGGCTTCGCGCACATAGAGCGCGGGAGGCCAGTGGCCCGAGTCGACGAATTCGTCCCGGGCCAGGCCCCAGTTGAGGGTTTCGGTTCGCAGCGCCTCCGGAACCCGGGGGTCGTGGCCGAGGAACCACAGCAGCCCGAGTTGGTAGTCCTTGTGTTCCTGCCAGAGCCGTGCCCGCTCGGCGTAGCTCGCCTCGGCCCAGGTGTGACTGCCGCCGACGTAGTCCGTCGAAAAGTAGACCCGATTGTTGGTATCCGTCTTTTGGTTCGGCATCGGCGTCAGGGAAATGATCTGGTTTAGGTTGATGCCGGGACGCGCGAGGAGGTGCCGGAGAATGACCTCGTAGTTCAGGGCATCGTAGGTCCCGGGTTTCTCGACGGTGATCCGATTGCCCGGAACGTTGGTCAGACAGAGGCGAAAATTGAAGGCCTGCGTTTGACCGTCGCCCGATCCAGGCGCACCGTGGGAAGGCCGGATGCGCGGTAGCAGGCCGCTGGTGGGATCATTGGCCACGCGATAGGGGCTGACGTGAGCGGTGCGTTCGGCGGGGGCCAGCTGGACGCCGTTGAGTGTTTCCTGGTAGCGGGCGTTCGGTTCGCGGCCGACGATGAAGGTGGCGCCGGCGGCGGCAAGGAGGTCACCTTCGTAGGTCGCATCGATGAACACCTTGGCCCGGTAACGCAGGCCATCGGTGGTGTGCAACTCGACCATCCGCGAGCCTGCCTTGACGACCCCGTTGGTCCGATCCAGGGCGGTGCCCAGATGAACCGCGACCTTGGCTTCGGATAGCATGCGCTGCAGCACCAGGCTGGCGACGTGCGGTTCGAAGAACCACTGCAGGCCCAGTACCTCTGTCGCGATCAGTCCGTGACGCGGCAAGTAGGCAGCCCGCGTCTCGGATTTCCAGACTTCGGGAGTCTCGTAGTACTGGAAGATGCCACGATAGAACTCCCTCGCGATTCCACCGACTGTGTAGCGGTGACCGGCGTCGGTCGCGCCCAGGCCACCCGTGGTGAGCCCGCCCAGGTGGCGTCCCGGCTCGAGCAGGACCACCGACTTCCCCATTCGCGCGGTTTGGATGGCGGCCATGACTCCGCCAGCGGTGCCGCCGTAGACGAGGACATCGGTCTCGTACGGGCCGGTGGCGGCCCGGACAGTGACTCCGAGCAGGACGAGGACAACGACGAGCGGGCGCAGGGTATTCATGGGGTGGGGAAAGGAGCAACCGGGGTCCAGGTGCCGGCCTGCGACGAGCGATAGCAGGCCGCCATGACCTCGACGGTGTGCAATGCGGTCTCCACGTCGGCGCGGAGGACGTGTGGATCGACTTCACCGCGAATTGCGGCGACGAGGCGGTCAATGCAGGCGGGCGCAGCAGGTTCAGTCAGGAGCAGGGGCTGTGGCGACTCGTTGGCCGCCCCGACAACGTACCCGGACGCGGTTCTCCACACCGACTTCTGGGAACCCTGCAATTCCAAGCCGGTCGTGCCGCCGGACTGGGTCCAGCCTGCTTCGACGGATGCGCGCAGTCCCGAGGCAAAGCGCAGGTGCGCGACACCATAGTCATCGATTTCCGGATAGACGCCCGATTCGTTGCCGATGTCGGCCCAGACAGCGGCAACCGGTCCGAACAATGTCTGTAACTGGTGGATCGCGTGGGTGCCGAGGTCGAGGAAGCCGCCGCCGGCGGCGGTTTCGGGCCGGCGGATCCAGGCAACGTGAGGGTCGTCGAACCAGCGGGCGAGGGCCCCGTGGTGGGCGTTGCGAAAGCGGGCTCGCGTGATCTTTCCCAGCGTGCCGCCGTCGATCAGAGCCGCGACCGAACGCAGCTCCGTGGTGTAGGGATGAAAATAGCCGCAGATGAGCAAGGCTGGCTGGGTGCGGACAAGGCGACGGACGCGTAGCACCTGGCCGGTAGTGACCACCAAGGGCTTTTCACAGAAGACCGGTTTTCCAACTGGCAGCACAGACTCAAGGAGATCGGCGTGCCGTGAATTCTCCGCGGCGATGATGAACCCGTCGATAGTGGTGTCATTCAGCAGCGCCTCGAGCGTTTCCACGTAGGGCGCGTCGGCGAGGCGCGCAAAGCGCTTTCCCCGATCGGGCAGGTCATCCCACACAGCCTGCACGCGGCGCCCGTCTGGATGGCGTTGGATCGCCTCGATGAACGCCCCGGTATGGACATGGGCGGCGGAGATGAAGGCGAGATTGACCATGACCATTCAGCGTGATTCCGGCAGGCCGATGGCCCGCAGGATTTCGGGTACGACGAAACGGGCGTATCCGTCGGGCCTCGGATGCACGCCGTCCGGAACGTAGCGCTTGAAGCCTGCCTCCCCCTCGGCGGCAAGCAGGGCGTTCCAGGCGATCGAGTGGTCGATGAGCAGCAGGCCGCGCCGTTTGGCCGCGTCACGGTAGACCTGCTGGTACGCGTTCTGATTGCGGCGGTGACTCGGATCGCCCTCGGCCTTGCCCACCGCCGGGTTCATCACCTGCAGAATGATTTCACACCGCGGGAGTTCACTCGTGATGCGATCGAGGATGAAATCGACGTTTCGTCTGACGTCGTCGAGTGAGAGGTTGAACCGAGTCACCGCATCGTTGATCGCGAATTCAATGAAGACCACGTCGGGTCGATGGGCGATGACATTGGGATCGACATTCTCCCGTCCCCAACCGGAGTGCTGGCCGCCCTTGGCGCCATTCGTCAAGGTGACAAGTCCGGGGAAGCGGCCATTGAGTTTCTCCTGGAGCTGGGTGACCCAGGCGCCGCCCTTGGTAAGACTGGTCCCAAAAACTACGACGTGTTGCGGCCGACCCTGTTCAAGGGCTGCGACGAAGCGGGCGGTCGGAGCAGCGGTACCGGGCAGCGAGGCGCAGAGCAGGGCGAACGCAAGGCAGAGGCGTTTCATGGGGCGCAGAGAAGAAATCGTAATGTTTGGATACAGGTCGGATGCTGCGGGCACCGGGCCGGGTCGTCTTGCTTCCCGCGGACAACCCGACCCCTGCCGCGCCCAACTCAGTAGCTGACCGTGTAGCTGAGGCGGGTTTCGCGGCCGCGGGCGAGGCGGAACGTGTCCTGAAGGTAGTATTCGTCCGTCAGATTCTGCACGTTGAGCTGGACATTGTGACGCCACTTCTTGCCCATGCGCCAGTTGTAGCCAAGGAAGGCGCTGTAGAGAGTCACCGCCGGATGGATCTGGCGGAAGCGCGTCTGGACGCCGTTGGCGTTGACCGTGCCGCGATTGTAGAGGTAGTCGCTGTTGTAGCTCATCGACGCACCTACGCGCCAGCCATTGAGCAGTCCCTCGCGAAAGATGTAACGCGTGGCCGCGTACGTCGCATAATGGGGAGCCTTGGCCATGCGATCGCGCGCCGAGGCGGGTTCGGTGACGACGGCGTCGACAAAGGAGCCGCCCGCCTGAACGAAAAAGCTCTTGTTCACATTCCAGCGGAAATCTAGCTCGTAGCCCTTGGCTTCCTCCTTGCCGCCGAGGATGAACTGCGGGGTGCCCGGGAGAGCGGCGCTGCTGTAGGCAGGATTGGAGATGGCGACGTCCTCCTTGTTGATTTGGAAAACCGATGCGGTGTAGAAGAGGGACTCGCCGAAAAACGAGCCCTTGACGCCGAAGTCCGTGCCGAGAGAGGTCTCGTTCGGCACCACGCCCTGGGTGCCCGCGTCGATGGAGACCGTGGGTTCAAACCCGGTGCTGTGGTTGATGAAGGCGACCAGGGCGTCACCGCTGATCTTGTAGTTCGCTCCCAGGGTGTAGGTGACGGCCTCCTCGCTGGAGCCGCTGCCGCTCTGGGTGGTGACCACCGGCGTCATGTTGTTGGCGGAGACGACAGCCGTGGCCGCGAGCGTTTCGAGACGCTTGTTCTCAACCCGGTCGTAGCGGAGACCGGCCAGGGTGACGAGCCGGTCGTTGAGCATGAACATACGATGTCCAACAAAGGCGCCGTAGTTGTCGACCGAGCGGTCGCTGTCCTGGAACACCTGGCTGATCGCCGAGTCGGGAATCTGCGGCCAGACCGGCGCCGCGGGATTGATGACATAGGTCGGACGGCGAAACACCGTCACATTATTGACCACCATCGTCTGCGGCGGAGCGACAAAAGTCGTGTTGCGCACACGCTGGTCGAGGGTGGCGTCGGCGGCAGCCAGCAAGGTGTGCTTGATCCCGCGTGTCTGGAAACTGTAGCGCAGATCGGCCTGCCCGAGGTGGGCGCCGGTGTCCTGGTCCTGTCGAAACGCCTCGGCGGTCATGGTGCCATTGGCGACGAGGGCGTTGCCACTCCCGTAGCGGTATTGATTCTCCACAAAATCCTTGTCGAAGGTCTGGAGATTAAGACGGCCGATGAAGTTCGGAGCGAAACGGTGTTCAATCAGGAGGTTGGCGCTTTCAAAGTCACGACCAAGGATGTTGTAGGGGCCCATGATGTTGTAGGTGGCGAGGTCCCAGTAGATCCCGACCGAGCGGGTGGGAGCGGGACTTGTCACCTGCAGAATGGGGATGGTGTCCCCCTGATTGGATGAGATCACCTGCTTTTCCCACGAGGCGGTGATCGATGTGTTCGGCGAGAGCACGTAGGTGACTCCGGCGGCGTAAAGGTCCTTCTTGTTGAAGTAATACTGCAGGTCACTCTCGGTGTAGTCGTGGGTGTAGATTGCGTAGTAGAACAACTTGTTTTTCACGACGGGACCGGTGGCCTCGAACGAGTAGCGCTCAAAACCGTAGTCATTGCTGAAGGTCCCCGTGGCGCTGTAGCTCGGCGTGCGCTTGCCGCGTTTTGAAACATAGTTGATTAGGCCGCCGGGACCCGAGGCGCCATAGAGTGCGGAGACGGGTCCTCGGATGACTTCGACGCGATCCACGGTTGAGCGGTTCGGTGGATTGGCCCCCGAGAATCCATCGCGCAGCACGGGCGGGGAAAAGCCGCGAAGCGTCTTTCCATTGTTCGCACCGGTGTCCTCCGCGCCGGAGAAGGCGCCGGCGATGAAACGGAGCTGATCCGCCATTTCGAACAGCTGGAAATCGTTCATGAATTCATTCGTCAGGGCCTGGATGGAAAACGGCGTCTCGACGAGTTTGGCGCCGGCGCGGCTTCCGCTGATCGCGTCGGGCACAACGTAACCCTGTTCGGTGTCGGTCGTGACCGTGAATTCGCGCAAGGTCACCACTTCTTCGCCGGGATTCTCTGATCCTGACGGGGCAGGGACGGATTGCGCCATCAGCGAGGAGCACGACAGACTGGCGATGGCGGCCAGCAGCAGCGCACCACGGCGCGGCGCGGACGAGGAGGGCAGGGAGTTCGGGGTGTTCATGGATGAAAAAGGAGGGTTCAAGGCAGGGGCTTAAACTTCAGCTGACGGAATTCGATGGGGTTGAACTCGGCCTCTAGGCCGATGTGGCCCTGGGGCGTGGCGAGGGAAGTGGCCTGGGCGGTGATGTGGCCGTTGACCCAGATGGTCACTTCCGCACCGCGGCAGGTGATTTCCATCACGTTCCACTCGCCGTTGGGACGCATGAGACCGGGATAGCGCGCACCGGCGCTGACGCGCTTGGGCTTTGCGTCGCTGGTGGCGACCTGCCCGAACAGCATGCCCAGCCCGGTCGGGGTCAGCTGGGCCTGATACCAGGTGCCGGCATCGGGAGAAGTCCGGACGAAAAGCCCGGAATTGGGTTTGGCGGCCGGACCCACAAAGCGGAACTCGGCGTGGAAGATTCCATCGCCCCGCGATGGGTGGTGCAGGAGCATCTCGTGGATGCCTGTGCCTTCGCACCGTAGTACGCCGGTCGTTACATCCAGTTTCCAGGGGTTGGTTTCTCCCATGGGTTTGGTCGCGGGAAAGCGTTCCCGACGCCAGTCGCGGAGGTCCTGCTGCGACAGCAAGTCGATCCAGCCACGGGCGTCGGAGTCCAAGGCGCTGGGCGTGGCGGAGGGAAGTGCTGGTGATGCTGGCGGCGCCTTGGGCTCGGCGCCGCAAAGGGCGGCCATGGTCAGGAGGCCCAGGAATACGCGGACGGTGGTGTGGCCAGGGGAGGGGAGTGGAAGCAGGGGCATGGGGTGGAGGGGTTCAAGGCGAGGACAACGAGAACGGAGGCGCGAGTTTGCCGCGCAAAGCCGCGGTGGCGGGTCGATCGGTGAGTTGGAAACGCAGCCGCGCACCGGCCCGGATCTCGGCATGGGCCAGCTCGAGCGAGCGGTGGAGGCGTCCGTTGAGCTCGACCGAGCGTACATAGGCCTGGGTCTCGGGGTTTCCTTCGGACTCGAGGGTGAACTGACCACCGGAAGGGAGATTGATTTTCACCTCGGGGAAGCGGGGCGAGCCGAGGGCGTAGGCCGGATGTCCAACTGTGAGCGGAAAAAGGCCGAGTGTGCTGAGGACATACCAGGCGGACATCTCGCCATTGTCCTCGTCGCCCGGAAAACGATCAGGCGTGTAGGACTCGTCGACGATCCGCCGCACCCAGTGCTGGGTCCGATCCGGTCGTCCGGCGCTCGTGTAGAGGTAGAGCACGTGGTGGACGGGCTGGTTGGAATGGGCGTATTGACCGAACCGAGCCGCGGCCATCTCGGTCATTTCGTGGATCTCGGTTGGGTAGTTCCCCGTCGTAAACCGCGGGGGAAGTGCGAGCATGCGATCAAGTTTGGCCACAAAGGCGCGGGAGCCTCCCATGAGCTTGATCAGGCCCGCCGCATCGTGGGGAACGGCCCAGGTGTGCTGCCAGGCGCTGCCCTCGATGTAGTCGCGTGACCACTCGAATTCGTCGAAGGGTTGTCGCCAGGTCCCATCACCCAGGCGTCCCCGGATGAATCCGCTGCGTCGATGGAAAACCTGGCGGTAGTTGAAGGCCCGGGCCGAGAACAGCCGGGCATCCGCAGAGTGACCCAGGTCGCGGGCAAGTACGCCGGCGGCAAAGTCGCAGTGCGCATAGTCGGTGGTGCGTGCCACCGAGTGGGCGAAACGGTCCGCCGGCACGTAGCCGAGCCGGATGTAGTCGGCGATGCCGGTGCGGCCGACGGCCTCGGAGGGCGGTGCGACCAGCGCATCCTTGCGAATGGCGGCGTAGGCGTCGGCGATCGCGAAATTGCGCACGCCCTTCCGGTAGGCGTCGGCGATCACCGCAGTTCCGTGTGAACCCACCATGCAGGCGCGGTAGCCGGGGCTCGCCCAGCTGGGGAGCCAGCCGCCCTCGCGGTAGGCATTGACCCATCCCTGGATCATGTCGCCCAGCAGGTCGGGCGCGAGGAGGGTGAGGAGCGGCATCAGGGTCCGGTGAACATCCCAGAAACCGATGTCGGTGTAGAGTGGGCCGGGATGCACCTGGCCGGAGAACGGACTGAAGTGGACCACGGCGTTCCGCTCGTTCACCTCGTGCCAAAGGCGCGGAAACAGGAAGCAGCGGTAGAGGCAGCTGTAAAAGGTCCGAAGCTGGGTGTCGGTGGCGCCCTTGAGCTCGATGACCGAGAGCCGCTCGTCCCACGTCGCACGGGCGGAGGCGAGAAGGGAGGCGAAGGACCGGCGACCGAGTTCACGGTCGAGGTTGAGCGCGGCCTGTGCTTCGCTGATGAACGAAGTTCCAATTCGCACGACGACCTGCCGGCTGGCGGGACGCCTGAGCTTGAGCCAGAGCCAGGTGGATTCGACGCCCGGCGCTCGGCCGAAATCCAAAATCTCGGCACCGATGTCGGCGACAAAGGTATTGCCGAAGTTGGCCGGTACGCCGCCGCTGTGGGCGGTCGAGGTGCCGTAGACGCGACGCTGGAGCTGGTCGACACGCAGGGCGTTGCCACCACCGAGCCGGAATGCGAGCCAGGCGTGCGGCCCCTGCCGGAAGGTGAAGCGAAAGGCACCGCCGCGCAAGGTCGGGGTGACCTCCGCGTCGATGCCATGGCGGAGCAAATACGTGCGAAAATGGTGCGGACGCGACTGGGTGTCGTCCTTCCGGTAGGAGGAACTGGTGTCGTCGTACCCCAGCGGCGGGCGCTCCCCGGAGGTGGCCGCGAGCATGAACTGACCGTAGTCGGCCATCCACGGACTCGGTTGGTGGGTCGCACGGAACGCCTGCAGTCTGGGCGACCGAAAATCGAAGATCCAGCGACCGTCGTCGCTTTGGGGAGTCCACGCCACCATGCCGTGCGGCAGAGCCACGAGCGGCAGCGTATTGCCCGTGGAAAACCCGTGGTGCGAGTCAGTCCCCTGCAGAGGATTGACCCAGTCGGACCACGATGTCCCCGGTCCACGCACGGCGGCCACTCGAGGCCCCCCGGCTCCCTGTTCCTGGAACAGCGTCGATGTCATGGGGTATTCAGGCCCCCCGTCCGATTGTCACCCAGGATCGGCGTTTGGAAAGGCAGGGATTGGGCGAGGTCGCTCATTCGGGTTAGGCTGGCATAGGTCAGTTTCCGCGCAAAGGGTAAAGAGATGGGCCGGAGGCTGCTGGAGTGGAGACCGGGCGCTCGGACGGGTCAGGCGCTCCCGCGAACGACCAGTTCGACGGGCAGGCTCTCGTGGCGGGCGGCGGAGAACCGTTTCTCCTTGGGAAGGGCGATTTGTTCGGCCAGGAGTCGCGCCGCGGTGCGTCCTATGCCGGCAAAGTCCTGTCGAATGGTGGTGAGTGCGGGCGTGCTCAGACCACAGATCGAGAGGTCGTCAAATCCAACGACGCGGAGATCGTCGGGAGCCTTCTTTCCAAGACTCCGGGCGTGGCGGAGTCCGCGGAAGGCCTGATAGTCATTGGTGAAGAAGATGCCGTTTGGGGGCTCGGGCAGGCTGAGCCAGGTGTCGAGGGTTTCCTCGATGTGTTCCTCGCGGGGGTCGACCTGGCGGATCAGGTTGAAATCCACCGGAAGTCGGCGGTCACCCATCGCGCGAAGGAAACCCTCGTAGCGGTCGTGCACGCCGCTGACCGGGGTACTGACACAGGCGATACGCTGACAGCCGGCGCTGATGAGGTGGTCGGTCGCGAGGTAACCGCCGCGAAAGTTGTCGGCCCAGACCGACCAGCAGGGGAGCTGGCCCGGGGCGCGGTCGATGAAGACCAGCGGGTAACCGTCGAGCATCATCTGCAGGAGCGGCTTCAGGGAGGGCGGGTTAAGACTGGGGAAGATGATGGCACCGTCGTATCCCTCCGCCGAAAGGCGGTTGATCTGCTCCCGCTCCAGCGGGTCGTTTTCGTCGTAGTGGAAGATATCCACCGTGGACCTCGACCGTGTCATCACCTCCTGCACGCCGGCCGAAAGCCGGGATGAGCTCTCGTTCAAGTTCGGGAGCACCAGGGCCACCTGCAGCTGGGTGGGATTGTTGCCGACGACAAATGTGCCCCGGGCCGACTCCGTGGCGACCACGCGGTTCTCCTCCAGCGTGCGCAAGGCCTGCCGCAGGGTGAGGTGATTCACCCCCATCGACTTCGCCAGCAGCTTGATGCCCGGGAGCTTCTGGCCGGCCGCAAACTCACCCGCGGCAATGCGGGCCTTGAGGTGCTCGGCAATCTGCTCGTAAACGGGAACCTGACCGTTGCGGACAAGATTGAGTTTGGGGGCGGGCATGGGGCAGGGCAGCGGAACAGCTAGTGACATATGTCAGTTAGCGAGGGGGTCAAGGCATTTTCTGGACTACGGGTAGAGGGGCATTGCGGTCCGCCCTCACCTCTGTAAAAACCAATAATTGAAACGATGGAGACGGAGGAGTGACGTGTTCTGGCGCCTCGGAAACGGACTTGACAATGATTCGTTTGAATCCGACATAGGTCAGAATGACTCTGCTCTCTGCCCCTCGGAGCCGAACCTGCGGTGCCCAGTCATGGCATGGGAATCAGGTGTGCGCCCGCCGCTCCAAGCGCGCCGCTTAGTTGAATCATGACCGATCACGTGTTCAGACTTGCTGGAGGGAGTGGTCGGCACTCGCGCGGTTGGACCGGCCTTGGCTTGCGTTGGCCGGGTCGCGTCGTCGCTTGCGCCCTCTTGAGCTGGCTGCCCCCGGCGGCGCTGGCGATGCCCGCGTCACCCGGAGTTTCACTGAGGGAAACGGTGGCCCGGACGCCATTTCATGACCTCGATGCCGACTCCCAGCTCGATCTGCGGGGACGTGTCACCGACGTGGAGGCCCGCACCGTTTGGTTGCGAGTGACCGACAGTCTGGGACGAGTGGCGACGGCCACGGTGTCGACCAGAGAGGGAGAATTCCGGGCGCGGTTTCCGGGTGACTTCCCTGGGGCTGGCCCACTGGTCCCGGCCGTCTATTTTGTTGATGCGGCGGTGCGCGCGGAGGCCGGGGCGGGCAACCGCGCGGAGGCAGCCGTGCTGGTGTTTGCCGGCCGCAGCCGCCGGCTGCCGGATCTGCCTTCCGCCTTCACCACCAACCTGCGCGATCGTGAAGGACGCGTCGATGGACAGTCGGTCGAGTGGTCGCGTACGCGGACGCTGGTGAACCTCTATTTCCAGAGTCGCAGTGCGCATCTCGCCGGCGTGACACGACCTGGATTTGATCTTCAGCGACCGACCGACCTTGCCCATTTCAAGCGCGGCGTGGCCCTTTACGACTTTGATGCGCGTGATCGCGACTGGTCGACTCCGCTCGGCCGGCGTGTGGCGCGCTCGTTCTGGCAGGCGGTGTGGGACACCTGGTTCGGACCCTCCAACAGCAGTGAGCGTCCCGCCGGATCGGGGCGCTACGCCGCCTTTACCTTTGCCAATGACACCGCCGATCTGCTGGTGGTCCACCTCCGCCGCCTGCAACTGCTGCCGATGACCGAACAGCCCGCGGAAGATGATCTGGCACAGGTGTGCAACGAGGTGCTGAGGAATCTGGCCGCCCTGCAGCGTCGTGACGGCGACGATGCACCCCGGCAGCGGGGGGTCGAAGGCCCGGGTGCGTTTTACTACGGATTGTTTTCCGACGGGGACCTCATGCTTGAGGGCACCGGGTGGTTTCAGGACGGCCGGCGGCGAGATCACCGACGTGGGGGAGTGTTTCTGGGCCGTTCCCTCTGGGCCGTGGGCGAGGCCCTCGGCCGCCCGACGCCCGGACTACCCGAAGCGCAGCTGCGGGAGACCTTCCGCCTTGGGCTGCGCTGGGGCTTTGGACTCGCACGCGACCGTACGGACGACGGGCAGCCTTATGTCCGCGTGCTTGGGTCCCGCGATGGCTCCCGGGGCGCGTGGCGGTTGTGGCGGAGCCCCGGAGAGCATGCCTATCTGCTGCTCGGCCTGCTGGCGGCGGTGCAGCGTGAGGAGATCGCGCGCCTGACGATCTTCGAGTCGGGGGAATTTGGCTACACGGAGAAGATCGATGTGGCGCAGCTGGCCCGGGCCGCGCTTGAGACGCTGGCGGCGGCGATCCAGCCGGAGGGATACTGGTCGACCTTTGCCGACGTTGATGCCACCGCGGTCGAGGCGCTGGTGCGAGGTTCGGTGGTGTTTGCCGGTCACCCGTCAGCGTCGCACTGGCGCCGCGTGGCCGTCACGGCGGCCGAGGGCTGGTTGTCGGCACGTCCCCCGGCGGCCGCCTATCGCGGCCCCGTGATCCTCCCTGCCGGGCGCCGGGTGCCCGGCCGCCCTGACGAATTGCGCTACCGGGCAGAGGGAGTCGAAGCCACGCATCTGACTTATTTTCACGCCGGCTTGTGGATGCAGGCTCTGGCGGAGTTGCGGGCGGCCACCGGTGATGCGCGTTATGCCGCGCGACTGGAGGAGGTGGCGGGATATTTTTGCGGCAACAACCCGTTTGACGCCCGGCTCTACACCGAACTGGGAGCGGTCTACAACTACGTGAAAGACACCGACGGCGACACGGTTGAGGACCGGCTCCATTTTGACCTGTACCCAGAGTCCACTGCGTTTGTGCAGATTGGCATGCTGCGCCACCTCGAGCTCCGGACCGGTCTGGCTGGTTCCACGCCCATTTCCCCATGAAGCAATCTATCCTGTTCCTGACGCTGCTGGCGTTTGTGTCTTCCCCCTTGGTCCGAGGCGAGGTCGCCCCGGCTCAGACCGCGCCGCCGGCTGACGTCGTGGTGTTTGGCGGTACTTCGGCGGGCGTCATCGCGGCCGTGGCCGCCGGAAGGGGCGGAGCCAAGGTGACGCTGGTGGAGTCGAGCTACCTTATTGGTGGACTGACCACGGGTGGCCTGACCAAGACGGACATTGGCAAAGGCGAGACGATCGGCGGCATCTCCCGGGAGTTTTACGATCGGGTGCTGCGGCACTACTCGAAAGCCTACGGTCCGGATTCCCAACAGGTGAAAGACACGGGCGGCGGTTACTTCTTTGAGACCAAGGTGGCGCTGCAAATTTACCAGGAGATGCTGGCCGAGGCGGGCGTGACCGTGAGAACAAAGGAACGCTTGGAAAGCGTTGAAGTGAAGGACCGCCGTATTGTCTCGTTCATCACCCGACACTACGAAACCGGAGCGTTGACGCGATTCACCGGCGCCCAGTTCATCGATGGCAGCTACGAAGGGGATCTGATGGCCCAAGCCGGTGTGCTGTACCGCGTCGGCCGCGAAGCCCGCGCCGAGTACAACGAGTCGCTGGCGGGAATCACCAGCGGGCCGGCGGAGTACCTGGGCAAAGGGGATCAACGCGTCCAGGCCTACAACATCCGCGGGACGCTGAGCGTCCGCGATGATAACCGGGTTCCGATTCCCAAGCCCAAGCACTATTATCGAGAGGCCCATGCGGGGCACATTGAAACGGTAAACCGTCTGAAGCTCACCCGCCTCGACCAATTATTCACGGATACGCAGCGCTGGGCGATGATCAATGGAAAGTGCGACCCGAACAAGGCTGACCTTCCCGGCGTGAACTTTGCCTACAGCGACGGCGACTACGAGCAACGCGCCCGCATCACCGAGAAGGTTCAGGACTATTGGCTGAGCCTGTGGTACCTCCTGCAGAATGACCCTGGCCTGCCCGAGGAGTTCAAGCGCGACGCCCGGCGCTGGGGCCTGCCCAAGGACGAGTTCCTCGAGAGCGGACATGTGACGCCGCAGGTCTATGTCCGAGTCGCCCGGCGCATGCTGGGCCGCTACTTCCTCACCCAGAACGACCTCACTTACGAGCGCTATAAACCCGACACGGTGTGCCTGGGCAGCTACAACATGGATGCTCACCCGATCCAGATCATCCAGACCGATGAGGGACCGAAGGAGGAGGGGCATTTCAACGATGCTTCCGATGCGTACGAGATTCCGTATCGCAGCCTTCTTCCCCATGGCGTCGACAATCTCATTGTGGTGGCTGCCGTGTCCGCCTCTCATGTCGCCTACTCGAGCCTGCGTATGGAGCCCGTCTTCATGATGCTCGGGCACGCCGGCGGGGTGGCCGCGGACCTCGCGCGCAAGGACCGGACCAAAGTGCAGGAGGTTTCCGTTGCGGCGCTGCAGGAGCGGCTGCGCAAGGATGGGATTCCGTTGAAGGCGCCGTTCCGGCCGGTGGTGACAATCAAGGTCGCGACGCGTGAACCGCAGGCGGGCCAGCCGGTGGAATTTGAACTGGTGTCGCGCCATGTGGAGTCGCCGCTCAAGGTGATCGCCTGGAATTTCGATGGCAGCGGCGAGGTGCAGGCCGGCGGCACGAAGGTCCGCCACACTTTTAACCAGGCCACCAAGGCCCGCGTCATGGTCCTGGTGCAGGACGAGAAGAAGCTCGTTGCGTTGCCAGCGAGGGTGGACGTGGACTTGGCGGAGGCTGCCTCGCTGGATCGGGAGGTGCATTACACCGAGGCCAAACTCAACGGCCGCTGGAACCGAGCCCGGGGACCCGAGGTGGAGTACCGCCAGCGCGTGGGGTTGGTCGATCAGGGACCGGGAGGTGAACCGATGACGGCTGAATTTTCAACCACGCTGCCGAAGACGGGGAGCTACCGGGTGGCCGTCGCGTTCCCGAGCGGCGGCAATCGGGCGTCGAACGTGCCGGTCACCATCACGCACGACGGAGGCACCGCCGAGGTGAAACTCAACCAGAAGAAGAAACCGGGCCCCTTTGCCTTTCAGCCCGTCGGCGAGTACCGCTTCACGGCCGGAAAAACCGCGAGTGTACGCTTCTCCAACGCGGGTGCGGACGGCGTGGTCCTGATCGATACCGTGCGCTGGATCTGGATCGGCGAGTAGGCCGATCCGTGAATCCGAGCCCCGTGCTTCCGACCGCGAGCAGGTTGGAAGCTGGGAAGAGCCCGCCTGCGGGAGACGCTTGGACTAGAAGCGACCCTTGATCCCGCAGGTGAGGGTGATGCCGTTGATTTGGTAGGAGCGCCAGACCGGTGCGTTGGGTGGAAAGCGGTCCATGGTGATGAGCTTCGCGTTGGTCAGATTGCGCGCGCTGAGAAAGAGGCTCATGTCTCGGGTGAGTTTGAAGCTCGTGCTGGCGTCAAGGGTGACGAAGTGCCGGCGGTACGAACGCTCGTCGACCACAATGGGCACATCGTCTTTCCAGAGGCCGTTCACATAGGCGCTGAACCGCCGGTAGGCGTAGTTGATTCCGGCGGACGCGGCATTGGGCACGAGGTCGGGCACCACGGTTTCGGCCGAGTTGTGGGTGAAGCTTGCCCGGACACCGAGCCCCTTGAATACGCCGGGAAGGAAGGACAGGCTCTGGGAGTACTCCAGTTCGACCCCCTGGATGCGGATCGTGCCGTCGCTGTTGGTGGTCGTCTGGAACTCGTAGCCCGAGTAATCCTCGGGACCATTGTAGCCGAACTGCTCCTCGGAGAGCGTATTGGTGATCATCAGTCCATCGACCTGGTTTTGGTACAGATTGAGCGCAAGGATGCCCACCGGTTCGAAGTAATAGGCAAGGCGGGCGGACACATTATCCGAATACTCGGGGTCGAGGTTGATGTTGGGCGCGGCCACCACGCGGGTCTGTTCGTTGACATTAAAGAACCCGGCCACGTCCTTGAATGCGGGCCGTCGGATCGTGCGGCTGTAGCCCACCTGCAAATCGAAATTCGTGCCGAGCGGGTACTTGAAGGAGGCGCTGGGAAAGAAATCATCGTACTCACTCACCCGGTGCGCGCGCGGGCGCGTGAAGTACTGGTACTCCAGGCCCGGAATCGTCGTGGCCCGGCCGTTCGTGCCAACCGCAAAGCCGGCAGCGCGGACCTCGGCGGCGGAGAGCTGGGCCAGCTCCGTCGAGTCGCCGCTGGTCTGTTCCCAGCGCAGTCCGGCGCGCAGCGACGCCTTGCCGAGCTTGGTGGTTCCCATGAGAAAAGCCGCGTCAACCGTCTCTTCATATCGTCGCGGACTGGTGATCAAGGCGGTGGTGTAGTTCGCGGGCGTGATGGAGGAGACAAATGCTCCGGGGTTGTCGCGAAAGCGCGCCCCCATCGCAATGAGGTCACCCATGAAGATACCCTGGCCCGACAGCGACGTGATGGTGGTGTTTGTCATCCCCAGCTCGTACGGGTAGGGTGACTTGAAGCTGTTCCAACCGATGTTGGTGCCGTTGGGTGCATAGCTGTACTGGTTGAGAGCCCCGGTATTGCCGTAGTTGTAGAACTCGTACTGACTCTTGAAGCCCGCCTTCCAGATGACGGGCAGCACGAACCGGGTGGTCGCCGTGGCGGTGAGCTGGCCGCCGTAGGTGTTGCGCCTCGACGTGCGACCGTCGTTCATGGCGGCGACCGAGGTGTCGGTGTAGCCGTTGCCGATGTCCGCGCCGGACACCTGGGTGATCCGCCAGTCGAAGGCGTCGCTCGAATCCCGTTCCGCCCGGAATCCGATGCCTCGCATCGCCGAAGTGCCAACGTCGGCGGCCGCGCCCTGGCGGTTTTTCGGGTCATACCAGGCATGTGAGCGGGAGAGCGCGAGTTTGCCCTCGAAGGCAATGCCCCTCCATTTGTACTCGAACTTCGGCGTCAGCGTGAAGGATTGGCCGAGTTTGGCCGTGCCCGAGGGACGTCCGGCGGCGAGGGCGGCGGTGGAATTGCTGCGAAAACTCACCAACGGGTCGGTCGCCACAACGGTGTTGCGGGCACCGGCCTGGAAGAGAGCGGTCCGGCCGTATTGCCAGAGCTCCGACCAGTTGTAGATCATGCCGAGGGACAGCACCAGGTCGCGCGAGGCCTTGTAGTCGGCGGTGAACGTGGCGGAAAAGCGTTCATTCAGCCGCTGGGAGGCGCCGAAACTCAACTGGGTGATGACCTGGGGACGGGGATCGGCGGTGGTCGGGGTCCGGTCGAAGGTCAGGGTGCTGCTGCTCGACTCCTGGTAGAGATTCGAACCGCTCACGGTCATGACGATGCCGAGCCGCTTGTCGAAGAACACATCCGAGTACTCCAGCTGTCCGCCCGGACGCAGCTTGTGTGTCTGGCGCTCATCGGGTCCCATGGTTTTCTTCAGGGTGAGAGCCTCCGAGTGTGCCGCGAGATTGGCCTGCCAGCTGATGCGCCGGCCCGGACGGTCGAACGCACGCTTGGTGCGGAGATTGATGGTGCCCGCGGGGGCGTTGGCGTCCTGGTCGGCACTGACAGTCTTGGAGATTTCGACGGCCTCCATGCTGCTGAGCGAAACGGTTTCAAAGGTGAAGGCCCGCGAGTTGGTCGCCCCCTGCAGGGTGGGGTCGGCGGTGTTCATCGACATGCCATCGATGGTGACCGAGGTGTACTCCGAGCCGAGGCCGCGCAACCCGATCGTGCGCACCTCGCCAAAGGAGGTATCGGCCTCGACTCCAGGGAGGTGTTTGAGGAACTCACCGAGATTGCCCTCGGCGTCGTCACCAAAGATGTCCGAGGCCACGATATTGGTGATGTTCATCGAGTTCCTCTGATCCATGATCGCCTTGCCGCTTCCCTCGCGCAGCGTGGAGACCGTAAACTCGGGGAGCCGCATGGCTTCCTCCGCGGGGAGCGACGCATGCATCGAACTGGCCAGTTCGATGTCGCGGTCCACCGTGGCACCGGCCGCGACGTCGACGGTCAGGGTGACGGGCCGGTATCCGGTGTAGGTGACCACCACCGTGTACCGGCCTGCTGAAACCGGGCCAAGCAGGAATCGCCCTTCGCTCTCGGAAACGGTGGTTTGTCCCGTCTCCTCAATGCGCAGCTGGGCATTCCTCAAGTACTCCTTGACGACCGGACTGTAGATCCGCCCGGTGATGGTGCCGGGTTGCGCCGGGGTGGCGTGAGACGGGGTTTCGGGGTGGGATGCGGACGGCGCGGCGGCACACGCGAGTGATCCGAGGCTCGCGTTGAGTAGCGCCAGCGTGGCGGACAGGGCGATGAGTTTCATGGATTGGGGTGGGGTTGCGCACGGGGTGAGCGCGGGGAACGAAGAAAGCAAAGAACGATCAGCGTGACGGCAGCGTCAGCACCTGACCGTCGGCGAGGAGCCGTTCGCGGAGTTTGGCGTAAGGCAGGTCCTGCACCGGGATGCCTGCGTCGATCGCCAGCGCGGCCGCGGTGGCGGCGGATTGGCCGAGTATCATGAAGACGGGTTCCATGCGGATGGAACCGTAGGCAATGTGCGAACTGGAGACGCAGACCGGCACGAGCAGGTTTTCCGCCTGGTGGCGCTTTGGAGTAAGCGCCCCGTAGGCGATGGGATAAGGGCCCTGGGTCGACACGCCGATGTCACCTTCATTCTGCACAAATCCCTCCGGTGTGATGTAACGCTGAGCATTGTGGGAATCGATCGTGTAGGAGCCCATGCCGACGGAGTCAGGAGTCGGTTTGCGTTTCCTCAGCTCGTTTTCAGTCATGACGAAACTGCCAATCATCCGGCGCGCCTCGCGTACATAGAGCTGGTGCGGCCAGTGGCCGTTGTCCTTGAATTCGTCCTTGGGCAGTCCCCAGCGGCGCATCTCCTGCTGCGCATCAGCCGGTACCCTCGGATCATTGGCGATGAAGTAGAGCAGTCCCTGCTGGTAGGTGGTGTGTTCCTGGATGATCTCCCGGCGACGTTCGTAAGTGGCTTCTGGATAGTCGTAGTTGTAACCGATGTTGTCGGTGCTCATCGGTCCATGATTGTTGGTGTCCGTCTTCCGGTTGGGAAGCGGATCGAATTTGTGAAAGGTCTCATCCCAGCCGGCCTCGTAGATGCGCGCGAGGAGTTCGTACTGTTTCGGGTCGTAGCCGGCGGGCTTGGCAAATGGGATACGGTTCTCTGGGACGTCGGTCAGGCACATCCGAAAACAGTAGGCCTGGACGCGGGCATCGCCCTCGCCCCGATTGCCCGGAGGTTCAGTGCTGATGCGCGGCAGCACGCCGCTGGAGGGGTCGCCGGGGATGACATAGGGGCTGATCTTCGTGGCCAGGTATCCGAAATGGTGCCGGTGATGAAGGATTCCGACCTGAATGCCGTTCCATTCCTCGCCGTAGACCCGGTTGGCTTCGCGTCCGACGTGGTAGTCCACTCCGGCGGCGGCCATGAGGTCGCCCTCGTAGGTCGCATCAATGAACATTTTCCCTTGGTAGGTCTTTCCGCTCAGCATGGTGATCGAAACGATGCGACCGCCCTTTTTCTTTACCCCCTTGCCGCGATCCAGCCATTCATCGCGATGCACAGGAATCTGGTGTTCCTTTACGAGGTCCTCAAATACCCGCTCGGCTACGTGGGGCTCGAAATTCCACACCGTGCGGGTGGCGGCGTCGAAGCCACTTGCGGTGCGGGAGGCCCCGGTGGTCTCCACCTTGAAGCGCGGTGCAGACGCTCCGGGCTCCATCGTGCCGGCGAGGTAGGCATCCGACTTCTGCCAGATCCAGGCTTCGGGCCTCTGGTAATGCCGCCAGACCCGCTGGTAGAACTCACGGGAGAGTCCGCCGATGATTCCCTTGTTGCCGGTGTCGGTCCAGCCCAGCCCACCGGCGCTGAGGCCTCCGAGGTGTTTGTCCGGGCCGACGAGGACGACGGTTTTTCCCATCCGCTTGGCCTGAATCGCAGCGGTGACTCCGGCGGCAGTGCCGCCGTAGACCACGAGATCATAGGAGGCGGCCCGCAGGCCGGAGCAGAAAACAGCGAGGACAAGGCAGGCGACAAAGGGAAGGCGTGGTGT
>JAEUGZ010000343.1 GCA_016794725.1 Opitutaceae bacterium | reverse complement strand
GGCCCAGCCTTTGTGGGCATACGCATCGATGTGTATTTCGAGGATATCCCCCGGTTCAGCGCCGGCGACGGCGACCGGACCAGTGAGTGCATGGACTTTCAGGGGATCAAAGCTTCGCTTGAAATCGGCCGCCGTCCAATCGGGCTGAACCTGCCGGCCGCTGGAATCGGCGCAACGCAGGGTGACTGTGTCGCCTGGAGTGAGGGTCAGCCGTGGCGCCGTCGCGTTGTTCCAGCGATGAACCGTAGGAGTCTCGTCAAGGATGTGGTGCATGGGTGTGACAGCAGGAAAGCGGGATGCATGCCGAAGTCATCGCAAAAAACAGGCGTATATATTATGCTCTATATTCGAACTTCACGCTTGATACTACTTTGGCGCCTGATTGCATAACCGGATATGCCATTCATTGATAAACTCAACCAACTCGAAGCGGCCAAGGCAAAGCTCGCTGAAATGGAACAGACGATCTCGGCCGAGCGGATGACCGCACTTGCCAATCTCCCTTCTGAATATGGTTATTCCGACCTCAACAGTTTCATCAAGGCCTTGAAGTCGGCGCAGCGCGACGGCGGGCGTCGCAAGGCGCGGGTCAAGGTTGCGCTCAAGAGTGCCAAACGCACGCGCGCCAAGATCACCGATGAAACGAAGAGCCAGGTCAAAACTTTGGTGGAGGAAGGCAAGACGGGTGCTGAAATCGCGAAGGCATTGCGTATTTCGCTCCCGAGTGTACAGAATATCAAGAAAGCGCTCGGGCTGGTCAAGCCGAGGGCCGGTGCCAGCAGCTAAGTCGATCCGGCACCCACAAGCTCGCCCCCGGTCTTTCCCCGGGGGCTTTTTTATTTGTAAGGATGACCGGACGCGCCAATGGCCGACGGAGATCGGCGCCAATAGTCTCAGGCGGAAAGGGGAAGTGAGACGACCTCTTCAAGGATTGTCTCGCGCCTCAACCTTGAGTGTCCTGGCTCTCCATTCAGTAGCGTCGGAGACGGGTGTCGACTTGGTCTGCCCACGCATCGATTCCACCTGTGACGTTGCTGACCTGGTCAAAGCCATTCTGGCGGAGAAACTCGGTCACACGCAGGCTGCGACCACCGTGGTGGCAGAGGATCAGGAGATGTCGATTCTTGGGGAGCTCAGAAAGTTTGGCGGGAATTTCTCGCATCGGGATGAGTTTGGCTCCGGCGATGGTGCAGATTTCCGTTTCAAACGGCTCACGCACGTCGATGAGGGTGACGCTCCCGGGATGATTTCCTAGCAACTGGGAAGCCTCGGTGACGGATAGTTCGATTGGGACGGCGGTAGGTTCGGAACTCATGGAGGAGGAGTGTTCAAAGGTGGTGCGTTCGCAGGCTGGCCGATAGCGTCTGGGATCGAGAGTCTGAATCGTTGGATGAAGCCCGCAGACCGGACACTGGGGGTCCCGGGGAACCTTGAGCGAGCGAAACGATGAACGGAGTCCATCAAAGGTGAGAAATTGGCCCTGGAGTGTATTTCCAGCCTGCGTGCACCACTTGATGGTTTCCAAAGCCTGCAAACTGCCAATCACACCACAAAGGGCACCCAGCACTCCGGCCTCCGCACAGTTGGGAACCGTCCCGGCTGCGGGAGGTTCGGTAAACAGGCAACGGTAACAGGGTCCACCGGTTGCGGGTGAAAACACCGAAACAGAACCTTCAAACTTGTAGACACTGCCATAAACCAGCGGACGTCGTGCCAGGACCGCGGCGTCGTTGTTCAAGTAGCGGGTCGCAAAGGTGTCGGTACCGTCGACAATCACATCATACGAAGAAAAGAGCGTCACTGCATTTTCCTCAGTGACGGCCGTGTCGTGTTCCACGATGTGAATATAGGGATTGGTGGCGCGAAGACGTTCTCCCGCCGACTTCACTTTGGATGTGCCTACGCTCTGGTCCGAATGGAGAAGCTGCCGCTGGAGATTGTGAGATTCGACGCGATCGAAGTCGGCGATTCCGAGCGTCCCCACACCTGCTGCCGCCAGATAGAGCGCGGCTGGGCTGCCCAGCCCTCCTGCGCCCACCACCAGGACTCGGGAGGCCTTGAGCCGTTGCTGTCCTTCGCGACCGATTTCCTGGAGAAGGAGGTGTCGGCTGTAGCGGGCGAGTTCGTCAGGCGAGAGGGAGTCCACGTCCGAGCAAGAGACTCCATCTCTCCGGGCCTGCAAATGGAAATTGCTAGACGGGGAACCGAGGCTTTCATCGGGCCCCACTATGTCTGAACGATTTATTGTCATCATTGCCGGGGGAAAGGGCGAACGGTTCTGGCCGCAAAGTCGCAGCCGTCGGCCGAAGCACTTGCTTCCGATTGTTGGCAAGAGTCCCTTGCTGACGCAGACGCTCAATCGGGTGGCTTCGCTGGTCCCGGCGAAAAACACGTTTGTCATCACGAGCGCCAGTCAGGTCAGGGCGGTTCGTTCCTGCTGCCCCGGACTCGCGGCTGACCACGTGGTGGCGGAGCCGATGGGGCGTGACACGGCCCCGGCCGTGATGCTTGCCGCGCTGCTGGTTGAGTCGCGGGATCCCGCGGGTACGTTTGCTGTGTTGCCGTCGGATCATGTCATCGATGACCAGGATGCCTACTTGAGCGATCTGGAAGCTGCGTTCAAAGCGGCCGAAGCGAGCCAGGTACTGGTCACGATCGGAATAAAGCCGCACGAACCCGCCACTGGATTTGGCTATATCCAGCAGGGCGAGGTATGGAAGCGGGTTCAGCGGCGCTCCTTTTTCCATGTGAAGCGATTTGTGGAGAAGCCTCCGCTGGAATTGGCCGAACGCTACCTTAAGTCGGGCGACTATGTTTGGAACGCGGGCATGTTTGTCTGGAGCCTTCCCACCGTCCTGGCGGCGCTGCGGGAACATGCCCCGGGATTGGTGGCGGGAATGGAGCCCGTACGAACCGTATTGGGCAAGGGACGACCGATCCAATCCGTGCTCAAGAAGGTCTATCCGCAACTGGAGAAAATCTCCGTCGACTATGCATTACTTGAAAAGTCGAATCACGTCGTGGTCTTGCCAGCTTCGTTCGATTGGGATGATGTTGGATCTTGGCCAGCGGTGACGCGGCACCATCCTGCTGATAAACAGGGGAATGTATGTTTGGGAAACGCCCTGGTCGAGCAAGGCCGGGATAATATTGTGATCAGTGACGATGGTCATTTGGTGGCAGTGCTCGGCGTCGATGACTGTGTGGTGGTGCACACACGCGATGCGACTTTGGTCATTCCCAAGGCGCGGGCTCAGGAGATTAAACTCCTGATCAAGCGGATCGAAGCAACAAAAGGTGGGGCCAAGTGGCTCTAGCGTCGGGAATACCATGCGCTGCCTAGGGATTGACTATGGTGCGAAGCGGATGGGTTTGAGTTATGGTGACGACATTGGTGTGGCCACTCCGCTGCCTGCGCTGATCGGACTCACTTCACCCGATCGTCTGAATGCGCTCCAAGCGCTGATTAAGGAGCGCCGAATCACGGAACTGGTGATGGGTTTGCCCTTGAATATGGATGATTCGGTGGGACCCAAAGCGCTTGAAGTGCAAAAATTTGCGGACCAGCTCCGGCAGACATTTTCCCTTCCGGTTCACTTGGTGGATGAGCGGCTGACCTCCAGTGAGGCGGAAGAAAGTATTCCCAAACACCGGCGGCGCGACCTTCGTTCGTCCGGAATTGTCGACTCGAGGGCCGCGACGCTGATCCTGCAAGATTATCTCAACCAACATGTAAAATTGCCTCCGTTGTCCGAGGGATGATGCAGAAACGGAAGTGAGTTCACTAGGCAGGTGAGAATTGAGCTCGACCTCGAGAGTTAAAGCATCACAATTGCAATAAAGATGAGTTCAGTGCCTCCTTCGTTCGCTCGGTGGAAAGTAGTCTGCGCCTACGATGGCACATCGTTCACGGGCTGGCAGAGTCAACCCGGAGGCGGAAGTATCCAGGATGCGATTGAAGCGCGCCTGACACAGCTGGCGGGGAAGTTGGAGCGCGTTCATGCCAGTGGACGAACCGATGCGGGGGTGCATGCCTTGGCACAGGTGTTCCACTTTGATCTCCCTTGGAAACACGGGGCTGCTCGACTGAAAGCGGCGCTGCGTGTGAACCTGCCGCCTGGGCTGCAAATCAAAGCAGTGCGGGCAGTTTCAAGTTCATTCCATGCGCGCTTCAGCGCCACTGGGAAACGTTATCGGTATCGGATTTACTTGGGCGACGCGGATCCATTCATTCGGCCATTCGTTTGGGCGATTGAACGGCCAACGGCACCGAATGTGGAAGCCATGCAAGTGGCAGCGCGGTCACTTTGCGGCCGGCACGATTTCGCCGCGTTTTCTGCCTTCAACGGCTCCGAAAACGATGATACCGTTCGGACCCTTCGACGCTTGGATGTCCGACGCACCGGACGCCATGTCACCGTCACTGCGGAAGCCGATGGCTTCCTCTACAAAATGGTGCGCAGTCTGGTGGGGGCGCTGGTCAGCGTGGGGTGGGGTAAACTCACTCCGGCGCAGATCATCGAGTTTTTGGAATCGGGCCGGCGCACCCCTGCGGTGGAGACGGCACCACCCCAGGGCCTCTGTTTGATCAGGGTGTTTTACGACTGATCTGACGAGTCGGAGATTGGAACGTGAGCGCGCAAGATCTCAGCGCCTTCTTGAAACGGATTGGTCGTTCGGGAGTAAGGGGGAGGTTGGACCTGAACGGCGCCGCTGATGTGATCTTTCCTCCTGTGTGTGTGGGCTGCCACGGGCTCGTCGAAAGCAACCCTCCCTTTCGGTACCTTTGTGTGCGCTGCACCACTCAACTTCCGCGTGTTTCGCCACCGGCCTGTGAGGTTTGTGGACATCCGTTTTCTGGAGAGGTCGCCGGTGAAAAAACCTGCCCTCATTGTGAAGGACTCCGGCCTGCGTTCCGACGTGGGTGTACGGCGGTCGTGTTTCGCGGGGCCGCCCGTTCGATCGTGATCGAGCTTAAGTATCATCGCGGGCTGCATGTCCTGTCAGATATGGAAGCCATCGTGCGTTCGTCGCCTCATGTTCTCGACCACGTGCGGGATGCAGTGCTGGTGCCGGTTCCTTTACATCCCCGCAAAGAGCGGGAACGGGGCTTCAATCAATGTTTTCTGATCGCCAAACTATTTGCGCGAGCGGCTGGGGGAACAACGCGGATTCAGCCGTGTTTGCAACGCATTGTCGATACCGTCACCCAGACGGCGTTTGACCGGCGGCACCGGATGGAGAACCTGAAAAATGCCTTTGCACTGCTCCCGGGCACGCACATTCTGCCCGACCAGCATTACATTCTTGTCGATGACGTCTTCACAACCGGTTCAACGCTCAATAGCTGCGCTCGCGTGCTCCGAAACGCTGGCTGCCTGATGCTCGACGTCGTCACGTTTGGTCACGGCTAAGGTCTCAGTTCCTTCCTCCGCTTCAATTCGCGCTATGTCGCTCTTCAGCAAGCCGAAGTACTCAACCGTCGTCGTCAAGAAGAAGGACATCCCCAAGGGGCTTTGGACCAAGTGTCCAATCTCGGGGGAAATTGTGTTCAATAAGGAGCTTGAGGCGAACCAGATGGTGGTGCCGAAAAGCGGCTATCACTTTCCGATTGGAGCACGGCAGCGCATCGCTGCGCTTTTTGATCCGGACACCTTTGTCGAAGCCGATGGGACGGTGAGATCCGCTGACCCGCTTTCGTTTGTGGATTCCCAGCCTTATCCTGACCGTATCAAGAAGTACGAACGGGAAAGCGGTCTGAACGAGGCCGTGGTCTGCGGAACCGGGTCGATCGAGGGACTAAAAATCTCGGTTGCGGTGATGGATTTTCGTTTTTGCGGTGGCGCCATGGGGTCGGCCGCGGGCGAGAAGATCACGCGGGCGATCGAGGTCGCGCTGAAACAGAAAATCCCCTGCGTCATCTTTAGTGCATCGGGTGGTGCCCGCATGCAGGAAGGGATATTCTCGTTGATGCAAATGGCAAAGACCAGCGCTGCCTTGGGACGCTTGGCCGAAGCGGGTCTTCCCTACATCTCGGTGCTGACGCATCCAACGATGGGGGGAGTGACAGCCAGCTTTGCCACCTTGGGCGACATCAACCTGGCCGAACCCGGGGCGCTCATCGGATTTGCCGGCGCACGCGTCATCAAGGAAACGACCAAACAAACGCTTCCTCCCGGTTTTCAGAGCGCTGAGTTTTTGCTCAAGCATGGTTTGATTGACCAGATTGTGAACCGGCTCGAGATGCGGGGCCATTTGCGCCTGCTGCTGAACGCGCTGTACCTCAAGAAACTGCCCTCGACGAGTTCGCGCCGGTGATTCCGCATCCGCAAACGACCGACCATGGGGTCGGTGTTGGCTCATGATACCGTTGTCACTTACCACCGAGTATATCGGGGTTCAGGACTACCTGTTCTCCCTCAAGGCGCGAGGCATCAAATTTGGGATCGACCGCATGCGGTCACTGGTCGCGGAATTGGGCCATCCTGAGCGTGCAGTGCCGACGGTGCACATCACCGGAACGAACGGCAAGGGCTCCACTGCCGCCATGGTCGACGCGATCGGCCGGACGGCGGGATTCCGTGTTGGGCTCTACACATCACCCCACCTCGTGCGACTGGGCGAACGCGTCCAAGTGAATCGAACCCCGCTTTCGAACGAAGAGATCATTTCCTTCACTCGGCAGCTTCGCCCCGTGGCGGAGGAACTGGCCCGGCACGCTCCGGACGATCATCCCAGTTTCTTCGAGTTCATGACGGCAATGGCGTTCCTGCAATTTCAGCGCAAGGCCTGCCAGTTGTCGGTGATTGAAGTGGGGCTGGGTGGCCGACTCGACGCCACCAACGTGGTTCAACCTGAAGTGTCGGCCATCACCTCCATCAGCCTGGATCACTGCGAAATGCTGGGCAACACCCCCGAGGAGATTGCCGCGGAAAAGGCGGGAATCATCAAGGCCGGCAAGCCTGTGGTGATGGGACGACTACCGCCCGGGGCCGAACGGGTGATTCGCGACATTGCCAGCCAGCGCGGGTGTCGGGTCTATTCGGTGCGCGAGGAGTTTGGCGAAGCCATCGCCTCCTATCCGACCACCAGCCTTGACGGTGACTACCAGCGCTGGAACGCAGCGACGGCGACGTTGATCGCCCGGGCGATGGGATCCTCCTGGGGATTTTCAGAAACGACGATCAGCACCGCCCTCCATCAGGTCAGCTGGCCAGGCCGATGGCAGCGGGTCACCCTGGGCGGGAGGCCGCTCATTCTGGACGCGTCGCACAACCCGGAAGGGGCCGATGTCCTGCGCGCGAATCTACGTCGCTGGGTGGAGTCGACCGGCCGCCGTCCGGTGGTGATCACAGGTGCGCTGGGGGCTGCACGCGCCGGTGCGTTGCTCGGCACGATTGCAGACTACGCCAAGGAAATCCACCTGGTCGTGCCGCATCAGGCGCGGGCTTGCACGTTTGCTGAATTGGAGGCCCTGATTCCGTCGCGATTCACCGGCAAGGTGGCTCGGGCCTCGCTGGAAGAACTCTTCCCCGATGCCAGAACCTGCACCGCCGGCGATCGGGACGATCCGCTCGTTGTCACGGGGTCCATCTATCTGCTCGGCGAAGTCCTCATGCGGATTTCACCGGAGATGGGAGCAGGCGAAGGCCGACTCCAGGATTTTTAGGTCCGGCCGGCCAAGCACAGAAGTTCCGCAGTCGTCGGGACGTCCTTGATGATCTGCGAAGGGTCCGGTCCCACTCCGAGGTAGCGCAAATTCGGGAGGCTCGCCGTGGAGAGCGATCCCTTGTCTCCATAGGCGACCTCAACAATGGCGCACATCATGGACGCGACATAGTGCCGGGCTTCCGGAGGCAGCTCTCCAAAGGTGCGGACCTTGGAGATGTCCGTTTTCCAACCGGGGTGACGCGTGTAGACGGGGCGAAGCGTTTTGCGAATTGCCTCGTTGCGCGGCACGTGGTGATGGCGACGGCCTTGGGCGTCCTCATATGCAGCGGCGATGAGCAGGTCGCCCTGCCATTCGCCTCCGTGGGTCAGCGCGTCGGCTTTGTTGATCATCAGGTCCTGGAATCCACCGTAGCGCAGGGCGTCACCCTTCTCGACCGCATCAAACCAGCCCACCATGCGTTGCCGGCCCGTGCTGGTGCCAAATTCCAACTGCTTGAGCCTCGCGGCGAGCGGATGAGCGTGGTCCATTTCGGTGATGAACGTATGGGTACCGACCTTGGTGTCGTAGGCCTTGGCGACGCCGAACGTATGGATCGCCTGAACCGGGATGCCGGCGCTCTCAAAAAACTCGGGCGTGAAGGTGTGCGAGGCCGTCACGTTTGGCGAGTAACCGTGGCGCTTGTCGAGCCAGTAGGCTTGCCCGAATTCGCCAATGACCGT
>JAEUGZ010000331.1 GCA_016794725.1 Opitutaceae bacterium | reverse complement strand
CCGCCTCCCTGCCACCCTCCACTCAATCCGAGGAGGGGAAAGGGCTCCGCCCCTTCCCCTTCACCCCATCCCATAAATCCTTTTATCTCACCAAACCATCACACCACCGATCCGCTTTTGCAGAACTTGACGGACACAACTGGCGATTCAGGTGGAGGTGGCCTCGTTGAGGCCGCGACGGGACCGGCCGGTCCCGCCTTCGTTGACCGATTTCTTCACGCGACGCCCATCCGCGCGGGGTCGGCGACCCCACCTCCACCAGACACCGCGCTTGGATCGCGGCTACGTTGACACGTATGCGCGCCTGCGGGATCTGTGGTTTATGAACGGGTCGGCTCGTTTCAACGGCGGTAGATAGGCTGATTCGTTCCAGTCGCGGAAACCAGGATGAACACCACCCCGCGCGATCCGAGCCCGGGCGGCGCGATCAATAGCCGGCATCGGCCACCTGACGCCGGACCTCGGCCACCGCCGCGGCGACGCCGGCGGGCATGCCCTGGGACCAGACGCATTCGATGGTCAGACGCTGGCAACGCGTGGCCTTGTGCAATTGCCGCAGAAACGGGCGAAAGTCGTCACCGTGGAACCCCGGTTCGCGACGGTCTACATTTTCGGCCAAGTGGGCGTGCGTCACCAGGGCGGCATGACGTCCGATGGGGTCGGGAGCCTCGCCGTTGCGCAGCATGTGAAAGAAGTCCACCAGCAGCTGCACGCTGGGGTGGTTGCAGCGGTGGACCGCCTCCGCGCCTTCGTCGATTGTATTTACGAGATTGCACTCCACCCGGTTGAGCGGCTCGACCACCACCTGAATGCCGTGGCGCTGGGCGATGGGCGCCACCACCTGCAGGGCCTCGACATACTGCTCGAACCCACGGATGGCGGACCAGCCCTCCGGCATCTGCCGGGCCCCGGCGGAACCAAACACGAAAATCCGCAGATCGAGGGATGCGGCCCGGGCGAAGGCCACCTCGGCATAGCGTGCGAGCCGGGTGGAATCGACCGAAGGGCCGGTGACCTTGAGGTCCGCGGGGAGGAAGCAGTTGGCCGCCGGTGTGCCCCGCGGACTGGATCGGGTGGCCGCGGCGTTGGGAGCAAACGCACTTTCGGGCTTTTCCGGCAGCAGCAGGTTCTGCACATGCGCCTCGATGAAATCGAAGGGCAGGTTCGGGAGCGGTGCGATGTCCGCCGGGGTGGCGCAGATGCCGATTTGCATGGTGGGAAACGATCGCGTCCGCGGGCGAGACGATCCGGCCGGGGCCTAGAGCGTTCCGGCCTGAAGGCCGAAATAGCCGGCGGCGTTGTCGTAGCAGATGTCGCGGATCAACTTGCTCACCTCGGCCTCGTCGGCCGGGATGAGGCCTGCCTCGACATCGGCTCCGATCATGCTGCACAGCAGGCGCCGGAAGTACTCGTGGCGCACATAGCTGAGGAAGCTGCGCGAGTCCGTCAACATGCCGACAAAACGGGAGAGCAGGCCGAGCTGCGACAGCGCGTTGATCTGCCACTCCATCGCCTCCTTCTGGTCGAGGAACCACCAGCCGGAACCGAACTGGAGCTTGCCCGGAATGGTGCCGTCCTGGAAATTGCCGATCATGGTGGAAAACGCGTAGTTATCCGCCGGATTCAGATTGTAGAGCACGATCTTCGGCAGCTGGTTGTCGCGGTCGAGGGTGTCGAGGTAGCGGGAGAGCGCCCGCGTCTGCGGAAAGTCGCCGATCGAGTCGACGCCGGCATCGGCACCGAGGCGCTTGAGCAGGCGACTGTTGTTGTTGCGGAGCGCCCCGAGGTGAAGCTGCTTGGTCCAGCCGCGCTTGGCGTCCAGGCGTCCGAGGTAGACCATGATGAACCAGACAAACTTCGCCGTCTGGTCGGGCGTCGCCGCGGTGCCGCTGCGCGCCTGGTTGAAGATGGCGGCAGCCTCGCGTTCGGTGCAGTCGACATCGGGGAGCGCCTCCAGGCCGTGGTCGGAGAGCCGGCCGCCGACCGAGTGAAAGAAGCCGTGGCGCTGGTCGAGGGCTTCGAGCAGGGTGGCGAGGGACTTGACCTCGATGCCGCTGCGCTGTGACAGCAGGTCGCACCACGGATTGAAGACCGCGGGGGCGTTGACCACCATCGCCTTGTCGGGACGAAAGGTCGGGTAGACGCGGGTGCCGAGCCCGCTCTTGGCGATCGCCAGGTGGTGCTCCAGGGTGTCGGCCGGATCGTCGGTCGTGCAGACGACGTTGACGCGGTTGCTGGTGAGGATGCCGTGGGTCGAGAGCGCGGGCGTGCGCAGCTTGGCGTTGGCCGCCTCCCAGATCTTCGGCGCGTTGGCTTCGTTGATCAGGAGATCGATGCCGAAGAAGCGGCGCAGCTCCAGGTGCGACCAATGGTGCAGCGGATTGCGCACGAGCTGGGGCACCGCGCGGGCGAAGGCGAGCAGCTTGTCGTAGTCGCTCGATGCCTTGCCGGTGATCAGGTCCTCCGGCACGCCGGCGGCGCGCAGCGCCCGCCACTTGTAGTGATCTCCACCCAGCCAGATCTCCGTCAGATTCGCGAACTGCTTGTTGCCCGCGATCTGGTCGGGGGGCAGGTGGCAGTGATAGTCGTAGATCGGCTGCTTGATGGCGTGATCGAAGTAAAGTTTGCGCGACCAGGCGGTGGTGAGGAGGAAATCCTCGGGCAGGTAGGGTTGTGACAGCGACATGGCGATCGGGAGCTTAGGAGACGAGATGGGCGCGGATGTAGTCGTAGCTCTGGCGGATGGAATCGAAGGGGTCGCCGGGCGTGGTGTCCTGCTCGACGATGAACCACTCGCAACCGGACTTTTCCGCCTCGGCGATGATGCGGTCGAAGGGCAGGGTGCCGGCGCCGATTTCACAGAAGCAGTGTTTGTTCTCCTTCGTGAAGCCGTAGTCCTTGAGGTGGATGAAGGGCAGGCGTCCCCGCAGTTTCCGGCACCAGTCGACAACGTCACCGCCACCGTAGTGGATCCAGAAGGTGTCGAGCTCGCCGACAAGGTTCTCCGGCCGGGTCGCCGCATAGATGTACTCGAGCACGGGCGCGCCCTTGTACTTCACGAATTCAATGCCGTGATTGTGGTACCCGAGCACCAGTCCCGCCTCGCGGAGCCTGGCTCCGGCGGCGTCGAGCTTGCGCACGAGGGTCTCGACCACCGCGGAGTCGGTGAAGTCGATCCCCGCGGGAAACGGGTAGGCGGTCAGGCGGCAGTTGAGCTTGTGCAGGCGCTCGATGACCGCCTCGGTCTCGTCGAGGATCTTCGCCCCCGGTTCGTGGGTGGCGCAGATCGTCAGTCCCTCGTTCCGGCAGATGGACACCAATTCCGCTTCGGGGATGGGACCGGCGCCGCTGATCTGCACGGCGGTGTAGCCGATTGCGCGGACCTTGGCCGCGGTGGCGGCAAAATCGGTCGCGGTCTGGCAGTGCTGGCGCAGGGTGAAGAGCTGGATTGCGACCTGGGAGAGTTTCATGGCCGTCGGGGTCAGCGGCCGAAGGACTTGGTGAAGTCGTCCCCGCCGGCGACGATGGTGCGGGCTTTCTTCTTGGTCTTGGCCGATTCGGCGATCTTCTGCTTGAGCAGGCGCTCGTACTTCTTGCCGTCAATCGGCAGGGAGACGGCCTTGTCCGTCCAGGCCGACATCAGCATGGCGTTGGCCAGCTCCACCGAGTGGATACCCTCCACGGCCGGAGCCACCAGGGTCGCCCCGCGCAGGATGGCGTCGACGAAGTTCTGCAGGATCTCGTTGTGCTGACCGCCGTGGCTGGCGGCCGGAACGGTGATGTCCCAGCTGTCCGGACGCGCGAAGGCCTGGGTCGATGTCTTCGAGAATTCGGACATCGGGACCTCGTTGCGGGTGAAGGAAATGGTGTCGTTCTCGTAGACCAGCCGGCCCCGTTCGGCTGCGATTTCGAGACGGTTGGTGCCGGGGGCTTCGCCGGTGGAGGTGATGAAGACGCCGGTGGCGCCATTGGCGAACTCACAGTAGGCGGTGACGTCGTCCTCGACCTCGATGTCATGGTACCGCCCGAATTTGCAGAAGGCCCGGATCGAGGTCGGCATGCCGAACATCCACTGGAACAGATCGAGATTATGGGGGCACTGATTGAGCAGCACGCCACCACCCTCGCCGGCCCAGGTCGCGCGCCAGCCACCGCTGCCATAGTAAGCCTCGGTTCGAAACCAGTTGGTGATGATCCAGTTGACCCGGCGCAACTCGCCCAGTTCTCCGCTTTGGATGAGCTGGCGGATCTTGCGATAGTACAGATCGGTCCGCTGATTGAACATCGCCGCGAAGATCTGCTTTTTGTTGCTGTAGGCGGCGATGAGACGCTCGGCGTCGGCGCGGTGAACGGAGATCGGCTTTTCCACCATCACATGCAACCCGGCCTTGAGCGCCTTGATGCCGAGCGAGGTGTGGTCGTAGTGCGGCGTCGCGATCAGAATCGCATCGATCAGGCCGGACGTCATCATCTCGTCGACCTGGGCGAACCCCTTGACGTTGGGCACCCGGGCGAAACGCGCGGTGTCCATGTCACTGACGGCGGTCAACTCAAGTTGCTTGATCTTTCCGGCCTGGATGTTGGCCGCATGCGCGGACCCCATGTTGCCGAGACCAACAATGCCGATGCGTACCTTGTCCATAGAGCAGATTCAGGGTTGGGATGGGGAGACGTGAGAGTTCATACACCCGCATACGCGGAGCAAGGGGAGGGCCGATGAATGTTAACCCCCGGGCCAGACGGGGTTCCGGCCGGGCACGGCGAGTCCGTGTGACCGGCGGGAAGAGGAGCGTTGTTACCGGCGGCCGCCGCGGGTCAGGCGGCTGGCCGGCTTGGCGGCGGCAGCGGCCGCCGCCTGGTTGGTTTCATCAAAGAGCGCCGAATAGATGTAAGGGAAGTCGGGGAACTTCTTCCGTTCAATCGGCGTGTTGATGAACCGTTCGATTGAGCGCGCATTGCGCACATCGTCCTCGGTCACGAGCGTGAACGCCTCGCCCGTGTTCTGCGCCCGGCCGGTGCGGCCGATGCGGTGAACGTAGTCCTCGGCATTCTCCGGGACGTCGTAGTTGATGACATGGGACACACCGGCGATGTCGAGGCCGCGGGCGGCGATGTCCGTGGCCACTAGCACCTCGAACTTGCCCGACTTGAAGCCGTCGAGGGACTCCACGCGCTCGCGCTGGCTGCGGTCGGAGTGGATCACGCCGACGGTGTGTTTGGCGGCGAGCAGGCGGTGGGCGATGCGGTCGGCCCCCATCTTGGTCCGGCAGAAAATGATCACGCTCTTGAACTGCGTCGCTTCCAGCAGGGTGAGCAGCAGGTCGAATTTCTGCGACGCCACGACCGGGTAGAAGGCGTGGGCGACGGTTTCAGCGGCGGAGCGGCGCTGGCCGATTTTCACCTCGACGGGCTCGTGGAGGGCCCAGCTCGCGAGCGAGGCGATTTCGGGCGGAATCGTGGCGGTGAAGAACAGCGTCTGACGTGACTTCGGGATCTTGGAAACGATGCGTTTGACGTCCGGGAGGAAACCCATGTCGAGCATGCGGTCGACTTCGTCCATCACGAGGATCTCCACCCCGGCCAGGCTGATCGCACCCTGTTCCATGTGATCGAGGAGGCGTCCGGGGGTTGCCACGATGATGTCGACGCCGTTCTCCAGGTCCTCGCGTTGTTTTCCGTAACCGACGCCGCCGTAGATCACGGTCACATCGAGGTTGGTGTACTTGCCGTAAGTCTTGAAGGCCTCTTCGACCTGGAGCGCCAGTTCGCGGGTCGGTTCCAGCACGAGGCACCGGGGATGACCGACCTTGGCGTCGAGCCGTTGCAGAATGGGAAGGGCAAACGCGGCGGTCTTGCCGGTGCCGGTCTGGGCGGAGCCAATCACATCGCGCCCCGACAGCACCACGGGGATGCCCTGGGCTTGGATGGGAGTCGGCTCCATGTAGCCCTTTTCCTGAACGGCGAAAGCAATGCGGTCCGACAGGCCCAATTGGGTGAAAGCACTGTCGACCTTTGGCACCTCGGGTTGCGGCCGGGGTGTACGGGAGCGTTTCGGCGCGACCGGCGTCGCGGCGGCCGGCTTGGTCGTTTCTTCTCCGGGATGACGCTCGCGTTCGCGACCCCGACCGCGCCCTCCTCCACCGCCACCCGCGCCGCGATCCGCACCGGAACTGCCATGCCGGTGGGACCCACGGGATCGGCTCTCATGTCCTCCCTGGGAGGCGGAGTCGCGTGGCGCACGATCGGTGCGCTCGCCCGCCTTGGGACGGGATTCCCGCCGGCGGGTGGATTCAGCGTGGACCGTGCGGGCGGGGTGCTGAGAGGCCGGAAGGGAGGGTTTGGCCGCCTCTTTGGCGGGTTTGGCATCGGGCGAAGGGCCAAGTGTCCGGCGCAGCTTCGCAATCAACTTCTTCAGCATGTTCTTTTGGGCGAAATCATAACTCTCGGAGAAACCCGGCCCATTGCAACCTCCGATCCGGTCCGTGCGCTGACCCCGGCCAGCTAGGTTCGCGGGGTGTACCGACGCTGGTGGAGCCTGGCCGCCTGCAAACGGCGGAACTCTCCCAGGCTTTTGACGGCTTTCAACGCAATCAATTGACTGGCAAGATTGCCGACCGCGGAGCCTTCGAGGTCAAAGGCCACCACCGGAATCCCGGCGGCATCGGCGGTCGCCTGGCAGAGCAACCGGTTCTTCGCACCGCCACCCACCATCAGGATCCGCTGGAACGTCCGCCCGGCGAGGCGCTCAAAGGCCCGTTTGGCATCAGCATGGCCGCGCCCGAGCGAGTCACAAATCAGGCGGACATACCCCGCGAGGTCCTTCGGGGGTTTGACACGACGCTTCTTCAACTGTGCGTCGAGGGCGGCGCGCATCGAGACCGGATTGGCCAGCGCCGGGTCAACCACATCGATCAGCACCTTGGGCGCGGGCAGGGCCTCGGCTGCCGTGATCAGAGCCGCCCATTCGCGGTCGGTCTTGGGGCGGGCAGAGAAGTCCTTCAGCGTGCCCTCGAGCAACCACAGGCCAATGACATTGGTCAGGGGGTGGTAGCGTCCGTCTCCGGTGCGTTCATTGGAGATCCGGGCCGCCTGCGCCTCTTCACCCAGAACGGGTTGGTCGCCTTCGAATCCGACCAGGGACCAGGTGCCGGAACTGAGGTAAAGGTCCGAGCCGTCGGGAGAAGCAGGCATGGCGTCATAGGCGCAAGCCGTGTCGTGTCCTGGAACTGCGATGACGCGTGTGCCCTTGAGCGCGGGGAGATCCCCGGCGATCGTGGATCGCAGCATGCCAAGCCGGGTTCCCGCCGCCACCGGCGTGCTGAACCAGGAGGGGGGAAGCCGGAAGTGGTCGAGCGCCGGACGCGACCAGTCCTTTCCGTGGACGTCGATCAACTGCGAGGTGCTGGCGATGGAAAACTCCACCTCCATCCGCCCTGACAACAGGTAGTTGAAATAGTCCGGCAGGAAGAGGCAGCGCGTCGCCAGATCGGTGATGGCGGGACAGTTCGCGACGGTTTCCTCCAGTTGCAAGGACGTGTTGTAGAAGACGTTCGGGATGCCGGTGGCGGCGTAAATCCGATCGCGGGCGGCGCGGGTGTCGCCGAGCCGTTTCAATCCCGGTTGGGTCCGGCTGTCGCGGTAGGCGTGCACCGGAAAGACCAGCCGGCCCGCATCATTGAGCAGCACGTAATCCACCCCCCACGTGTCGACCCCGATCGACGCCAGCCGGGCGCCTTTGGGCAACGCGGCCGCCACGGCCTTGATCCCGGTCTGGACCTCATGCCAGAGCCCGCCGATGTTCCAGTAGTCATGTCCGTCCAACGAATGGAACGTATTGGGAAACCGATGCACTTCACGCAGGGTGAGTCGGTCTTTGGACCAGGTGCCGAGGATGACACGGCCGCTGGTGGCGCCGAGATCAACGGCGGCGACGTAGAGCGGAGAAGAGGACATAAGCAGCGAGGCGGGGAGGGGAAAATGGCACGGTGCCAATGAAAACTGTCACAATCTACCAAAATCTATCAGAAATGTTCAATTGGGTTGCGCCGTCGGGACCATTCTTTACGGTCGCCCCTCCATTGCTATGCTAAACCACGAGCGGTTGCCGATCACTCAACGTCGGGTGCAAATGATGGCGACATGCCTGTGCGATGCCTTCTATGATGACGTGGCGCAGGCCACGGTGGAAGTGCTTGAATATCTGGGTGTTGAAATCGAATTTCCCGAGGGGCAGACCTGTTGCGGCCAGCCGGCGTTTAACGGAGGAGACTGGGAGGCTTCGCGCAAGGTGGTGCGCCATACGGTGCGGACCTTTGCGGGGGATTTGCCGGTGGTGGTGCCGAGCGGATCGTGCGCCGCGATGCTGTTTCACGGGGCACCGCTGGAATTCGAAAAGGAATCGGATCGCGCCTCCGTCGATGCACTGGGACGCCGGACGTGGGAGGTGCTCGACTACATTGTGAACGGGCTTGGGGTGACGTCATGGCCGGGGCGCTACGATGGCAAGGTGGCGTTCCATCGGTCGTGTCACTCCCGGGGCACCGCCACGGGGGAGGCCGCCACACGCCTGCTCGGCTCGATCGCCGGCCTGACCGTGGCTCCGTTTGGCGAGGGTGAACAGTGCTGCGGCTTCGGGGGCACCTTTTCCGTGAGTTTCCCGAACATTTCCTCCGCGATGGGCACGCTCAAACTCGACCACATCCGCGCAGTCCAGCCCGACGCCCTGGTCTCCGCCGACATGAGCTGCCTCATGCATCTCGGCGGACTGGCGGAAAAGGACGGCAAACCGATCAAGGTGCTGCACGCGGTCCAGGTGATGCGCGACGCCTTGCGCAACGGCGGTCTGCTCGGCCCCGGAGAACGCCGATGAAATTCCAGCAAATCGACCAGTTTGCCGCCCGGTTGAAGGCCGACACCCGGGCCTCCGTCCACAGCGGGTCCAAAGCGGGACACGAGAAGCGCACCGCCGTGCTCTTTGACCACTACGCCGATCCGAACCGCCTCCGCGCGATCGCCGGCGAGATCAAGCAGCATGTGGTGGAGAATTTGGATACCTACCTGCCGGCGGTGGAGGCGAAACTCCAGTCCAACGGCGTCACGGTGCACTGGGCCTCGACCGCCGAGGCCGCCAATGAGGCGGTCTACTCCATCCTGCGCGCCCGCGGCGCAACGAAGATGGTCAAGGCCAAGACCATGGTCAGCGAGGAGACTGAACTGGCCCACTACCTGGAGAAACGGGGGGTGGAGTGCGTCGAGACCGACCTGGGCGAGTTCATCATCCAGATCGACGGCGACCACCCATCGCACATCGTCAAACCGATCATCCACAAGAACCGTCGCGAGATCGCGACCTCCTTCGAACGGCACGGCCTGGGTGCCTACAATGATGATCCCGAGACCATCACGCGTCGGGCCCGCGCCCACCTGCGTCACAAGTACCTCCAGGCCGACGTCGGCCTGACCGGGGCGAATTTTGTCGTGGCGGAAAGCGGCCGGATCGTGCTGGTGACGAATGAAGGGAATTCCCGCTTCTGCCTCGCCGCCACCAAGGTCCACATCGCGATGGTCGGCATCGAGAAGATCCTCCCCCGGGATCGCGACCTCGGGCTGCTGCTCAATCTGCTGGCGCGCAGCGGCACCGGCCAGCAGCTGACGGTCTACACTGAGTTTATCAGCGGTCCGAAGGCGGCGCCGCAGGAAGATGGCCCGGAGGAGATGCACGTCATCTTTGTCGACAATGGCCGGACGGACGTGCTCGCCAGCGAGTGTCGCGACATCCTGCGCTGTATCCGCTGCGGTGCGTGTCTCAATGTCTGCCCGGTCTACCGGCAGGCCAGTGGGCACGCCTACCGGAGTGTCTATCCGGGTCCGGTCGGCGCAGTGCTTTCGCCCCTGCTGGCGGGAAAACAGTTTCCCGAGCTGGCCGACCTGCCCAAGGCCTCGTCCCTCTGCGGCGCCTGCAATGAGGTCTGCCCGGTCAACATTCCGATCCCCGACCTGTTGCTGCGGCTGCGGGAAAAGGGAAAGCGCGAGGGCAGCGAATCCGCCGCCGCCGCCACGCCACCGATGGGTGCATGGGCCGTCATGGCCACCCAGCCCGCGGCCTGGAAAATGGCGCTGTTCGGCGGCAAGATCATGAATGTACTGCCGACCAAGTACGTGCCGGTCCCTGCGCTGCAGGCCTGGCAGGCAAAACGCACCTTGCCCGCCTGGCGCGGAGGCGCTTTCCGCAGCTGGCTGCGCGATCGCGCGCGGCCAGCTGCGGAAGGGGGAAGTGCGAACAGTGAAGAGTGAAACCGATCACCGATCACCCTTCACCCTTCGCCCTTCGCCCTTCACTCTTCGAACTTCTTCCATGTCTTCCGACCGTGACTCCATCCTCGCCCGCGTGCGCTCTGCGCTGGCACCGCTGCCGGAGCGGGCGGCCTTGCCGGACTGGGAGCGCGAGTTGGTCATCATGCGCAACGCCCGGGGCGCGGTGGACGCGGAGGCGTTGTTTTCCCAGCGGTTGAAACTGGTGAATGGCACTCCGCTCGGCGCCGTGGCGGACTTGGTGTCGCTGCTGGAGAAGCAGGGCTGGCGTCGCGGTTACTGCGACCCGGCGCTCTGGCCGGCGCTCAAGGACTCGTTTCCGGCCGGGTTCAAGGTGGAGACGCAATTTGATCGGAACCGGGTCGACGACTACCAGTTTGGCATCACCGAAGCGGCCGGCGCGATCGCCGAAACCGGCACGGTCATTCTCACCGACGCCAGCACGTCGCGGCGCCTGGCCGCCCTTGCGCCGTGGGTGCACGTGGCGGTGGTTTCGCGCCGCCGGATTTTCGTCGACGTGCCTGAGGCGGTGGCGGCGCTTGGTCAGGATCCCAATATCATCTGGTGCACAGGCCCCTCAAAGACGGCCGACGTT
>JAEUGZ010000235.1 GCA_016794725.1 Opitutaceae bacterium | reverse complement strand
CCCCCTCGAGGGTGAGTTGCTGGAATGGGTGTCACTGGAGAAGGGCAGTGTCGTCATGGCCGGACAGGCCCTGGGGCGACTCACTCCCGACGAGCCCCTGCTGATCGAGGCCTTTGTGCCGGCGCGTACGGCCGCGCTGCTGCATCCCCGGCAGGGTGCGCGGGCGAGTTTCCCCGCGCTTCCGGCGGCCGAGTGGGGTACGCTTGCTCTGCAGGTGGAGGCGATTGCGTCGGATGCACGCTGGGAGCGCGGTGAACCGCTCTTCCGCGTGGTGGCCCGACCCGCAGTCTCCCGGTTGACGACGCGTGATGGTCGATCCCAGCCCTTGCGCAAGGGCTTTGTCGCGGAGGTTCGGTTCCATCTCGGTCGCACCACCCTGTTCCAGTTCTTGCGGACCAAGACCACGGATTGGATACAACGGACCCCTGTGGCCCGCGTGCCGGCTGGCTCGGTCCGCACCACCCTTTCTCTCGCCCTCCGGCGGCTCCATTCCGGACGTCCCGGGTTATCTGGGTGAGGAAAAACACAACCACCATGAAAACGATACAACCGGCCTCGTCCGACCTCCTCGTCGCAACCGTCGGCGGCTTTGCCCCGCTCAACGTCTCCGCTCCACCCTGGCAGCCCTCGAGTCTCATGGCGCCCTGGCCCGCGCCCACGCCGCTCGAGCTTGGCCAGGCGCTGGACCAGGTCGACCTGGTGGTGGATCTCTGATCTGGACGCGGACTCCCCCGTGTCCGCGCTCCCTACCGCCGCTCCATGCGTCAGCGCGATCAATCCGACTGCGGTCCCGCCTGCCTGGCCTACCTCTGCCGTCGCCTCGGACGGCCCCGCTCGATTGCCCTGTTGAGGCAATGGGCGGGGACCGACCGCGGTGGCACCACCGCCCTGGGACTGGTCCAGGCGGCGGAGCGGGCCGGGCTTGTGCTGCAGGGCGTGCGGGGAAAGCCCGCCGATTTTGCGACCCTGCCGCTTCCGCTCATCGCCCACGTCGTGCTTCCGTCACGACTCCATCATTACGTTGTGATCGAGCGGATCGGTCGCAGGCGTGTCTGCGTCATGGACCCGGCGGTGGGCCGCCGCTCGGGATGGGAACGGGAGCGCGTCTCCGGCCTCTGCAGCGGCGTGTTTCTCATCGCCGCCGCGGGGTTCGCCGACGGTCGGGCTTCGCGGTCCGACGCGGATCGGACGGTCACGGCCTCGGGGCGATTGTGGAACCTGCTCCGGCCTCACCGACCTTTGGTGATCCAAGCGGTGGTGGGCGCCGCCCTGGCCACGGTGCTCGGGCTGAGCATGTCCCTCTATGTCGAGCGTCTCATCGACACCGTCCTGCCTGATCAGGATCTGCGTCTGCTGCTCCTCCTCGGGGTTGCCATGGCGGGCATCCTGGCCGCGAGACTGGCCCTGACCTGGATTCAGGGCCGGCTGGCCCTGCGCCTCTCCCAACGGCTCGATGTGACCCTCATGCAAGGCTACCACCGTCACTTGCTGGGGTTGCCACGAACGTTTCACGATGGCATGCGGGTGGGTGAGCTGCTGGCCCGGCTGGGCGACGGGGTGAAAGTGCGGACGTTCCTTTCCACCACCCTCGTCAATCTCGTCCTCTATCCCATGGTCGTGGCGGCCTCCCTGGTCGGGCTCTTCCTGTATCACCCGCGCATAGGACTGGTGGCTGCGCTTCTGGTTCTGTTTCAAATGCTGCTGCATCCCGTGGTGGCCAGAGTCAACCGAGCGCGACACCGGGAGGTCATGGTCTGCGGAGCGGAGTGGCAGGGCCAGTTGACCGAGTCCCTGGGAATTCATGCGACCGTGCGGGCCCTCGGGTTGGAGCTTCGTGCCGACCAGGCAGCGGAGAACCACCTCGTGCGACTGCTGAGGGCCAGCCGACGCTCCGGTGAGGCTGGGCTCTGGTTCGGCACGCTCTCGCAGGGCGCGACCCAGGCCTTCACCCTGGCCACTCTGTGGGTGGGGGCCTGGCTGGTCCTCCACCAGCAGCTCAGCCTGGGCCAGCTCATCAGCGCCTATACGCTCGCCTCCTACCTTGCCACCCCGTGCGCGGCACTGGCGGGATTGACCGCATCGGTGCAGGAAGCACTGGTGGCGACGGAGCGGCTGCACGAGATCCTCGATCTGGAGCGCGAGGCGGGTGGCGGTACGGCGGTGCTGGGTCCGGGGACCATGGGCGACGTGTGCTTCGATGCGGTCACCTATCGGCCCGCGGGCAAGCTCCCCGTGCTCCACGCGGTCAGTCTGGTCTGTCGCCGGGGCGAGTTGACCCTCCTGGCGGGGCCTTCAGGCTGCGGCAAGAGCACCTTGCTCGCCCTTCTCCAGGCCCAGGTTCGCCCTGAATCCGGGCACATCCGTCTCGGTGAGGTTGATATGAAGCTGTTCAATCTGGGCGGCCTGCGCCGAGGGCTGGCGGTGCTGCCGCAACAGGTGGAGCTTTTTTCGGGGACGGTGCTCGAGAATGTGGCGCCGGACCCCACCGCTCCGGACCTGCCCCGTTTGCTCGCCGCCTGCCGCGAGGCCGGGGTGCTGCCCTGGATCGAATCGCAGCCGGCGGGGTTTGGCACCTGGCTGCACGAGGCTGGAGTCAACCTGTCGGGGGGACAACGGCAGCGTCTCGCCCTGGCGAGGGCGCTCTATCGTCCGGCGCCGCTCCTCCTGCTTGACGAGCCGACCTCGGCCCTGGATCCGGCATCGGAGTCCGAAATTGTATCTAAGATTCGAGCACGCGTGGAGGCCGGAGTCACCGTCATCGTCGTCGCGCACGGTGAGGCATGGCGCCGGGCGGCGGATGCCGTCGTGTGGATGGAGCAGGGCCGGGTGCGCGAGCAGGAGCGGCTCCGGCCGGTTCGGGCTGCGCGAGAAATGATTGCATCCGGCGGGGGGGCTCAACCGTAGAACCTCATGACGGGCGCATCGCGGCCCTGACTCCAACCCTATGACAATCATGAAATCCACACTTGGACTTGGCCTGCTGGTTTGTATCGGACTTATCACTCAAGCCCGGGCTCAGCAGGGCGTTGTGCTCATCGGCGGAACTTCGCTGGCGACTTTTACGGTCGGAACCCCGTCTGCGGGGATTCCGGTGGCGGTAACGGGTTTGAACGCGGGCGAGTCGTTGGTTGGCATCGACTTCCGGCCGGTCAATCGAACCCTGGTTGGCGTGACCACTCAGAGCCGGCTGGTCGCCTTGAATTCGGCGACCGGCGCGGCGACGTTGCTCTCCACCCTCAGCTCCCCGCTTTCGGGCACGGCCTTCGGGGTCGACTTCAATCCCGTGCCCGACCGGTTGCGTGTCATCTCGAACACAGGCCAGAATTTTCGAATCAATGTGGATACCGGGGCGGTGACGACGGATGGGGCCCTGGCCTACGCCTCGGACGACAGCGGTGCTGGACGGCCGACGTCGGTCGCGGGAGCCGGTTACACCAATAGTGTGGCCGGACGCCTGGCGACGACGACCACGCTCTATGACATTGACTACGATCGTGACGTGCTCGTGGTCCAGAATCCTCCGAATGACGGCGTGTTGCGCACTGTGGGGCCGCTGGGTTTGGATACGTCGGCGGTGGTGGGTTTTGATGTGTTCTCCCCGGGTGTTGCCTTTGCGTCCCTGGTGGTGGGGGGGTCGCCCGGACTTTACCGGATCAACCTGTCAACCGGAGCCGCCACCCTGGTGAACGCGCTTCCGGCGGGCACGAGTGATCTGGCGCTGACTCCGAAGGAACCGGCCCTGGCAATCGTGAACACCTCCGCGCGGGGTCTGGTGACGCCCGGCGATGGGGCGCTGATCAGTGGCTTCGTGATTCAAGGCAGTCAACCGGTCACGGTGCTGATGAACGTGCGCGGTCCGTCACTGACCGCGTTTGGATTGACGAATGTGCTCACTGACACCCGCCTTCAGGTGTATCGTGGGGCGACGCTGGTGGAGCAGAACGACGACTGGACGGCGAGCCCGAGGGCATCCGAGATCACCGCGAGCGGGTTTGCGCCCGGGTCGACCAAGGAGTCCTCCGTATTGATCACCCTTGATCCCGGCGCCTACACAGCGGTGGTCAATGGCATCGGCACCGCCACGGGCGGCGTGGCGATTGTCGAAGTCTACGAACTGCCCTGATCCGGAACGGGCGCCGGGGGCCGGGTGTGGACCGGCCTCCGGGACTCAAGTCAGCGGCTGCACACCGAGTGTCCCTGTGAGGGATGCAAGGTAGCTGGCGGAGGATACCTTCGCCAGTTCCGACCTGGCATGGGTAAGGCGATTGAGGATACCGAGGCGGGCCGCCACGTCCGCGTAGTGAGGCTGGTCGAGGAAGAGCTCGA
>JAEUGZ010000214.1 GCA_016794725.1 Opitutaceae bacterium | reverse complement strand
ACGGTCCCTTCCCGGTTCATCCGAAGATTGCGGTAGCCCTGAGGGAAAGGGATGATGCGCTCAAGGTTTTCGCGTTCGACCCAATACTGAAATTCGCCGGGAGTATCTCCGGTGTCATTGCCCGGTTCAAACATGGCAACGACCACCACCTTGGGAGTCCAGTCCGGAGCCGACCAGGAACGTGGCGCGGAAGCTCCCAAAACCAGAAGAAACGTGAACCGGAGAAGCGTGGGTACGACCGACGATGAGGAGCGCATGGAAGTTGTTCCACAGAGCAACCCTCGTGCCCGGGGTTGCCGTCCCCATGCCAGGCCCAACCCGCCGCGCCCCGGGGATCAGCGTGATGCGACCAAGACGGGAGCCCGACGATCAAAGAAGGCCTGATAGCGGGCGAGTTGGTGGCGGATTGCCTGCAATTCGGCTCCGGTCGGGGCAAAGATATTGCGCGCGGGAGGAAGTGTCCCCAGCGCGAGCAAACACTCCGCGAGAAGGACCTTGGCCTCGTCGGGGGAGAGTGATCCGGCCTCGATGAACAGATTTTCTGGATTTGATGCCAACGTACCCGAGGCTGAAAGCTTGACCACGGGCACACCCATGGTGGCGGCGCGGGTCAGGGCCTGTTCGGCCGCCGGAAGGAAAGCACCATTCTGGTTGCCGATTCCGACGAGGCCGGGAAGCGAGTGTTTCTCCAGCAGCCGAGCGACCGAGAGAAGCACCTCAAACTCACCGGCACCCTCTCGTTCGGCATCATTGGGCGACCAGCGGGCACTTTTCAGCACAATGATGCCCGGTTGCGCCTGGGCGTTTACCCGCCCGGCGGTATCTCGAACCGCAACCGCCACCCGCTTGGTGCCGAGTCCTGAACGGGCCAGACCTGGGACTTCGAGTGGAAGGGACGGAGCGGCGGTGAGCGTCGAAAGGAACGCGATGCTCCCGGCGAAAGCGGCCCAAAGCGAAAGACGGGCGGCAGTGGGGAGGAGCATGCCCATCCATGGAGCACTCGCTGTGCCTCACGCTGGAAATGGCGGCATGAAATGTTTTCTTGAGATGCGCCAAAAAAAGCCGGCCTTGCGGCCGGCTTTTTCAGCAGGAGTGGAGTGACTTCGGATTAGATGCTGCCCGGTTTGCGATGCAGTTCCGCCTCATTGAGGGCGGCCTTGAGCACTGAACGGACCTCGTTGGGCTGTTTATCGAGTTGGACGCGGCAGATTTCCATGACCCGACTATGGGCCGCAGCGTTCATGGCGAGGGAGATACGTGCGGCTTCATTGAGTCCCGGCTGGCCGGAACCCACGGCGGCGAGGATGTTGGTGATGTACTCTTCCCGTCCGCTTGCGAGGAAGGCGCCCCATTGCAGATTCATCGATGACTCAGAGAGAACCGGGGTGAGCACAATGGGCTTGGCATTGCTGGTCAGCAGGCGATCGATTCCGTCACGAATTTCCGGTGACGAGTTGATGGACATTTCGCGAAGCAACGATTCACCCCGCGGGTCGCCTGCGTACCACAGGGCGGAAGCGAGCATGCGTTGGTGGCGAACCGGCAACGCGCGGAACTGGGAGAACCAGTAGTCGACCAGACCGGGATTGCTGGCAAAGACGGTGCTAAAGAAGCCGATGGCTTGGGCGGGCTGGCCTTCGCCTTCGAAGTAGCCGGCGCGACTCAGGCTGGAAACCGCCTTCGGCAACTCGGCCGGTTGCGGGTCTTTGTAGTAGCCGGAGAGCCAGGCTTCGGCGCGACCGGCGTTGCCGGCGAGCGCAGCTCCAGTGGCGATCAGCGCGAAGCTGGCCGCAAGAACGAATCGGGGGAGTTTCATGGAAGGACACAGTCAGGGGTTTACGAACAAGGGTTTTAGACCAGAAGTGGGGCTTAGGTCTGAAGAAACGCTAATCAAAGCTAGCGCTGCGTAAAGCCGCGCTTATCTGAAATGTTTTCATGTCGGGGACCGGTTTGGGAGCCCTCTGGAACGCCGCTTCGCCTCTCAAATGGGGGGAGCGTAGTGGATTTCCTACTTCGACGCGCGACGTATCCGACTCATAAGCGCGACGCTTCCGCGTGAGGTGATTGCCAAGTTGCCCGGTTGCGCGAAGCGCAGAGGTCGAGGGCTGGTAGGAAATGGAAGGTGGCTGAGCGGCCGATTTTAATGTAATAATATTGCAATAAATCGGCTAACGTGGTCGATTTTGCTCAATGGTCCCGGAGTTATCTAAAAATCAGGCATTTATGATACTGAATGCGCTGCCCCAGGTTGGGCCGATCACCCTGAATCGTCTGCTGCAGGCTTTTGGGGGAGATCCACGGGCGGTGCTTACGGCTGAAGCCGCGGAACTGGAGTCGGTGAGAGGGGTTGGCCCGGCGTTCAGCGCTTCGATTGCTGGCTGGCGGCAGCATTTCGACCTGCCTCAGGAGGAAGCTCGCATGTCCGCGCATCGCGTTGTGTTCGTGCCGACCATGGAGGACGGGTACCCGCCGCTCCTGCGGGAAATCCATGACCCTCCGATTGGTTTGTACCGCAAGGGCAACTACCTCTGTGACCGTCCGTCGGTGGCGATCGTCGGCTCGCGGCGCACCACGCTCTATGGACAAACCGTCGCCAAGAAGCTCGGTGAAGAGCTGGCTCGGATGGGATATTGCGTGGCCAGCGGTCTGGCCCGGGGCATTGACACCGCGGCGCACGAGGGAGCGCTCTCGGCAGGAGGACGGACGGTTGCGGTTCTGGGCAACGGCATCGATTTGATTTATCCCCCCGAGAATCTCGCGTTGTACCGGCAGATCGAGGAGCAGGGCGCCGTGCTGACTGAGTTTCCCTTTGCGCGGCGCGCCGACCGGCAGTCCTTCGCGATGCGAAACCGCATCGTTGCGGGCATGAGTGTGGCATTGATTGTGGTGGAGAGCGATGTGGATGGTGGTTCGATGATCACGGCGAAGTTCGCTGCCGATCAGGGCCGGATTGTCTTTGCCGTGCCCGGACGGATCGACCAGCCGACCAGTGCCGGTTGCCACCAGTTGATCCGGGATGGTGCCGTACTTTTGACACGGGTGGACGACGTGGTGTCGGAATTGAGCTACCTGAGTGGAATGCGTCCGCAGCCCATCCCTGGCAATGCGGCGCGTGGAGTTCCCGGTCCAGACCCAGGCTCCGACGGGTGGTCGGATGAAGAGCGAGGGGTGTTGGGTTGCTTTTCCGGGGGAGCGCTCCTGGGGATCGATGAACTTGCGTTCCTGCTTGGCCGACCTGTGGCGTCCGTTGCGGTGACCCTGATGCGGCTTGAACTGCGACGGCGTCTCGTCAAACGAGCCGATGGTCGATATGAGTCGGTTGGAGGTGACTAGGCGGAAGCGGAACGGACGGCCGTGCTGTCAACGATTTGGCCCCGAAGAAAATCGATTGGCGCAGCGAGACGAGCGTGGCATGCCAGTCGGAATGTCCACCCGGATTCTACCGACGGCTTCCCTTGTCCTTTCGCTGCTGACTGTTCTTCCCGCCGCCGAACCGGCCGCCAAGCGTCCGATTACTCATGAGGATCTCTGGTTGATGAAGCGGGTGGGCCGTCCCTACGCCAGCCCCGATGGCAAGCGAGTGGTTTTTTCGCTGACCGAGCCGGCTTATGATTCGAAGGATTCGATCAGTGATCTGTGGCTGGTGCCAGCCGATGGATCGGCCCCGGCGCGTCGGATCACACAAACCAAAGGGGCGGAGACGTCCGTGGACTGGAGTCCGGACGGCGGAAAGATCGCTTTTGCCAGCAAGCGCGAGGCCGACGAGGTGTCGCAGATCTATGTTCTGAACCTTGCCGAGGGTGGCGAGGCGGAACGAGTGACCTCGCTGTCGACCGGGGCGCGTTCTCCCAAATGGAGTCCGGATGGCAAACAGTTGCTCTTTGTCAGCGAAGTCTATCCCGGGACCCGTGATGACGAGGCGAATCGCAAGGTTGCGAAGGAGCGAAAGGCAAGAAAGTGGAATGCACGGGTCTATGAGTCCTTTCCGGTACGCTATTGGGATCAGTGGCTGGAATCGACCCAACCTCATCTGTTCGTGCAGGACGCTCGCGCGGACGCACCCGTGCGCGACCTCCTCGCCGGCACTCAGCTGGTGGCTAAGGCGGGGTTTGCCGGTCGGTTGTCGGAGTCCGGACAGGATCTCCCGGCCACTTGGTCGCCTGATGGATCAGGTGTGGTGTTTGTGGCCACGAGGGAGCGGAACCGCTCGGCCTATGCGTCGGTGGAGTCGGCCTTGTACCTGGTTCCGGTGGCTGGAGGTGAACCACGCGCCCTGACAACCGGACCGGATGGCTATGGCGAGCCCGTTTTCTCGCCCAATGGAGCGAACCTCGTGGTCAGTTTGAGCGTTGGTGGTGACAACAAGATCTATCACCATGAGCGCATCGCGGTCTTTCCGTGGCCGTTGACGAGCGAGAAACGGGTGGTGGTCACCTCCGGACTCGATCTGTCCGTGTCCGGATTCGTGATCAGCCGGGACAGCAGCCGCGTCCATTTTCTCGCTGAGGCTGGTGATCAGTCGAAGCTCTATTCCGTCGGGTTGGGTGGTGGAACGCCCGCAGAGATTGTCCTGGAGGGGAGAGGCGTGCTGACTGGATTGAGCGCGGGCGGCGACACGGTGGTTGCGCTTTCCGAAAGTGCCACGCAACCCGGCGAACTGGTCAGGCTCGACCTGGGAAAGCGTGTACGCGCGCCATTGACCGCATTCAACCGTGACGTGCTGGCAAAACTGGATCTGAATCCCGTGGAGACCTTTGTCTTTTCGAGCGAAAAGGGGCGACAGATACAGTCCCTCCTGGTCAAGCCGGCCGGATTTGATGCCAGCAAGAAGTACCCGCTGTTCGTGGTCATTCACGGCGGCCCGGCGCCCCAGTTCAAGGATGCCTGGAGCCTGCGTTGGAACTTTCAGCTACTGGCCGCCCCCGGGTACGTGTTGTTAATGACCAACTACACCGGCTCGCGCGGCTATTCGGAGGCCTTCGGTCAGGCCATCCAGGGCGATCCCCTGAAGACACCGGGTGACGAGATCAATCAGGCGGTGGACGTGGCACTCAGCCGATTCTCGTTCATCGATGGTACGAAAGTGGTGGCCGGCGGCGCAAGCTACGGTGGGCACCTGGCCAACTGGCTGCAGGCGACGACAACTCGATATCGTGCCTTGATCTCCCATGCCGGACTGGTGAATCTCGAGTCGCAGTGGGCGACCAGCGACGTGATCTTTCACCGCGAGCTGGGAAACGGAGGACCGATCTGGGAGCAGGGGCCGATCTGGCGGGAGCAGAATCCGGTCCGCCTCGTCAAGAATCACGAGCGCAAGACCGGCTGGATTACTCCAATGCTACTCACCGTTGGCGAAAAGGACTATCGTGTGCCCCTAAACAATACGTTGGAGAACTGGAGCTACCACCAGCGCCTGCAGATTCCGAGCAAGCTCATCGTGTTTCCCGAGGAGAACCACTGGATCTTGCGGGGGGACAACAGCCGTTTCTGGTACGGGGAAGTCCATGAGTGGATTGCGAAATGGACCCAGTAGCGGTGGCCGTGCAATCGGAGGTAACAGTGGTCTGGGGAGAGATGCGGACTCTGTTCTTGTCACCGACTTCGCAGGCCTATCCAGGAGGCCACTGCAGCGATCGACCGCCCAGCAAATGGACGTGGAGATGAGGCACGCTCTCTCCTCCGTCGGGTCCATTGTTGATCACGATCCGGAATCCCTTGGAGAGTTTCAGCTTCTCTGCCAGCGCGGCGGCGGTCAGTAGGAGATGACCCAGAAGCGCCTGATCGTCGCTCGCGGCTGCCTGAAGGCGGGGAATGGGCTTTTTGGGAATCACCAGCAGGTGCACGGGTGCCTGAGGATGGATGTCATGGAGTGCGATGCACCGATCGTCTTCGTGCTCAATTCGGGCCGGAATCTCGCGGTCGATGATGCGTTGGAAGAGCGTCTTTGACATGAGAAACGAAGAAAACGTGCGGGTGGGGCGAAGACAACCCTGGGCTGGCGTCAGAGAAACAGAAGCTGGAGGGAGTGATTTTTTCGTGTACGAGCGACGGCGAGATCATGAATGAACGCCAAGGCTTCCTGGTAGTCGTTTCGACGACGCTGACTGGAGCGGCGCGTGGCGGGAATCAGCGCCGGCCGCAGATTCGTCACCAACAGAGTTGATTCGCGAAACGCAGCGAGGTGCTTGAGTCCCTGCATCACCTCGGCCCGAGTGAACAGCGGAGTCGCGGCGGCCAGTCCGAGCGAGGCGTCCCAATGATAAAAGCCGTGCCGGGGCAAGTGGGAGAAGAGTTTGGCAAGCAGGTCGGCGGCCGCGGCATTGAAGGCCTGGTCGTAGGTTTGGACCGATTCTGGGTTGGACTGGGTTCGACGCTCCAAATCCGCCAAACTGAAGGCAATGGCCTCCTTGATTTGGTGGGCGAGGTAAAGATCGTGCCCGGTCAGGTGCGCGAAGAGCGAGTCAATGAAATGCAGACGCCGCAAGTCGTCGCGGGAAGAAGCAGGCATGGGTGACAGGGTGATCGCCGCCACGATCACGACTGAGGTCAGGTCTCTCCGGACGGAGGAGGTTCTGGTGGTTTTGCCAGCGCACTGATCTCGTCGACAAACTCACCCACGTCCCGAAACTCCTTGTAAACACTCGCAAAGCGGACGTAGGCCACCTGATCGATCCGCCTGAGACGTTGCATGACAGCGTCACCGATGGCCTGTGACGGGATTTCGCTGTCGAATCTCGCCTCCAATGCGTCGAGTACGTCTTCAATCAGCATGGTGATCTGCTCGGCGTCGATGGGACGCTTGTGGCAGGCGGCCCGCACGGCACGGACCAGTTTGTCGCGATCGAAGTCCTCTCGTCTGCCATCCCGTTTCAGCACCACAATCCCGTCCCGAACATGGGTCTCGGTGGTCGTAAAGCGGTGTCCGCACTCCAGGCATTCGCGACGCCGACGGATCGTCGATCCCTCTTTGCCGATTCGGGAGTCGATCACCTTGTCCTCGATGGACGTGCACTTGGGGCAACGCATGGCAGTGTGACCAGTCCGGCCTAGCCGAGTTCGAGAAAGTTGCGGAGAATCTGCATACCGCCTTCGGTGGCGATGCTCTCGGGATGAAACTGGACGCCCCAAATGGGCAGGGTGCGATGGCGCAATCCCATGACCTCGCCTTCCGCCGTCTCTGCCGTGATTTCCAGCGCAGCCGGAAAGGTGTTCCGTTCCACGAGAAGCGAATGATAACGGGTGGCGGCGAACCCCTGGGGCAACCCTTTGAACACATCCGTATTCTTGTGCAGGATCGGCGAGGTTTTCCCGTGCATGAGGCGGTCCGCCCGGATGACGCGACCCCCGTAGAAATGTCCGATCGATTGATGGCCAAGGCAGACCCCGAGGATCGGTTTCCGCCCGGCAAAGGTCGAAATCATATCGAGGGAAACCCCGGCTTCCGCGGGCGAACAAGGGCCCGGCGAAATCAGGACGCGGTCCGGATTGAGGGCGAGCGCCTCGGCCGGGGTGATCTCGTTGTTCCGAAACACCCGCTGCTCCACGCCCAGCTGGCCAAAGTATTGGACCAGATTGTAGGTAAACGAGTCGTAGTTGTCGATGACCAGCAGCACCCTGCCATTAACCGGTGGATTGACAGGGGGGTCAAGCGTACGGGTAGGGTGGTTCCCCGCACAACCCGCGGCGATCCATGCCTGCACACTTTGATCTACTGAAGACCGACACCGCCTCGGCTGCCCGCCTCGGCCGACTGCGGACCCGCCACGGTGTGATTGAAACTCCGATCTTCATGCCCGTGGGAACCCAGGGGACGGTCAAAGCGGTCACTCCCGCCCATCTCCATGAAATCGGGGCACAGATCATTCTGGGAAACACTTACCATCTCAACCTGCGTCCGGGGAGTGAGTTGATTCGCGATCTGGGTGGTTTGCACGGCTTTATGGGATGGGATGGCCCGATTCTGACCGACAGCGGTGGCTTTCAAGTCTTCTCGCTCTCGAAACTGCGAGACGTGCGGGAGGACGGGGTGGCGTTTCAATCTCATATCGATGGAGCCAAGCTCTTTCTCGGGCCCAAGGAGGTGATGGCGATTCAGAAGAATCTGGGCAGTGATATTGCCATGGTGCTGGACGAGTGCCCGCCCTGGCCCTGCAGCCGGGAGGACTGTGCGCGGGCCGTCGCCCGCAGTCTGAGGTGGGCGGCGCAGTGTCGACGTCACGCCACCGAATCCGGTTTCCTGACGGAAGGGCATCATGTGTTCGCCATCGTGCAGGGTTCGACGTTTGACGATCTTCGCCGCGAAGCGGCCGAATCGCTGGCGGCACTCGATTTTCCTGGTTACGCCGTTGGCGGCGTCAGCGTGGGAGAGCCAGAGCCGGAAATGCTCAAACAAGTGGGTGCTTCAACGCCGTTCTTGCCAGTAGATAAGCCACGATATACCATGGGTTTAGGCACTCCGCCGCAGCTCCTGAAGATGATTGCGCTCGGCGTTGACATGTTTGACTGCGTCATGCCGACACGGGTGGCCCGGAATGGCCTCGCCTTCACGCCGGACGGACCGATCAATCTGCGTAACGAGCGATTTCGAACGGATCACCGCCCGCTGGTGGAGGGGCTGGCAAACTACACGGCAGGCTTTTCCCGGGCCTACCTTCGGCACTTGCAGATGTCGGGTGAGATGCTGGCGGGCACCCTGTTGACGATCCACAACCTCCATTTCTATCTGGATCTCATGACCCAGGTGCGCGCGCACCTGGATGCCGGAGATTTCTTTTCCTGGAGTTTGAGTTGGATCGAACGCTACGAAGCGGGAGCGGCGGCGCGTTAGTTTCCGGCGTTTCTTTCCACCCGGTCCAACATGGAGCTGACCTGCTGTTCGCGACGCCGGTAGATGGCTTGACGGCTCCGACCGAAGAGCCAGCCCAGCAACCCGCCCACCGCGGCCCCGAGCGCCAGCGTCCAACCGGCGCGGGCAAACGGGGTCACGGCCGCGAGCCCCGCGCCGACGACTGCACCAATCAGGCCAAAACGCATCGGTGCCTCGTCCCCTTGCATACGCAGCCGGGCGATGCGTCCCGCCATGCGTTCCTGGCTGGCTCGGGGATTGACGGGTTGGGGGGAGGGCATGGGCTGGTTTTCGGTTGCGTGACCCTATTGCCCTTTGAGCTTGCGGCACAGGTCGATGAGAGCGAGGGCGACACGGTCGACCGTTTTCTGGGTTCGCGGATTGATCAACTGTCCGTGCGGGTCAAATGCCTTATCGGCTTGGGCGACGGAGCAAGCGACGGGAACAACCCAAGCCCCCAAGTGAGTCATCATTTGTCGAACTGCAGTGAGGGAACGCACCCCGCCGAACGCGCCGGGAGAGGCGGACACGACCGCGACCACTTTGCCCTCGAACGGATTGTCGTCTGCGCGGCTGCACCAATCGATCGTGTTCTTCAGCAGCGGAGTGACCATGGAATTGTACTCCGGGCAGGCGATGAGTAGCCCGTCGTGTGCGACCAAGGCTTCGACCAGAGCCTTTGCTGGATCGGGCATCCCGGATTCGTTTTCGAGGTCACCGTTGAAGAGCGGGAGGGGATAGTCCTGAAGTGAAAGGAGGGTGCTTTGGCCGCCGGCCCGCTGCACCGCGGCCGCGGCCACATGGAGCAACTGGGTATTGACGGACGCCTTCCGGATGCTTCCGGAAAAGGCGAGAATGCGGGGAAGGTCGGCCATGGCGCGATCGAATCGGAGACTGCGAAGTGCCGCAAGACCAGGGTCGGACAGCAGTGATAAGTGTGAGTCGGAGCGGCCACAGGCGGCTGACGCCTTTCGGTTCGATGCCAGAGATGTCGTATTGCGAGAGGCTCTGCTCCACTATCGGTCTCAAGTCACCGGAAGTTTGGGCCTTGGGTACGGGTCACCCTGCACTCGACCGAGGTTGCAAGGTGCCAGACAATTGCGGGAGAAGGCGGTGATTGCTTGATTAGAATTGGCTTAAATTGCTTATATAGATAATTTTAGTAACAATCCAGGGCTGTAATGGCTACAACTTGGAGGGGCGCTCCCCATCGGCGCCGCAAGGTCGACACAAATCCTCCTTGACGGTGCGCGGAGGGCCGCTCGTAGTTGCGGGTTTTCCGCACTCACCTCCCATCGCCATGAGAGACGATTACATCAAGGAAGCGCTCAAGATCATCTCGGATCCGAATATTCTCATCAATGTTGTTTCCCGTCGTGTGAAGCAGTTGAAGCGTGGTAACCGCCCTTTGGTCGAATCGCTGGAGAAGCTTTCGCCGGAGGATATCGCGTTGCGCGAGATCATTGAGGGCAAGATTAGTTTCGAACTCGCGGCCGCAGGCGCGTCCTGATTCGTCGCGCCTGGATGGCGGAGGGCGTTGCCTCGGCCACCGCGGTCCCTATTCGAGGTCCACATGATTGAATCCAAGCGGCTCCGCGATTGGCGGTGCCGCTTTTTTTTCGTAGCTTAGGGTCTATGTCTGCCGCCCAAAACAAAGAGAAAGGTCCTCGCTTTTCGGAGATCCGGAATGCGAAGGCGCTCCGTGACTACGTGGTGGACGAACGTTTTGAGGCAGGCGTGCAGCTCAAAGGCACGGAAGTGAAGTCGATTCGGGCCGGCCGGGCCCAGATCAATGATGCGTTCGGACGATTTGAGAGGGGCGAGCTTTGGCTGCACAATGCGCACATCGAGGAGTATGCCTTCGGCAATCGGTTCAACCATGACGCCAAGCGTATTCGAAAACTTCTGCTGCATCGCCACCACATTCGCAAGATCGCGCAGGCTCTGAATGCCGAGGGTAGGGCGCTGATCCCCCTGCGCATGTATTTCAAAGAGGCGTTGGTGAAGGTGGAGGTGGCCCTTTGCACCGGAAAAAAACTTTTCGACAAACGCGACGATCTGAAGAAGAAGGCCGAAGTCATGGAGATGAAAAAGGCCTTTAAATTCCGACGCTGATGAGTCGTTTCACCGTCACGGTGCGGGTTCCGGCCAGCACCTCCAATTGCGGCGCCGGTTTCGACACGCTGGGACTGGCGTTGTCGCTCTACAATCGGGTCACCCTCACCCGGTGCGAAGGTACGGTTCCGCGAGGTGAACGGGAATCCGACCACCGTGCGCAGGAAATGGTGGTGGAGACCGCCGATGCCTTCCATGCCGAGACGGGGCGGGCGGCCGCGGGCTTTAGTTATCGCATTGAAGGTGAGGTTCCTCCTGCCCGCGGTCTCGGCTCCAGTATCACGGTGATTGGCGGAGTCCTGGCCGGATTGAATTTCCTGCATGATGCCGGACTTTCGCGACACCAGCTGGTGGAGCTGGGAACACGCCTTGAGGGTCATCCGGACAATGCCAGTGCCGGGATTCTCGGTGGCTTTTGCGTGGCCCGTTGTGATCCGCACTCCGGTGGTTATCTGGGGGTGGTGCGTTTTGAGCTCCCGGAGGAGCTGGCTTTCGTGGTGGTCTCACCCGCCCTTGAGATGCTGACGAAAGCGGCGCGGGGCGTACTGCCGGCTTCACTGCCCTATTTTGACGCGGTGAAGAGCATCAACAGTGCGACCTACCTGGTCGCGGCCTTCGCGAGCGGGGACTACGAGAAGCTCCGACATGCGGTGTTTGACACGATGCATGAGCCCTACCGACTGCCGCGTATTCCGGGCGGGCGGGCGGCGATTGACGCGGGAGTGGCCGCCGGAGGGTTGACCGGATGGCTCAGCGGCAGTGGTTCCAGCGTGTTGTGCGTTTCCCACCGGGCCCAGGCCGGCCAGGTTGTCCAGGCGATGCAGTCCGCCTTCACGGCCCAGGGAGTCGGGTCGGAGGCGCGTATCCTGTTTTCCGATAATCGAGGACTCGTCATTGAGTCGCAGCCGGTCTGATTCGGCGGCCGGAATGTGGCCCCGGCTTGACCCCGCGATCCGGGCCGGAGGGCGTGCTGAAACGGGTGATGATGCAGGCTGGCAGTTTTGGTGGGGCTTGTTCAACCTGAGACCCGCATGAAACGACTCCTCTCACTCGTCATGCTGCCCCTTTGTGTCTGGAACCTGGGTGCAGCCGTGGAATTCAATCAGCTTACACCGGCGGAAGTGTCCGCAGGGTGGAAGCTCCTGTTCGACGGAAAGACGCTGAATGGCTGGCGCGCCAGCGAAGCTCCAGCGACCTTTTCGGTGCAGGACGGGTGTATCATGGCGTTTGGACCCCGCGCCCACCTCTTTTATGAAGGCGCCGTGGCGCAGCACCGATTCGTGAACTTTGAGTTGAAGCTGGACGTGAAGACCTTTCCCAACGGGAACTCAGGCGTCTATTTCCATACCGAGTATCAGGCAGAGAAATGGCCGGCCAAAGGCTACGAGATTCAGGTCAACAATTCACACAAAGACCCCAAACGCACGGCGGGGGTGTATGGCATCAAGGACAACTATGAGGCGGTGGCCAAGGATGAGGTTTGGTTCACCCTGCGAATCAAGGTTGAGGGCAAACACATTCAAACGTGGGTGGATGATCGTCTGATTTCAGACTACACCGAAGAAGAAAAACCGGAGCGTCCGGCCAATTTCGCGGGGCGCCTGATTGGATCGGGCACGTTTGCGATTCAGGGTCACGACCCCGGCAGCAAGACACTGTACCGCAACATCAAGGTGCGCGAGCTGCCCTGAATTACGGTCGAAGTCCGTCCTGCACGCGTCGGATCCAGATCTGTCCCCCTCCGCCGCTTGCGCAGAGGGGCATGTGCCTCTGAAAAAAGCCAGGATCGCGATTGAAGAGCCAGCCGCTGAACAACACGATTTCAAAGTCCGTGTTGTGCATGAGAAATGCGCGCAGCAAGTACTGCTCGTTCCACGCGCGACCCTCCTCGAACCAAGACCGCGGATACTCGAAGTTCCCGGCCACATCGTGGATATGAACATAGACTCCGAGACGAACCAGCGGCAGGACCTGGAAGAAAAGGTGGTTTACGTCGCTTCCCAGCTTGCTCACATGGGAGGAATCGATGAACAGGACGTCACCCTCCGCCAGGGAAGCAAAGGTGGAGAGGGGAACATCCTGGACACGCTTTTCAATGAGTGTGACTGACTGAAGGTCGTCGGGTTTGAGGAGGGGACGGAGACGGCCCATATCCGGGTCGATGAACGTCAGCGATAGGCGGCGTCCAAAGACATGCTCATTCAGATCGAGCATGGCAGCGGAACTGTAGCCGGAACCGACCTCGATGACGCGCCGGGTTTGGGCGTGCCGCAGCATGGACCAAAGCATGATGGCATCAAATGCGCCATAGGACGGGTTGCTGAGGTGGAATCGCCAGCCCGGCCGGGCCGTTTCAGGGAATGGCATCTGTGCATAGGTGGCGGCGAACTCCTCCAGGAGACGCAGCTGCTGCGATTCATTCAGATTGATTCCCGGAAAAGGTGGACCGAAGCCGCCGCGGGAGAACACTTCCGCAACCTCCGCCCGGGAGGGTAGGGGCGAGTAGAAGTGACCCGGCGGATAGGCCATTTTTGTGTCCTCGGCTTCCGTTTGCAGACGACTGACCGTATGTTCGAGATGGTTGATCTTGCGCTCCAGGCGACGTACGAATCGGAAGCGGCGCAGAAGGTTCTCGAACAGACTCATGGAGTGCGCAGCGTTGCCGCTCTCAGTTCGGCGGGCAATCGTGTTCTGGCAAGGGGCATGAGGGCAGGGGGGACGTACCGGTGGGCTCCTCGGATTCAATAAACGAGGCTCGCTCCATGGGGAATCGGTGGTCAATCCTCCCATGGCATGAGTTTATGGTGTCACCTTCAACCCAGTGAAGTCGCTGCCTGCACCCTTCCTGAATCGCGCGGCATCCTTCCACCGATGAGCCCGTCAGCTGCGACATGAAGCTCAGCATTGTCATTCCCTGTTACAACGAGGTAGCAACCCTGCGGACGTTGATCGAGCGGGTGCGGGCGGCGCCGGTCGACCGCAAGGAGATCATCATTGTGGATGATTGCTCCAGTGATGGAACCACCCAGCTCCTGAAAACGGAACTGGCCGCGTTGGTCGATACCGTTGTCTATCACCCGGTCAATCAGGGCAAAGGTGCCGCCTTGCGCACGGGATTTGCCGCGGCGACCGGGGATGTGGTCATCGTTCAGGACGCTGACCTGGAGTATGATCCCGGTGAGTACCCGAAGCTGTTGAAACCGATCGAGGAAGGCCGCGCCGATGTGGTGTTTGGATCGCGATTTTCGGGAGGCGAGGCGCATCGCGTGGTGTATTTCTGGCACATGATTGGAAACAAGTTTCTTACGCTGATTTCCAACATGGCGACGAACCTGAACCTCACGGACATGGAAACCTGCTATAAACTTTTCCGCCGCGAGGTGCTGCAGAAGATTGTGATCGAGGAGAATCGTTTTGGGTTTGAGCCCGAAATCACCGCCAAGGTGGCTCGTCTGAATTGTGTGATTTATGAGGTCGGCATCAGCTACTACGGCCGCACCTATGCGGAGGGAAAGAAGATCGGCTGGCGGGATGGATTCAGGGCCCTTTACGCCATCGTGAAATACAATTATTTCCGCTGACGCCGGAGTGGTGCGCACAACTCGCAATTCAGAAAAGTCCGTCGTGTTTTCCGTATCCTCTTTTCGAAGCGCCTGGTCCGTCGTTTCGCGCCGCTGGCAGTGGCTCTGCTGGCTGGCGTTCGGGTTGGGTCTCCTCTGGCTGGCCGGTCGATTTGGTTTGGTCGCGGGAGGATCGGACTCCTCGGGCTACCTCAACAGCGCGAAACTTTTTGCCGAAGGAAGGCTGGAAATGAGGGCGCGGATTCCGGAGGAGTTGGCCTCGGATGCGAACATCCTCCATTTTACGCCTTTGGGATTCTGGCCGAGCTCGAGGGCGGGATTTCTGTCCCCAACCTATCCCTCCGGACTTCCGCTGCAGCTGGCGCTTGCGAGGGTGCTGCTGGGAGGGGAATTGGGCCAGTCGCTGCTGTTGATTTGCCTGGCCGGCGCGGTGCCGCCGCTGTGTGCCTGGTGTGCACGGGAGTTGGGGCTTTCGGCGGGGCTCGCGTGGACCGGGGCCTCGATCATCGCCACCTCGCCGATTTTTCTCTTCTGCGCCCAGCAGCCCCTCAGTGACGGTCCGGCGACCGCGTGGTGCCTCCTGGCCGCCGCATCGGCTCTGGCCGCCAACCGGACTAGGCATGCGGCTTGGGGGCTGGTCTGTGGTGCGGCGTTCTCGATCGCCGTGCTGGTTCGCCCTTCGAACGCGCTGCTGTTGCCTGCCTTGCTGCTGCTGCTCGGGCATTGGAAAGGCATCGCGGCAACGGGACTGGGTGGCCTTCCGGGCGCATGTTGGTTTGGATTCTACAATCACTTTCTCTACGGGCATGCACTACGCACGGGGTATGCGGATATTCGGAGCGCCTTCGAAATGAAGTGGATTCTGCCTTCCCTCCACCTGTATGCGGAGTGGATCCCGCGCATGCTTTCGTGGATGGTGGTGGTGTTGCCGCTGGCCGCCCTGATTTCGGTCCGCTCCCGCTGGCGACTTGTCGCCGGCCTTGCACTGTGGTGGCTGGTCTTCGCCGGATTTTATTCGACCTACGCGGTGACGCACGAGGTGTGGTGGTGCCTGCGTTTTCTGCTTCCCTGCATTCCGGCCCTGCTGCTCGCCGCCCTGCTCGGTTTGGAGAACCTTGTGCAGCTGACGCCATCCCGGATCCGTGATCGAGCCCGGATGGGACTGATTGCCGGATTGGGAGTCGTGGCGGTGACTTCGGGAGTGTTTTGGAGCCGCGACCTGCACGTGGCCGGGACGGGCAAATTGGACCTCCACTATCGTGATGCCGGCAACTGGGTCCGCGAGCATTTGCCCGAGAATGCCGTGGTCTCCTGCATGGCGGCCAGTGGAACGCTGCACTATTACGCGTCGGTCGCGACGCTGCGCTACGATGGCATTTCCACCCAAGAGTACGAAGGCTATGCGAAGCGCCTGCGACAGGCGAACCGGCCCCTCTACGCGCTC
>JAEUGZ010000168.1 GCA_016794725.1 Opitutaceae bacterium | reverse complement strand
ATCGGCGGTGGCGTGACGCACGAGAGCAGTTCGTTTCCCGACCAGAGCATTGATTTTGGGTTTCGACTGCCGGGGGTGACCCTGGTCGACGTGCTCCTTTCCTATGAGGCGAAGATCGGCGACACCCCCGTCGGGTTCATCCTCACGGTGAACAACGCCCTCGACAAACACTACTACAGCGGCCGGGTCGGTGTGGGAGCGCCCCGAACCTGGAAGCTGTCGTCAACGCTCCGGTTTTGATCGGGGCGACAGCGTGAACATTGGATCCCGCGGCAGCGAATGTGCGTCGATGGAGGGAGAGGGACCGCAGAGGAAACCCGTGCAGCGGTGAAAACCAACGTTCTGTTCCGGTGGAGGGCGACGCTCCGTCGGCGCCGGTTGCGCGTCGCGTCCAAGAGGACGTTCGGGCGCGGTGGTTCGTGAACCGTCCCCCGGCGGCGTCGGAGCGACGCGCTCCATCGGAGCCCCTCCCTGATCGGACAAGGTGTACCGTGGGACCGCCAGGCGGCATTGTTCAGTTGAACCACGAATGAGCACGAATGGACCTAGAAACCACGATTGAACCACGGATGGACACGGATGGACACGGATACAAACGGGTTAAGCCAAAGTGGACAAACGCGTTGCAGGTGGAGAACTGCTTGTAGATCGAATCCGCGTTTATCTGTGTCCATCCGTGGTTCAACTGCATGGTTTTGGTTTGGTTGATCCGTGTGAGCGGCCACGGGATCCGTGGTTTGCGAACGGAACGGATCACTTCAACCACGGAACCTGGCTTCAGACGGACTGTTCGTTCACCGGCAGGCCGTAGTGCGCGAGGATGCGCCGCGCGGACTCCTCCGCGGAGGAATGCTGCGTGTCGATCTGCAGCCCGGGCGGCAGGGCGGGGTAGTGGAATGATGTGCCCTGGCGGATTTCCCGGAAGAGGGACACCGATCGCAGCTTTTTGAATTCGGCGCGCGACGGATTTTCCATGCGTTCCTCAAGGACGTGCACCGGACAGACCAATTCGACGAAGCGGATCTGGCCGCCGGCTGCCGCCACGGTTGCCAGAGCGGCGTCGATGAAGCCCGGTGAGACCGTTGACTCCGGTGCAAAGGTGAAGATCAAATCGGTTCCCTCCTTCGCCGCCGCCTCGAACACGGCGAGCCACATCGCCTCCCGCAGCCGCACGAACGGCTCGCTGCCGAACGGGAACACCGCGAGCAGCGTATCCACCACCAGGTGATTGTGAAAGAGCCGGTAGCCCGTCAGCCGGTGCAGAGCCCGCCCGGTGGTGAGTTTCCCCGAGGCGGCGGGACCGTGGATAAAGATCAGGTTCATGGGGGAGACCCTAGGAGAGCCGTCGGGTGACGGTCGAGGGAGGTTCGTCCGGGGGTCGCGGTCAGCTTGTCACGTCCCATTGCAGAACAGCTCTCGAGCCGGGGACCATTGCCCCACGCCCGGATTGCGTTCCTTGGGACGCCTCGTTTTCGAGGAATGAGTATACACGGCGGGGAGATTGAGTGACACGACCTCGCATCTTGGGCTCGAAATTGGACTTTACGGTGAAAACCAACAGAGGCTTGCCAATGAGCAAGGGGTTGAATTATTACTAAATACATCAAGATAATAAAATAATGACCTGTGAATTGCGCCGATCGCAGCCGATGACGACCAGTCTCGAATCCCATGTCGCCGGGCGCAATCGGCTCGTCAAGCTCCCTAAACTATGGTCTGCCTAGCTGTCGGATCCAGTGAGCAAAACTATGCAGTCAGGCACGACGGGTGCTGTGCGCAGCTCCCAACAATGCGAGAATTCCCCAGTCCTCATCTCCCCTAGGATCAACGCTCCAACGAAACAACGTCTACTCATGTACACACATGTCTTAAGTGAACTACACAGAACAAGGACCGCCCCTGTGCTTCTTGCACTGGTTTTGATTTTCCTTTCCGGAGTTTCACCGGTTTCGGCGCAAGCCGTCCCGCTGCCGCCTTCAGCAGCGAAGGAGGAGGCGAAGGAAAAGCCGAAGGTCGTGTTGCCGGCGCCCCCGGCTCCAGCGCCCCTCAAGGCGGACGCAGCCGAAAAGCTCGACGCCGTGGAAGTCACGGGTTCGCGCATCCGCGGTTTGCTTGGCGAGGCCGATTTCAGCCCCGTGGTTCGGTTTGAACGTCGCGAGATTGAGCAACTCGGTCTGACGTCGATGGGAGAAATCTCGCGGTTGATTCCGCAGGCCTTTTCGCAGGGCTCCTATGAGGGCGTGGGCTTTGGTGGCCAGAACCAAGGGCAGGGCACCACCTCCGACGGATCCACAGCCAGTGTATTGACGCAGCGCACCAACATCAATTTGCGCGGTTTGGGCGCTTCGAATACCCTTGTCTTGATCAATGGCCGCCGCATGGCCCGTTCCGGCAACATCCGCGGCAGTGGCGGCTATGATCTGACCGGCATTCCGGTCGCGGCGATTGAACGGGTTGAAGTCGTCACTGACGGGAGCTCAGCCATTTACGGGTCCGATGCCGTGGGCGGAGTGATCAACATCATTCTGCGGAAAAACTACTCCGGCACCGAGGTGGCGCTCTCCTACGAGAACACCTTCGATACCGACACCGCGGTGATGAACGCCTCGATCACCCATGGCATCACTCGAGGACCGCATTCCATCACGATCACGGCGTCCTACCAGCGCCGCAATGCCTTTGCCGCGGTCGACCGGCCTTTCTCGGCGACCGACGACTGGGTGCAGTTGGGCGGCACAACCGGCTTCGCCACGAGCGTCAACAGTGCCTGGAATGCGGGTGGGTTCATCACCGGCGCGGGCATTGTGCGCGCGGTTTCCGGCAACCTCCCAGGACGTACGTCGCCCTTTGCGCTCATCCCCGACGGTGCCACGGGTACGCTGCGTCCGGCGTCGGACTACATCACTGTCACGCCGACCGTCGTGGGCACGAACCAGCTTCTGCCGACCTATACGGGCGATCGCGCCAAGTACGTGAACCTCATTTCCCCCCAGTTCAGCCGCGCCGCCGGCCTGCGTGCCACCTATGATTTCCGACCCAACCTCCAGTTCCAATATGAAGTTGGATACAATGAGACCCGCACGCATATCGAGGGTATGCCGGTCAACTTTCGCAACTCGATCGGGATCGCGAGCACGTTGTCCGGCGCGGTGACGGTTCCGGGCGACTACCCGGGGAATCCTTTCGGCGTCCCGGTCAATATCCTCAAGACGTTCTGGGAACTGCCGACAGACCTGCAGGGACAGAAGTTTTCGACCAACTCGAACTTCGACTTCGCGGGCGGACTGCAGGGACGTTTCGGTGCTGACTGGCGCTACGACGCCACCTTCGCGTGGAACCGCTCCGAGCTGAAGGATGAGAACTCGGCCGACCCCGTGCTGGAGGCGGCGCCTTACAACGCGGCTATCGCCTCGCGTTCGCTCGTGCTCTTCTACGACAGCCGCACCAGCCGGCCGAACGACCTCGGGCTGCTCCGATCCTTGCTGCGACCGGGCAACGCCCGCGACGTGACCAACTCGTTCACCTGGTCCGTATCCGCTGATGGTTCTTTGCCTTGGTTCAAGCTCCCGGCCGGTCCGATTCGTCTGGCGGTGGGCGCCGAATACTCCTCTGAGAACATCGAAACCTTCCAGGCTACGCCCGAGAACCCTCAAATCAACCTCAGCCTGCTCGGCGACTTCGAGCGGACCCTGACTTCCGGTTACGCCGAGACGCGCATTCCGTTGCTCGGACGCGAGCAGAATCTCCCCCTCCTGCACCGCTTTGACGCCACCGCCGCCATCCGCTACGACGAGTACTCGGACGCCGGCGGCGATGACAGCCCTCGCTACGGTTTGCAATGGCGCCCGGTGTCCTGGCTCCTCTTCCGGGCCACGCGTAACCACGCCTTCCGGGCCCCGTCGGTCCAGGCGCTCTACCGGCCAGTCACCAACAGCACCAACGCGAACACTTCGGGCTTCACCGATCCGGTGCGCAACGAACTCGTGACCGGCACCATCACCACGCTCATTGGCGGCAACCCGGCCCTGAAGCCCGAACGCTCCATCTCCGACAATCTCGGCGCCGTGCTCAATGTGCCCGGCCGCTGGTTCAAAGGACTGTCGCTCTCCGCCGACCTCATCGAGATCAACTATAAAGACAAGATTAGCAGCTTCGGCTCGCTGCAGGAGACCGCCCTCCTCGCACCGGACCGCCTCCTCCGCGATACGACAGGCCGCATTACCGCGATCGATACCCGTTCGGTCAATCTGGCGAAGGACGAGCTCAAGGTGATTGACTATGCCGTGCAATACCGTCGTGACACCTCGTTGGGGAGCTTCAATGTACGCGCGGGCATGACTGACTACAAGACGGTCCAGTCGATCCGCATCGCAGGCGCTACTGCGGTGTCTTCTCACCACACGCGCCCGACCCGTTTGACCTGGCAGACGTATTGGAACAAAGGTCCGTACGGCGCAGGCGTCAGCGGCTTTTACCAAGACAAGATCTGAACCACCGCGGCTCAGACGGTTCTGACGTTCGCCAGCGCGGTCGAGTGGAACGCCCAGCTCGCCTACGACTTCGGTTGGAAGGACGGCGGGAGATCCACTTCGGTCTTCGACCGGAGCCGTCCGTGGAGCCAGCGCCTGCTTTCCGGCACCAAGCTGTCGCTCAACGTGAACAACGTGCTCGATCGCGAACCGCCGCATCGCCAGGGCAACGCCGGGTTCGGGGTGACGGATCCGCGCATGGCCCGTTACAACCTAACCCTCCGCAAGGCGTTCTGAGCGCATCTGTCCCCCGCGTCATGATGCTCCGCGCCTGGATTGGCCTCCTTCTCGTCGGCGTCGTCTGCCTCTCCGCGCAGACGCCGTCCGGCGCACCCTACGATCGCGCCGCCGCCCGAGCTGCCTTCGAGGAGGCGCGGGGGCTCTTCTCCTCAGACATCGAGGCGTCGGTGCGGGGCCTGCGGGCCCTGATCGACAAGTATCCGGACTTCTACGACGCGCACCAGTACTACATCCTGTACCGTTCGGTGGCGGCGACCCGGACGGTTCCGGAGGCGGAGCGCAAGGCGGCGGCGGAGGCGGCCTCCGCCGAGGTGGAGGCCCTCTATCGGACGTGGGCGGCGGAACACCCGGACCGGGCGGTGTATGCCTGCGCCCTCGGCACGATCCATCAGTACAAGGATCCGGACCAGGCGGAGCGCTTCTTTCAGCAGGCGGTGAAGCTCGATCCGAACTTCGGGCAGGCCTACGACGCGCTGGCCCTCTGTGCCGAGATTCGCGGCGATCTGCCTGGCAGCCTCGCATTCCATCGCAAATCGGTCGAGGTGGAGCCGGACAATGTCACGCTCTGGCGTCACCTGGTGGGTTCACTCAAGGAGTCGGACACCGAGGAAGCCATCGCCCTGGGGCTGAAGATGGCCGAGCGTTTTCCCGACGATGCCTCGAGCATCCTGGGCTACCTCGCCACCCGATCACGGGAGGAGGCGCAGGCACTGCGCATCTACGAGCTGCTGAAGGAACGGTTTCCTAAGGCCTCGGTGCGGAGTCTCACCGGCTTGTTCAATCTCTACGTGAAGTCGGACCGGATGCGGGCGCTGGAGCTTGCCCGCCAGATGGTGCAGCTGAGTCCGGAGAATAAGGAGTGGCCGGTGCTCGTGGCCTATGCCCAGGCTCTGATCGACACCGAGGCCCTGCTCACGGCGGGAAAACCCGCCGAGGCGCTCGCCGCGCTGGGTCGGATCAGCCTGCCTCGCTACGGGGTGGACCGTCGCTGGCTCGATCTTGCCAAGGTGCGCGCGACGGCGGTGGAGAACCCGGCCAAGGCCTACGACGACCTGCTCGCGATCCAGGCGTCCAAGCCGACCGATGAAGGGCAGACGGCCTTGCTCGTTCTCGGCCGGAAGGCCGGCAAGGAGCCCGCGGTGGTGGCGTCCGACCTTCGCGCGAAACGGGCAGCCTCCGTCCGTCCGGCGGAGTCCTTTGATCTCGTGGACTACACCACGGGTCGCCCGGTGAAACTCGAAGACTACCGGGGCCGGGCCGTGCTGGTGAATTTCTGGTATCCGCTCTGCGGGCCCTGCCGGGGAGAGTTTCCCTTCCTGCAATCGGTCCTGGAGAAGTACCGCAGCCGCGGGTTCGAGATTCTCGCCATCAATGGCCACGCGCCGGAGGACCACCTCGTGTTGCCGCTCCTCAAGGGTTGGCGCCTCGACTTCAAACCGCTCAAGGGAACCGAGGAGATCGTGAAGGCCTACAAAGTCCGCGGTTTTCCGGCCAATTTCCTCGTGGGACCGGATGGTCGCGTGGTGTACGAACCACCGCCGGTCTCGACCATGGCGGCGCAGCGTGAACTGGAGCTGCAAATCGAGGCCGCGCTCGACGCCGGGGCGCAGTGAACCCACGGTGGTGATTTGAACCACGAATGAACACGAATGGACACGAATGAAACCCACCCAGGGGTGATGCCGGAGGCAGGGACACCGTATGCTGAGCTCAATTCAGGCTGTCGCGTCACCCAGCCCTCGCCGAAAATTCGTGTGAGTTCGTGTCCATTCGTGGTCTCTCTTCTGCCCCGATGGGCACTGGCCCTGTGGGTGTGGAGTTTTGGGGTGTCGCTGTTTGCGGCCGCGGATCAACCGGTGGTGATTCAGCCGGGATCGTCCAAGTATGAAGCCGAGCCCGGGGGGACCTTGCGGCTGCGACTGCACCTGGCGATCGAGGAGCCGTACCATATCTACGGTCCGGAGCTGGTCGTCGGACCCCGCGGGCAAGGTCCGGCCGCGACCTCCGTCAGCGTGGTGGAAAACCCGGTGATCACCCTCGCGGGAGGAGTGAGCACCTCCCCGGGCCGGCGGGCGTTTGATCCCAATTTCGACCTCGAGTTGAGCACACTCGAAAGTCGGAGTTGGCTCGAGGTTCCTCTCCGAGTGAAACCGGGCACGGCGCCCGGCGAGTACCGAGTGGAGTTGCTGGTCAACTACCAGGCCTGCACCCCGGAGAGCTGCCTTCCTCCGTGCGAGCAGCGGATTCCCGTCGTCGTGTCCGTGCGTCTGGAGGGCGACGCTTCCCGGCGCGCAGCTCGCACCGCGGACGAGGCATTCGCCGAGTTTCGTGCGGTGTCCGCGGCCGCCGTGACCGTGCTCAATGACCGGGCCTGGTACGACCGGCTGGGTCCGGCCGGGCGGGACGATTTGAGCGCGGCCTCGGCCGAGCTGACCGTGGCCCTTGGAGAGAAACTCCTGGTCGATTTTCCTGGGGATGCGCGACGCTGGTCGGTGATCGCGACCCTGCTCCGTGCGCGTCGTGACTTTGTCGGCGCGGGTGCCGAAACGCGACGATCCGCCTGGTGGTCGCGTCGCGACACCCTGCGCGACGAGTTGGTGGCGGCGCCAGAGGCCCCGGAAGGGGTGGTGGCGAGCGTGTTGGAGCTGGCGGTCTATGCCTGCCTGGGTGGCCGCTGGGCCGAGCCGGGTGCCACGGTTGACGAAGCGGCGGCACTGAAAGCGGCCGACCGCATGCGCAATCGGGTGCCCGGATCCGAGCGAAGGAAGTTCGCCGAGCAGCATGTGATTGAGCACCTGATTTCGCACCAGCGGTGGGAACAGGCGGAAACACGCCTCACGTCACTGGCCAGTGCTACCGGCGAGAACGCAGTCGTGGCCACCATGGCGACCGGCGTGCTCAAGAAGCTGGCGCTGCGCCGGGAGCCGCTCGAGATGAGCTTCACCGCGCTCGATGGGACCCCGTTCAATCTGGCCGCACTGCGTGGAAAAGTGGTGCTGATCGACTTCTGGGCCACGTGGTGCGTGCCGTGCATGGAGGAGATGCCGGAGATCAAACGCGTGTATGCAGCTTATCGCGACCGCGGATTCGAAGTGGTGGGCATTTCGTTCGATTCGCTTCCCCGGGATCCGGCGAAACCCCGCGTCCAGGAGCGGACCGCCGAGCAGGTGAGCGCCTTTGTCCGGCGCGAAGGCATGAGCTGGCCGCACTACTTCGATGGCAAGGGGTGGGACAATGCGTGGGGACGCACGTTTTCCATCGCCGAGTTGCCCACGGGGTTCCTGCTCGATCGCTCCGGACGTTTGGTGCACCTCGACAATCACGGATCCAATCTGGAGGCCAACGTGCGAAAGCTCCTCGGTCTCTGAGTCGTGACCCTGCAGACGAGAAACCGCGAATGGACACGAATGGCACGAATCCGGAGCGAGATACGAGGAGTCTAGTACCTGAACTTACCTCACCCAATAGCGATCCAATCCCTCGCAACTCTCGGTCCTTGTCTTCGTTCGTGGTGATTCGTCCCGCGACTGCGGGAATCGTGGTTCAACTGCATGGTTCCGGCTGAGTCGGATCGTTTGCTGAACTCCCCGGACTTCATCCCAACGCTGATTCAATTACTCCATGGCTCCCCTTGTTTCGCTCTTCCGCACTCTGTGTTCTGGCACGGCGCTGGCTTGGCTTGCCTCTGCCGGGCAAGTGGCTGCGGCCACCGAATTTCATGGCAAGCTTGCCGCCCAGGTTGAGCCCGGAACCCGGGTGCAGACCGCGGTGATTTCCGCGCCCGCCGACCTCGTCGCCCTGCTTCCCGTAGCCGTGGGAAACGAGGATCGCGCGTGGACGGGCAGCCGCCCCGCCTCGATCAAGGGTAACGAATATCGCTGGGTCATCGTGGCCTCGGCCACGGGTGACAAGGTGCTGTGGTTTGACCGGGATCGGTCGGGTCGATTCGAGGCCGCAGAGCGGTTTCCTTTCGATGTCGCCACCAAGGCCGTCGCATTCGATCTTCCCTGGGAGAATGGAATCTACCGCGCTTTCCCGCTCCGGTTTGAGTACTCGACAGCCAAGGTCGCGCGCGGTGCGGCCGCAGAGGTGACCCCTGCGGAGCCGGTCGCTCCGACCACGGTGACCGCGGTGGTGTACAACTTCAACCTGGTCTATCAGGGTGCGGTCGAGGTGGAGGGCCGCTCGCTGGCGCTGGCGTTCTATCCCCTGCCGGCCGTGACCGAGATCGATCCCGCGCGCATTCGGACCTCGGTGGATGCCAATTTCAACGGTCGGGTTGAAAACGAACTGGGCGAAATGGATTCCGGTCGGGGCAAGGCGCCCGTGTTCCGGGTGGGCTCGCGCATCCTCGCCGTGAAGTCCGTGGACCTGAAGACGGGCGACATCGTGGTGGAGCAGCGACCGGATTCGGATTACACCCGATTTGACGCCCAGCCCGGGCAGGTGATGCCGGACTTTGCCTTTGTCGATTTCAGCGGCACAGCTCGCAAACTCGCCGACTATCGCGGCAAGTTCGTCCTCCTCGATTTCTGGGGGACGTGGTGCGGTCCGTGTATTGAGGAAATGAAACACCTCGATCCCCTTTACGCGACTTATGCGCCCCGTGGTCTAGAGGTGATTGGGATGAACATGGAGAAGACGGCGGGAAACCTCAGCGCCGCCGACTATGCCGCGGTGACCGACAAGGCCCGGTCCTTTATCGCCAAGGCCGGGCACCGCTGGATTCAGGCCACCCAGGAGAGCATTGAGCGCGTCGCCCTGGACGTGCTCCATGTGAACAGCTATCCCACCTGCATCCTGGTCGATCCCGAGGGACGGGTGCTTTCTCGGTATGCGCGCGGGGACACCCTTCAGCGCCTGCTCGCGGAGCACCTGCCCGCCGGCAAGCAACCGGTGGAAAAGTGACCACTCTGAAGTGAGGCTGAGCGCCGGGGCCGCGTCCCGCGGTTGCGCCTGCGTGTCAATGCATCGTGCGAATGCGGACCATTGCCGCCTCTCCGTTGGAGGTGGCCTCGGTGAGGCCGCGACGGGGCCGACCGGTCCCGCCTCCGTCGCCCGATTTGTTCATGCGACGCCAATCTCCGCGGGGTCGGCGACCCCACCTCCAACGGAGGTCGCCGTTAAGTTGAGCGTTCGTTGATGCGCATGAGCTGCCGCGGAGGTCGGCCCGACATCGGGACGCGCCGGCAGGGGTGCGCGCGCATTTGGCTTTGTCACTGGCTGGAATTGCCGCCCATGCTGCGGCGAATGACCCGCTCACGCTTCAGAATTGCGGCGATGGCCTGCCTCTTCGGTACGCTGGCGCTTGCTGCCTTTGGTCAAATCACCGAAACGACGCGGACCGTGGATCCGAAGGGGCTGCTGATTGAGGTGGACGCGCTCTCATTGACCTTGGATCGGGAGGGACCGAGCAAGTACACCGCCCTGGGAGCAGGTTCGACCCTCGTGTCAAAGGGCCTTACATCCAATTGGGATATTCAGGTGGGTTTCAATTTCTTCATCACCCAGAAGATCGAATCGCGGTCCTTTACCGACCGCAACACGGGCATCGGCGACGGCTATTTCCGCACCAAGTGGCGGTTCTATGAGGACGAGGAGAGCAATACCTCGGTGGCGGTGATCCCCTATTTCAAGGTGCCGACCAATTCCGGAGGGGTCGGCAACGATTCGGTGGAAGGCGGGGTGATCGTTCCCTGGGAAAGCGAGCTGGTGGGTGGCTTCTCGCTGCGCACGATGGCGAAACTGGATGTGTTGCGAAATCAGGACGACACGGGCTATGACACGTTCTGGTATGCTTCGGCGGCTCTGGGTTGGTCGTTGACCCGTTTTCTGGGGCTTTATGGGGAGGTCGATCTCGGTAAATCGACCGGTGACGGTGGCTGGCGAGGTACGATGGGGGCGGGGGCCACGCTGTCGGTTTCGAAAGGCACGCGCTGGGATGTGGCCGTGTACCGGGGCGTCTCGAGCGCAGCGCCGGATTGGAACCCGGTGGTTCGGGTGAATTTCGAGTTCTAGGAAGATCCGGCGGAGCGAGGTGACCACGGATGGACGCGGATGGACACGGATCCGCGGGGGATCGGAAGGAGAACGCGGATTGGCCTTAGACCCTTCAGACGAGCGACCACGAATTGACACGAATGGACACGAATCCAGAGGGAGATGGGAGGAATTGAGCACCTGAATTACTTCACCCAGAGATGAACCCATCTCTCGCAACTCTCGGAGCCTGTTTTCATTCGTGTCTATTCGTGTCCGTTCGTGGTTCACTCTCCTGTTTGTGAATTGGGTCGGACGTAGCGGAGGGCTGTGACGGTCGGGTGAACCTTGAGATTTCCTCTGGCCTCGGAGCTCCTGTCTGAGCAGGGTAGGGGGGTGACCTTTCCGTTTCACGATCGGCCGGGTTTGTTCGGGATCCTCCTCACCGCACTCTTCCTGGGTGCCGGCTGCGGTACGGTGAAGCGTACCGCGGTCAATCAATTGGGGGATGCGTTGGCCTCGGGCAGCTCGGTGTATGCCTCGGATGATGACCCGGAACTGATCCGCGCGGCGGCGCCGTTCAGCCTCAAGCTGATGGAAAGTGTACTGGCGGAGTCGCCGCAACACCGGGGGCTGCTGCTGGCAGCGGCCTCGGGCTTTACCCAGTATGGCTATGCCTTTGTGCAGCAGGATGCGGATGAGCTCGAAACGACGGACGTTGAAGCCGCGGACCGCGCGCGAGATCGGGCCCGGCGGCTCTTTCTCCGGGCCCGCGACTATGGCCTCCGCGGGCTGGAGGTCACCCATCCGGATTTTACCGCTACCCTGCGAGCCCGTCCCGCCGACGCCGTGCGGGACTGCGGGGTGGAGGACGTTCCACTCCTTTACTGGACCGCGGCGTCCTGGGCGGCGGCCATCGCGGTCAAAAAAGACCGTCCGGATCTCATTGCCCAGCTCCCCCAGGTTGAGTTCCTGTTGGATCGGGCCCTGGAGCTGGACGAAAGTTACGGGCAGGGTGCGATTCACACCTTGTTGATCAGCTACGAGATGGCCCGGCAAGGTGCCTCTGGAAGTCCGGAGGACCGGGCTACCCATCACTTTAATCGCGCCGTGGCGCTGGGGCCGAATTTGGCGGCTCCCTATGTAACTTTTGCCGAGTCCGTGTGTCTGCAAAAACAGGATCGCGCCCGTTTTGAGGTGTTGCTTCGCCAGGCCTTGGCCGTGGATGCTGACGCTCACTCCGATACACGCCTCGTGAACCTGATCCTGCAACGCCGTGCCCGTTGGTTGCTCGATCAAATCGACGACCTATTCCTGACTCCCGACCCCGCTTCCGTTTCGAAATGATGATGTTCGCTCCCCTCCTTCACCCCGGTCGATGTGCGCTGGTCTGCTGGCTCGTGCTGGTACTCGGACCCGCGGGGTTCGTAGCCAGGGCCGCCAAACCCGGTGAGATCGTCATGGGAACGATCCTTCCCAGCGGAACCGAACAGTACCGCCTTCTGCAGGAACTTGGGCAGCGCTGGCGAAAAGAGAGCGAGGGCAAGGTCCGGCTCATCCTGCACCCGGACGGACGCCTCGGGGGCGAGACCGACATGGTCAAGAAGATCGGGATCGGGCAGATCAACGCGGGCGTGTTCAGCGTGGTCGGACTTTCTGAGATCAGCCCGGAGGTGGCGGGGCTCCAACTCATGCCGCTGACCTTTCAAACCTGGGCGGAGGTCGACTATGTCCGCGAAAAACTGCGTCCCGTCCTGGAAAAGAAACTCCGGGCCCACGGGTTTTACGCGTTGTGTTGGGCCGACGCGGGTTGGGTCCGGTTTTTCTCCGCGGCTCCGGCAGTGACCCCGGATGATTACCGGGCGACCAAGCTTTTTGCCTGGGCTGGGGACGAGGTGCAGATCGCGATGATGAAGTCCGTCGGATTTCGTCCCGTGGCGCTGGAGACCACCGATCTCCTGGTTGGATTGCAGACCAAACTGATCAATGCCGCCCCGCTGCCACCCATGGTCGCGCTGGCGGGACAGGTCCACGGTCCGGCACCGTACATGCTCGACCTCAAGTGGTGTCCGATCGTCGGCGCGGCGGTGGTCCGGGCCGATGTCTGGGAAAAGATCCCGGAGGAATTGCGGAGCCGCCTCGCGGCAGCGGCCGAGGAAACCGGCCGCAAACTGCGGGCACGCGGCCGGCTCGAGGACGAGGAGGCGATCCGGGCGATGCAGAAGCACGGCCTCAAGGTCACCCCCTTTCCCGCCACGGCGACCGCGGACTGGCAGGGACTGAAGGATCAGGTGTATCCAAAGGTCCGTGGCGCGATCGTGCCCGATGAGATTTTCGACGCGGTCGAAGGCCACCTGCGCGACTTCCGCGCCACCCAACCTGAGCCGGCGCGCTAAGCAGGGACGAATCCATTGAACCACGAATGGACACGAATTGACACGAATGAGAACAGGCATGGGGCGGTGCATGGGGTTGGTTTTGTTGGAAGTGAATTTCGGCCGGGCATCGCACCCTTTCGGCCTCTCCCTGCATTCGTGTTCATTCGTGTCCATTCGTGGTTTCACCCCTCCGGTTTCGGTTCGGCGAAGGTACTATGACTGTGAGAGTCCCAGAGACTATGGGTGACGCGCCGCCGGCGACGGTTTGGCGGCGGTGGGAGGAAGGGTTTCTGGCTGCAGCGTTGGCGGCCCTGATTGTCCTGCCGCTCCTGGAAATGGCGCTGCGGGCGGGGTCCCAATCCGGGGTTCCGGGGTCGTCCACGTTGGTGCAGCACCTCACCCTGGTCATCAGCATGGCGGGGAGCCTCCTGGCGACCCGGGACAACCGGTTGATTTCATTCTCCACCCTGCCGTCCCTCTTGCGCGGGCCGTGGGTCGGGCGCGTGCGCGGGGTGAGCCAGACCGCGGCGGTGGTCGTGGCGACGGCGCTGGCGATCGCCGCCGCTCAGTTTGTATCGGTGGAGCGTGAGGCGGCTCGGACGTTCCTCTTCGACGTGCCACTCTGGATCGTGGAGCTCGTGCTCCCCTTGGGATTTGGCGCGATTGCGCTGCGACTCGCCTACCATGGCGCGGCGAGCTGGCGCGGCCGCATGACGATCATGGCGTCCGCCGGGTTGATCCTCGCCCTGTGTGCCTGGGGTGCCTCCGATCCCGCGGCCTGGATCTGGCCGCTGGTGGGAGTGCTCGTGATCTCGGCCATCCTCGGGGCGCCGGTGTTTGTGCTCATCGGGGGACTCGGATTGGTCTTTTTTTGGAGCCAGGACCTGCCGATCGCCTCGATGCCGGTCGAGCACTACCGCCTCGTGGTCAACCCCACGCTGCCAGCCATTCCCCTGTTCACCCTGGCGGGCTACTTTCTGGCGGAAGGCGGCGGACCCCGCCGGCTGGTCGCGGTTTTCGAGGCCCTGACCGGGTGGGTGCGCGGCGGCCCGGCGATTGCGGCGGCGCTGGTGTGTGCGTTCTTCACCGCGTTCACCGGAGCCTCTGGGGTCACCATCCTCGCGCTCGCGGGCCTGCTCATGCCCGTGCTGCGGGCGGCGCAGTTTTCCGAGCGCGATGCCCTGGGCATGATGACCGGGGCCGGATCGCTGGGGGTGCTGCTGCCGCCCTGCCTGCCGGTGATCTTCTATGCGATGGTGGCGAAGGTCGACATCCGGGACATGTTTCTCGGGGCGTTTCTTCCTGGGATGCTCTTGATTGCCCTGACCGCGGCGTGGGGAGTGTGGGCAGGACGCAAGGGTGGGGCCCTCCTTCCTTCCTTTGATTTCGGAACAGCGGCCCGCGCGGTCTGGGTGGCGAAGTGGGACCTCGCATTGCCAGTGGTGTCGCTCGTCCCGCTCTTTGCCGGCTGGGCGTCATCCGTGGAGGTGGCGGCGGTGACGGCGGCCTACGCGCTCTTTGTCCAGACCGTGGTTCATCGCGACCTCAACCTGCTGAAGGATGGTCCCCGAGTCATGGCCGAGGCCGGCCTGCTCGTCGGCGGCATCCTCCTGATCCTCGGCGTGGCCTTGGGGCTGACCAATTACCTCGTGTATGCGCAGATCCCCGACCAGCTGGCCGAGTGGAGCCTGGCCCATGGCACCTCCCGCTGGGTGTTCCTGCTCGGCCTGAATGCGGTGCTGATTTTTGTCGGTGCGTTTGTGGAGATCTATGCGGCGATCATTGTCGTGGCACCGCTGGTGGTGCCGATCGGGCAGCAGCTTGGCATCGACCCGGTCCATCTCGGGGTCATTTTCCTCGCCAACATGGAGCTCGGTTTCCTCGCCCCGCCGGTGGGACTCAATCTCCTGCTCGCCTCGTCGCGACTCAACAAACCGCTCCTCGAAGTGGCGCGGGCCGTGTTTCCCCTGCTCGTGGTCATGTTCATCGGCGTACTGGTGATCACCTACTGGGCGCCCCTGTCGACTTACCTGCCGTCGCTATTCGCCCGGTGAGGAGGAGGGCGTGGGGCAACCGCTTTACGAAAAAACGAGCGAACAAGGCGCCTCCGCCCCCGGGGTTCGTTTCGATGCGGTGACCGTGATTGCGCCGACTCAATTTGCTTGCGATTGGGCGGGCTCATGGTACCTCCGAAATGACGATCGAATTCGCATGGCTGCGCTCACACAACAACGGCGCAAGGAGCTTCCAAGATTGAGTTTGGGGCTTCTGGCCGTGCTTCTGGTCGTGGTCATCGTGTGGTATATCTGGCCGCCGTCTGAATCATCGGGACGGGTTGATCATCCTGTGCGTTCATCCCCCGGTGTTTCCGCTGCAACCTCTCCCTCTGCTTTACCTCCCGAATCAGCAGCCGAAAAGGTGGGGTCGGTGAGATCTCATATGACCCTGGTGCGCCCCACGTTGCCCGACGCATTTGTTGCAGATCAGCAAGTTGGAGAAGCGAGAATGTTGATTTGGCCGGAGCAGATGGCCAATGTCGGACGTAGTAGTCCATCGAACACGCTTCACACTTACTATTGGGCGATGAGAGCGGGTGCCGTTGAGGAGCTTCAAGATGCGATCCAACTCGACCCCCCCGCCAGGGCGAGGCTGGAGGGAATGATGCGTTGGCTTCCGCCAACCGAGGCCGCCCGATTTTCGACCCCGGAGTCCTACCTCGCGTTTCTGATGTGCGGTAGTTCCGATCAGCGGGGGTACCTCCTTTTCCGCGAGAAGCGTTCCGATGGTCAGAGTGAGGTGGTCGTGATGGCCAGTCATCCGAATCGGGAGGGTAAGCTCAAGGCCATCACGAAGCGCCTCGAGCGCCAGCCCGACGGGTCCTGGCGAGTCCGGGTTTTGGAAAACCTCGTGGAGGACTACGACCGCTACCTCGCCCACCAGCCGCCCAAGAACTGACGATGCGATGTTGGGTGAGCTCGAGGCGGCGGGCCGTGGTGTCAGTTGCGTTTACGTCGTCGGACGCCCATTCCTATCGGAGGCGCGATTGGGCTTTTCATCAACGCGGAGGTGTCGGTGACGGTTCTTGCATGGACCTGAGCAAGCGGGCCAGCTTGGTGGCATTGAATTGGGTTTGGGCTTCGGGAGTCAGGTCTGCCATGAAGGTGTCATACGCAATTTTGGCCTTGAGGGGGCGCGTATCGGAATTGGTCCACATGGCGGCGTGAAGGTTCAGGTAGGCCTGATACTTGTCGAGGAGCTGGCTGGTGG
>JAEUGZ010000159.1 GCA_016794725.1 Opitutaceae bacterium | reverse complement strand
GGAAGGGGCGCTGGCGGGAGGCGGAGCGGAGAACGAAGTCGAGGGCAGCGGCAAGAAGAGCACGAGCGTGGCGACGAGCAAAGGGGTGCGAGCCATGGCGGGCTGGAAGTGGGAAAGGCGAAGAGGGGAGAGCGAAAAGGTGCGCAGACACCAGGATCGGATTTCGTGCTTCTTCGCGAAGCAGGAACCTCGCCTGGTAGACCCGGAGGGACTCGAACCCCCGACCCCTTGGTTCGAAGCCAAGTGCTCTATCCAGCTGAGCTACGGGTCCCCATGGCGACTGCGCAACCGGGACTATGAGGGAAACGGGCTCCCAGGTCGAGTGCGGCCCGCGAAAATGCGGAGGGGATGACGCCGAAGTGTTGCAGGTGGGCTGCTGCCTCAGGCGTTCATGTCGGACCATCGTTTGGCCATGCGGCCGAAGATCCACAGGCCGACCGAGGCGACGGCGCCGATGAGGGCGAACGGAATCCAAATATGATGCGGGTGGTAGGTTTCCCAGAGCACCTGGGTGACCGCGACGGCGTCCTGTCCCGTCATTTCCTGCAGCCGCGCCATTGCTCCGCTCCGCTGCAGTCCCAGGGTGGCCTCCAACGTGGCGACGTCGCCATTCCAACCCCGGGCCTGACCGAACGGGGTGTGTTCGGCGATGTAGCGCAGGGCGAGTACGGCCTTTTCTCCGTATTGACCGTAGACATACCCGGCGATGGCCGAGCCGAAATACACGCCGACGCCGACGGGGATGTTGACGTAGCCGAGGTAGAGTCCCTTTTTCCCGGGCGGTGCGATGAGGGCGAGGTACTCGCTCTTTTTCGGCCCGGTCGTCATTTCGCCGAGGGAGAAGCAGAGGATGCCGAGCACCAGGATCCAGGCGCTCTGGGTCCAGCCGGCGACGAGCACGCCGGCGACGGCCAGGATCATGCCGATGAGCATGGACTCGAGGGTGCGCATCCGGCGGGTCAGCCACGCCACGCCGACGACCCCGAGGATGATGAAAAACGCGTTCGCGCTGAGCAGCACCTGCTGCGGCACCATCGGGCCCCGGGGGGTTTGTTCAATCAGCGCCCGCTGGATCACCTCCGGTGCCCAGCCCAGCATCCGGGCCATGGGGCGGCTGTCCACCCAGTCGGCGATGAAGTTGGGTTGCAGGTCCCAGAGCTGGTACATCATCAGCCAGAAGCAAGACATGATCGCCATCCAGGCCAGCAGCCGCCGGTCGAGGATGTTGGTGAGGGTGCGCCACAGCACCTGGCCGATGGATTCCGTTTTGGATGCCCCGGACGGAACGTCCTTGAAAGTGAAGAGGAGCAGCAGGTTGAAGGTGGAGAAGAAGGCGGAGGCGAGGAACAGGTTGCGCCAGGCCTCCTTGGAATTGGCGGTGGCGTTGAGCGGACCCGGAAGCACGGCGCTGAGCGTGAGCAGGATTGAGGGCAGGTAGTGACCGACGAACGCGCCGACATTGACGATCCAGTAGAAGATGCCCCAGCCCACCGAGGTTTTGCCGGCCGGCATGGAGAGGGCGAGCGAGCCTTGGATGCTCGGCTTGAAGAAGGCGGTACCCGTCGCAAGCGTCATGATCGCGATGAACAGCGACCAGTAGTTGCTCATGAAGCTGAGATCGCGCATGAAGGCGAGCATCAGGTAGCCGACCGTCATGAGGGAGACGGAGAACCCCAGCGTGCGCTTGTAGCCGAAGCGGTCGGCGAAGCCGCCGGTGACGATGGGCAGGAGCGATTGGAAGGCGGCCCACCAGGCGTAGATCGTGCCCTTGTTCATGGCGGTCAGGTGCAATCCGCCCGGATTGTCCGCCTGCATGATGTAGATCGGGGCCATCACGCGCAGGTTGTAGTAGGCGAGTCGCTCCCACATCTCGACCGTGTTCAAGATCCAGAACGTCCGGCCAAATTTCTGATCGGGCGCCGCCGGAGAAGGCGACGCAGGCTTGCCTGAGGAAGGTGTCATCCAGTTGGAAGCGCTGTGGGGGTCGCTGGCGGCAGGCTGCCAGTGGACCGCGGGTTGGCGCAAGTCCAACCTCGGAGGCGGAGGTTAAGCGCAAAGACGCGAGGACGCGAAGTTCGGCGGATGCGAGCGAACGTGGAGGTGGACGATGGAATCCACGGAAAATGTCATGAGAGCTGACTCGAATGAAAGTCTAACCTGGAGCGGCGCCCTCCAGCGTTGGGGTGGCTCATCCTTTGCGACGTTGCCTTCAGCCTAGATCCAGCAGTTTGACCACAAAGAACTCAGAGTACGCGGAGTGAAATCCCTGAAAAGCCAGAGCGCCCATGCCTGACCCACGACGTGAGTGCCCCATCACTCGAATGAGTCATTCACGTGATTTTCCCTGTGCTCCTTGCGTTCTTTGTGGCTGAATCTGCTGCGGAATTGAGGTTCAGATGCGGGGAACCGGCGCCTGGAGTTCGAAGGAGGGTAGGTGGATGGAAGTGGCGTGGCTGATGCCGCAGAGGTGCCTCCGCCGCTCCGGGTGTCGTCTTCCGGCGCGAACCTCGCGTCGTCGCGTCTTTGCGCTTCCCACCTTCCGCTGCCTGAGTCGGGACAGGTCGGGGTCAGGTTTCTTTTTCGTCGCCGATGCGGTAGGTCTTCAGGGTGAAGAGGACGGCGGCGGCGGTAAGGCCGGTGGCGGCGATGGCGAGGCAGCCGGAGGCGCCGGAGAGGAGGCCGAGGAAACGAAAGGGCTCGCTGCTGGCGCCACCCGACTCGATCAGGGTCTGGAGGTGGTGGGTGACGGAGACGTTGTTGAGCCGGGTGGGCAGCCGGCTGAGTCCGATTTCGACCAGGGCGCCGTAGAGGACACCGATTACGAGGTACTTGCCGGTCAGCACCCCCAGGGCGAGGGCGATCGCGGTGAAGGCGAGCACACCGCCCACGGTGGCGATGAGCGAGGCGGGGAGGTAGGACCAGGCCCCGGCGAAACCGTGGAGAGCGCTGGTGGCGTGAATCACCACCACATAGACCACCGCCTGGGTCAGGGTCAGGGCGAGCGCGCCCGCGTAGGCGCCGATCACGAGGTGCGCCTTGCGGGCGGGGCGCGTCCAGAGGTACTCGATGGTGAAAGCCCGGATTTCGTCGCGCAGGGCGCTGCCACCGGTCACCAGGCAGAGCAGCGGCAGGATGCGAAGCAGGAACACCTCGACCGACCACTGGGCAAACTGGCGTTCATTGGCCGGGGGGACGGCGAACCAGGTGACGACGCCGAGACCCACCGCTATGCCGGCAAACCGCAGAAACAGTTTCGGCCGCAGCAGGGCGCGCAGCCGCAGCAGCACCAGCGCGCGAATCACCGCGCTCAAAGGCGTGGCGGCGGCGGACGGAACGAACCCGGACAAGCCGTCGACGGACGAAACGGGAGGTGCGGGGTTCATGCGGACAGGGAGGAGTGAACCACGAAGGTGAAGACGTGAAACGAGAAGGCGGATACGGAGTGTCGGAGTTGGGGACCACGAATGGACACGAATGTACACGAATGGGAACCAGACGAAGGCATTTGATCTGATGACGAGGCCTGCCGGCCGGTCCGACTGGGATCGGTCCGACTCCGATTCGTGTCAATTCGTGTCCATTCGTGGTTCACATCCGAGGTCGCCGTCCGCCCGGGCCGTCCGGAGCGATCAAGATCACTGTCCGTTCGTGGGTTCATTCCGTGATTTTCTCGAACACGCTGGTCAGGGACGTGCTCTTGCTTTGCACGTCGAGAATGTCGGCGTCGCAGCCGGCGAGCGTGGTGGTCCAGGAGGCGTAGAACGCCGCCGGGTCCTTCAGCCAAAGGAGCACGCGATCGGTTTCCAGCAGGTAGCCGCGCAAGAGTCCCGCCTGGCCCAGCGTGGCGGCGACGACCTCGGGGCGGCTGGTGCGGACCACGACCTGTTCCGGCCAGTGCTGGATCTCCGAGCGGATGGCGGATTGGGAGCCGGACGCCAGGGCGCGGCCCCAGTTGAGCATGAGGAAGGCGCCGCAGAGCGACTGCAGTTCGTCGAGGATGTGGCTGGAGATGAGGATGTGGGTGCCGGCGCGTTGGAGTGACCGCAGGATGTCGCTGATCTCGTGGCGGCCCATCGGATCGAGCCCGTTCATCGGCTCGTCGAGGATAAGCAGCCGGGGACGGTGCAGCAGCGCCTGGGCGAGTTTTACCCGCTGCCGCATGCCTTTGGAGTAGGTTCCGATCCGCTTCTTCCAGTGCTGCGTGGCCAGGCCCACCTCCTGAAGCACCTGTTCGCTCCGCGTCCGGGCGTCGCCCGCCGGCAGACCCGAAAGCAGGGCGAGCGATTCCAGCCAGTCGAGCGGACGCAGGTCGGCGTGGACGTGCTCGTGTTCCGGGCAGTAGCCGATGCGGGACAACACCGAGGGATTGTTCCACGGGGTCTCGCCGAAGACCGTGAGCTCGCCGGAGGAGGGGCGGACCTGGCCGGTGATGACCTTGATCAAGGTGCTTTTGCCCGCACCGTTCGGTCCGACGATCCCGGTGATCCCTTCGCCGATGGTGAACGAGACATTGTTCAGCCCGAGGATGACCCCGTAGAAGCAGCTCAACTCGGAGGCTTGGATGATGGCGCTCATTCGGTTTGCACCCGTTTGCTGATGGCGAAGAAGCAGAGGGCCCAGAAGGCGAGCAGGAAGATCAACGGCACCCAGAGCCCGTCGGACACCGGCACCGAGTTGAGTGGGTTGCGGCGCGGGAGCTGGTCGAGCGTGCTCTGGAAGAACGGCAGCATGGCCTTGGCCTTTTCCAGCACGCCGCCGAGGTCGTAGAGGTACCTTGAGATGTGGTCGAGGCAGGTGGCGGGACTGAGGTAGCGTCCCCAGGAGACGAACCGCCCGGTGGTGTTGGCGATCATGCCCGAGATGATCCAGGCCAGTATCCAAAAAGCGGTGGCGGAGCTCGTGCGTTTGGCCAGGGAGGAGACGGCCATGGCGAGCAGGCTGTAGGTCGTGACGCCGAGCAGTCCGACCGAGACCGCCCGGAGCAGGGCGGGAAAGCCGTGGTAGAAGAAGCCCCAGTCCGGTGAGAGCAGGTTGCCGACGAACCAGACAGCGATGAGCGGTGCGAGGCAAAGCAGGCCGAGCAGCGTGAAGGCGATGCCGAACTTGCCCAGGATGTAGTCGAAGCGCGTCAGGGCCTTCGAGTTGTAGATCAGGATGGCGTTGCTCGCGAGGTCGTGGGCAATGAGTTTTGGCACGAAGAGCGCGACCGCGAAGAAGGCGAGGGCGGAGTAGAGCTGCGTCGCCCAGGAGAAGACGACCCGGTAAAGCCCGTCGACCGACACCTCGGGATAAAGCAGGATCCAGGCGGAGAGCCCGTTGATTACCGATTGCGCACGCTTGCCGAGATTTTCGGTGATGGTGGTGACAAGTGAACTGTCGGGGGTGAGCAATTGTCCGATCAGGAAGTAGAACGCCATCAGGAAGAGCGCTCCCACCCAGGCCACGGCGAAGAGGACTTTCAGAAAACGCGACTGCCAGCACAGGCGGAGCCCGTAGCTCGTGATCGTCCATCGCCGCTGCCAGATGCCCGTCGATACACCCGTCCAATGCTGGTATCCGTGATTGAGTGAGCTCATGCGGCGGCCCCCTGATTTTGCAGGGCCTGGAGGAAGAGCTCCTGCAGGGCGTTCGGACTGGCCTTGATCTCCAGCGGAGCGACGCGGTGGTCGCGGAGAAATGCGATCATGGGGTTGAGCGTGTCGTGACCATGGGCGACGCGGATGTGGCCGTTACTGAGCACTTCGCTGGGCCAGCCGTGCTGGGAAAAGGCGGCGGCGAGTTCGGGGCCGCGATCGTGCACGGAGACCTCGGCGACCGGCTTGCGGCGTCGCTTCAGTTCCTCGAGCCGGTCGTGGACAAGGACCTTGCCCTGGGCGACGATGACGATCTGGTCGCAGATGCGGTCGACGTCGTGCAGCAAGTGCGACGACAGCACGACGCTGATGCCCGATTCCTTCCAGATGCGCTCGATCAAATCGAGGATGTGCGCCTGACCCTTGGGATCGAGTCCGTTGGTGGGCTCGTCGAGAAAGACCAGTTGCGGATCGTGCACGATGGCCTGGGCGATCTTGATCCGCTGCTTCATGCCGGTGGAGTAGGTTTCCACCTTGCGGTAGCGCTCCTGTCCCATGCCGACGAAGTCCAGCATCTCGTGGGCGCGTTGCCGGGCGACCGCGAAGGGCAGTCCGGAAAGTTGGGCGCAGTAGGTGACGTATTCGCAGCCTGCCATACCGGGAATGTGGCAGTCCTGTTCCGGCGCGTAGCCGATGCGCATGCGGACTTCGCGACCATGTTGATCGATGTCCTGGCCAAGCAGGCTGGCTTTGCCCGCATCCTTGTCCTGCAGCTGCAGCAGACACCGGATCAGGGTGGATTTGCCGGCGCCGTTCGGCCCGAGAAGACCGATGGTGCCGGCGGGAATGCTCAGGTCGACCCGGTCCAAAGCCTGATGGGAGCCGAAGCGTTTGCTCAGGCCCTGGGTCTCGATGATGGGTCGCATGAAGGGAGGTCGAGCCTAGTACACGCGCAAGTGATCGAAGGTTACAAGTTTTGCGCGGCGAATTCTCGGAGTGCCGAAGGCTTGGCTTATAGGCTGGAAAAGAGGAGGTTAAGGCAAGTGGGCGAGTACTCGGCCTCCATTGGAGGTGGGGTCGCCGACCCCGCGGGGATGGGCGTCGCGTAAAGAAATCGGATAGCGGAGGCGGGACCG
>JAEUGZ010000157.1 GCA_016794725.1 Opitutaceae bacterium | reverse complement strand
TCTTGCGCAGCGACTCCTCGCTCTGGAAGACGCGGGCGTAGAGCCGGGCGTTCTGCAGGGCCACGGCGGCCAGCGAGGCGAGGGCGGCGCAGAGGCGCTTCTCGTCGTTGTTGAAACGATGAATCTGACCGGTGAATACAGCGAGCGCGCCGAGGACCTCGCCCTCGAAGACCAGGGGGGTCGCGAGCATCGAGCGCAGGCGTTCGTCCAGCGGCAGGTCGTTCACATCGAGGTATTCCGGGGCCTGGATGTTGGCGAATTCGAGCTGTTTGCGCGTGTGCAGGGCGGAGGCGATGGCGCTGGTTTCGAGCGGAAGTTCATCATCCCGTCCGGGGCGGGGCTGCCCCCGGGCCTCCGGATTCGTCAGGGCCACGAGACGAAGGATGTCACGGGGCGCGTCAAACAGGTAGAGACCGCAGGCGCGCGCCTGCATGATCTGGCGGGCGTCGCGGGTGATGGTCTCGAAGAGTTCGCGTTCCTCGACCTTGGAGACGAGCGACTGACCGATGCCGATGAGCGACTCCAGCTGACGCGCCTTGCCACGGAGCTGCTGCATCTGCCAGAGGCGCTGCATCACGGCCGTGGCCTGGGCGGTGAAGGTGATCAGCAGGGTCAGGTCCGCTTCGGAAAACGAACCCGGCACATCGCTGTCCAGGTTGATCACCCCCAGCACCTGTCCATTGTCCTCCATCGGCACGGCCAGCTCGGTTTGCACGGTCGGGCGGACCCGCACGTAGCGCGGATCCTTGGTCACGTCGGGTACGAACTGCGGGCGTCCGTGAAAGGCGACCCAACCCGTGATGCCCTGGCCGAGCCGGAGCACGACCTCGCGGTAGTCGTCGGGCAGCCCGCGCTGCGTCTCGATTTCAAGTCGCCCCGAGTCCGGATTGAGCAGGGCGATGGAGCCCGAACTGGCGGAGAAGTGCTCAATCAGCACATCCAGCACCCGGTGCAGCGCCGTCGAGGCGTCGTCGACCTGGGTCGCCAGGGTGGCGATGCGATACAGGGAGATTTCGTCCGGAGGACGTTTGAGGGCGGTGCGAACGGGTGCGGGAAGCGGATCCGACATGGGAGACGGCGCCGAGCATGGAAGGTTCGTCCGCCGAAACGCGAGCCCGACGGTGCGGGCGCGCTCGCATGGAGGCCGTCGGACCGTGGGGTCGGCCGGGACCGTTTAGAAGGTCAGGACCACTTTGCCGAACTGGTCGTTGCGCTCAAGGTGGCCGAAGGCGTCGCCGGCGCGTTCGATCGGCAGGGTTTGGCAGACCACCGGGACCACCCCATGCCGCTGCACGAAGGCGAGCATGGCTGCCCAGTCGCGCGGACTGCCCATGGTCGTGCCCAGCAGTGAAAGTTGACGCCAGAAGACCTTGCGCGCGGCGAGCGAGGTCGGGTTGCCGCGGGTGGCTCCATATGAAACAATCCGGCCGCCGGGGACGGAGACGTCCAGGAGGCTGTCGAGACCGGAGCCGCTCGCGCCGTCGATGATCACTGAAAATGCGCCGGCGGCGGCGACGGCAGACTTGGCCCAATCGGGCTGCCGGTAGTCGAACCCGCCACGCGCTCCGAGTGCGACCGCCTGGGCGATCTTTTCGGCGGAACTAGAGGTCACCCAAACCTCCGCCCCGGCGGCGACGGCGAATTGCAGGGCGAAGAGAGCGACGCCGCCGCCGATGCCCGTCACCAGGACGCGATCACCGGACTCCAATCGGGCCCGGGAAAAAAGTCCCCGGTAAGCGGTGAGTCCTGCCAGCGGCAAGGCGGCCGCCTGCTCCCAGGACAAGTGGCTCGGTTTGGGAGAAACCTGTGCGGCCGGAACCACCACCGACTCCGCGAGGGTTCCCTGGCGCGGCAGCCCGAGAATGTTGAAATCGGGACCCTGGGCGTGCTCCGAGTCGCCCCAGCCCAAACTAGGATTGACGATGACCTCGCGACCCATCCAGGCCGTGTCGACGCCTTCGCCGGTGGCATCCACGACGCCGGCTCCGTCGGATCCCGGCGTGGATGGAAAAAACAAACCGGCGTATTGGCCCACCTTGATCCAGTGATCCCGATGATTGAGAGCCGCCGCCTTCAGGCGGATTCGAACTTCGCCCTTCCCCGGGGAGGGCGTTTCGATTTCCGAGAGGACCAGTTGATTGACCGCGATCAGTTGGAGGGCGCGCATGGGTGGAGCGGCGCGGAGTGCGCCGAAGAGTAAAGGGCGAAGAGTGAAGAGTGAAACCGGAATTTCGGCGGTGCGCAATTGCGTGACTGCGTTTATCCGGGGCGCAGGAAGTTCACGGGTCTGATCCTTCGGTGCACGCGTGTGCGCCGGGGCGGGACGAATCGAGGGATTTCGGGTTGGTTCAAATGGGTAAGGGCTGCTAACGAGAGCGGGGTGCTGGTCGCGTTTCACAAACCCTATGGCGTGCTGTCGCAGTTCACGCCGGAGCCAGGTTCCCGCTGGCGTACGCTGGACGGATTTGGTTTGCCCAAGGCCGTTTATCCCTTGGGGCGCTTGGATGCGGATTCGGAAGGGCTGTTGTTGCTGAGTGATGAGCCTGGCCTGAACTCCCGGCTGCTCGATCCCTCACACGGTCATCGCCGGGAGTATTGGGCCCAGGTTGAACGGATCCCGGACGGCCCGACCTTGGACCGTTTGTCGCGGGGCGGAGTCGACCTGGGAGAGTTTCGTACGCGCCCTTGTGAGGCGAAGCGACTTGAACCGGCCCCCGAGTGGGCGCCGCGGAATCCGCCCATCCGCGTCCGCCAGACGGTGCCCGATGCCTGGATTTCGCTCACCCTGATCGAAGGCAAGAACCGTCAGGTTCGCCGCATGACTGCGGCCGTCGGTCATCCCACGCTCCGCCTGGTGCGGGTGGCGGTGGGTGACTTGCGCCTCGAAGCGCTCGGACTCGGGCCGGGACAATGGAAACCCCTCAGCCCAGCCGAGCGCGAGCAGATCTGGAGCTCTTCACGCCAAGCGTAAAGCCCACCGACTAGGCACGAAGTGCGGGATAGTCCGTGTAACCCCGTTCTGGAGCGGAGCCCTCGGACGGATAGAGCGTGGTGCGGTCGGGCTCGGCCAGGGTCGCTTTTTGACGGAGACGGACGGCCAAGTCCGGATTGGAGATGTACATCCGCCCGAAGGCGACGGCGTCGGCTTGTCCCGAGTCCAGCTCCGCTTGAGCGGTTTCGGCGGTAAAGCCATCGTTGGCAATGAAGGCACCGCCAAAGGCTCGCCGCAGGTCCGGGCTGATCCGACCAGCACCCAGGGGCTCGCGGGCACAGAGAAAGGCCAGACGCCGACGTCCCAACTCCGAGGCGAGATAGCCAAAGGTTTCGGCCGGATTGGCGTCGGAGATGCCATGGCTTTGTCCACGCGGAGCCAGGTGGTATCCCACGCGACCTGCGGGCCAGACCGACAAGACCGCATCCGTCACTTCCAGCGCGAATCGGGCGCGATTGACCACGGAGCCGCCGTAGCGGTCGGTGCGCTGGTTCGTGCCGGATTGCAGGAATTGGTCGAGCAGGTAGCCATTGGCACCGTGGAGCTCCACCCCGTCGAAACCCGCGCGCTTCGCGTTGAGCGCACCCCGTCGGAACGCCTCGACAATGCCCGGCAGTTCGTCGAGCCGCAACGCGCGGGGAGTCACATACGGACGCTGGGGTCGCAGCAGGCTCACATGTCCCATTGCGGCAATGGCGCTCGGCGCCACCGGGAGTTCACCCCCCAGCAACGACGGATCCGAGATCCGGCCCACGTGCCAGAGTTGCAGCACAATGTGTCCCCCGGCCTGGTGCACCGCTGACGTCACCTGCTGCCAGCCCTCCACCTGGGCATCGGACCAGATGCCGGGAGTATCCGGATAGCCCACACCCATGGGATCCACCGCGGTGGCCTCGGAGATGATCAGCCCCGCGCCCGCCCGCTGGGAGTAGTAGATCGCATTGACCGCGTGGGGCACACGCCCGGGCGCGGCCCGACACCGCGTGAGCGGCGCCATGATGATGCGGTTGGGCAGGGACAGTTCGCCGAGTGTGACAGGATCGAACAGGGAGGGCATGATGGGAGCGAGGAGGGTGGAACGAGAGCGGCAGGTGCGGACGAGGATCAGCGCGAAGCCCCGGCGACGGCGGCGAGGCGTGACACCAGCACCGCCTTCGGTTGCGCACCGACCAGGGTGTCCACCACCTTGCCCCGGTAGAAGATCAGAAGGGTGGGCAGGGCTCTGACCTGATACTGGGCGGCCAGGTCGGGCTCGGAGTCGACATCGACTTTGGCGATGCGCACGACGCCCGCCTGCTCCTGGGCAATTTCGGCAAGCGCGGGCGCAATCATCTTGCAAGGGCCGCACCAGGCGGCCCAGAAATCGACCAGCACCGGCTGGGATTGGGAGGCAGCCAGGACATCGACAGCGAACGTGGCGGCGGTGGTGGTGATCAGGGCGGACGCAGTGGTCGTATTCATGGAAAGGGTGGGTGCTGCGAGGATGGATTTAACGATTATGATCGATTGTTTACCAACTGCCTAATGGCATTGAACCAGTGAAAATGTGCCGGCGAGGTTGGTGTATGGGGTACATAGTTGACTGATTGGCTAGTTTCGCAAGTCGGTGCGATCGATTTTGTGTACGAGATTTGAGGCAGCCCTACATCGCGCCGGCTCGGTCGCGAGAATGGTGCTTCAATTGACTCTATTCACCGCAGCTGAAACGAATCGATCCGTTCATAAACCACGGATGGACACAGATAAACGCGGATTCGGTATACAGGCCGTCCTCGACCTGCAAGGTGAGTGCTCAATTAGCCTCAACTCGTTTGTATCCGTGTTGATCCGTGTCCATCCGTGGTTTATGAACGGTTTTTAGGTTGAATCGTCGGCCTACTCCACCGGCGCGGTGCGGCTCCACTTTCCCGCGAGCCAGCCGCAGAGGATGAGCTGGAGGGGGTGATAGATCATGATCGGCAGCAGGATCAGGCCGATGCCGGGATGGGAACCGAAAATGAGCTGAGCCATGGGCACTCCCGAGGCGAGGGTCTTCTTTGAGCCGCAAAACACGGCGGTGATCCGGTCCTCGCGGTTGAAGCCGAGAGCGTCGCTGGCCGCCCCCACCAGCATCATGACGACGAAGAACAACAGTCCCGCGCCCGCCACGGTCAGCACCAGCATGCCCCAGCTCTGGCCCGACCAGATGCCCTGCTGGAACGAGTCGCAGAATGAGGTGTAGACCAGCATGAGGATGGTGAGACGATCCACCACGGCGATACGCTTCTTGTGTCGCGTGACAAACGCGCCGATCAGGGGCCGACAGAGCTGTCCCAGAGCGAGCGGGAGCAGCAGCCAGAGCACCAGATCCAGGATCACCTTGCCGAGGGGCATGGGCTGCCCGCCGGACTTGAGGAGCAGGCCAATCCAGAGCGGGGTGAGAAAAACACCGATCAGGCTGGAGAGGGTGGCGTTGAAGACGGCAGCCGGGACATTGCCCTTGGCCGCGGCAGTGAGAGCCACCGATGACGAGACGGTGGAAGGCAGCGCGCAGAGGTAGAAAATGCCCAAGCGCAGCTCCGGGGACACCTGGTTGCGCAAGAGCCAAACGGTCAGCAGGCCGATGAGCGGAAAGAGGATAAACGTGGTCGCCTGCACCACCAGGTGGAGTGGCCACCGCAGCGTGCCGGCCTTAAGGGCCGCAAAGGAGAGGGCAGCTCCGTGCAGGAAGAAAATGAGGGCGACGCCGCCTTTGGTGATCAGTTCCGGATGGAGACTGCCGCCGCGCGCTCCCGGCTCCGGCCAGAGCCAGGCGAGACCCACGGCAATGGCCATGCCGCTAAGAAACCAATCGAGTTTGAACTTCATGGGGGAGAAGGAAGATGAGCGACGAGCATGCGCACGCGGTTTCCTTGGATGGCCATGCCATTGCGAAACCACGGATGGACACGGATCAACACGGATACAAACGGGTTATGTTAAAGTTGGCATTCACTTCGCCGGTAATGGACGGTTGATCTCCTGAATCTGTCCCGCGACTGGGAGATCGGTGTCTTGCGAATGGGTCGATTCGCTTCGAATGCCATGAACGGGCTGGGTGCAGACGTGGCGAACAAACCCGCCGACGCCTTCTTCCTGTCGGATCCGTGTTTATTCGTGTCCATCCGTGGTTGAAGTGATTGGGTTCGGCAAAGCTGGTCTCATGCCTTTTTCCCGCGAAACCGGACGCGGATCCAGGCGAGCACTTCGTCCCGACCCTGCATGCGCAGGGCCCAGAGGAGCGTGGCGTAGAGGGGGACGGCGAAGGCAATCCCCACCCCGACTTCAATGGCATCGTGAATCGCGGTGTCTCTGGCATACCGGTGCCAGCCGAAGGTCCAGCCTAGGACCACGGAACCCATGATCACCGACGCCAGGGTGATCTTCACCACGTCGCCAAGGAGATGGGAGAAAGCCAGAGCCTTGCGGTGTCGGGAGAGTTTTGACTGCAGGTAAGCCGCCTGGACGACGATGGCGACATTTCCGGCCAGGGCCAGGCCGAGGGTGCCCAATCGGTCCATACAAGCGAGGCTGAGGCCGAGGTTGACCACGAAACTGATCAGAGCGGCTCGCACCGGGGTCGTGGTGTCCTTTTCGGCGTAGAATGCGCGCAAGGCCAGACTGACAAAGGAGACAAAGGGCAGTCCCAAGGCATAGAGTGCCAGAACCGGCGCCATGGCGGCGGTGTCGGAGGCGGAAAAGGCGCCTCGCTGGAAAAGCACGCGGATGACCGGGGAGGCCAGCAAGGTGAGGCCGATTGCGGCCGGAATGTTGATGAGCAGAATCAGGCGCATGCCCCGGCGGTAGGCGTCGGCCATTCCGTCCCAGTCTCCTTGGGCGGCGTGGCGCGAAATGAGAGGGAACACCACGGTGGTCACGGCGACGGCAAACACCCCGATGGGCAGTTCCATCAGGCGAGTGGCCAGGTTGAGCAACGCGGCCGAGGCGTCGTCGAGGGAGAGTCCAACCAGGCGCGAAACTGCCATGTTCACCAGGTAGATGGCCGAACCGAACACCGTGGGGGCCATCAGCCGGGCGATGGCGCGGACCTGGTCACTGAGCTGCAGATCGAAGCGGGGACGCCAGCCCAGACGCATCAGGGTGACGGCCGGCACCACCATCTGCAGCACGCCCCCGAGCAGGACACCGTAGCAGAGCCATTGCATGTGCACCGTGTCGGCGGCTTCCGGCTGCAGGTACACGGCGCCGCCCAGCAGCCCGATCATCGCACAATTGAGCCAAATGGGGGAGAGAGCGGGCTCGAGGAATCGCTGCAAGGTCTGCAAGGCAGCGCTGAACGCGGCCGCCAGACAGACCACGATGAGGTAGGGGAAGAGCCAGACTGAAAGGTGGGCGGCCTGCAGCCACCGTTGCACCGTTTCAGGCTCCGCGGGCAGCGGGCCGACTCGGGAAAGCAGGGCGGGCAGCGCGGCGAGCGCGATCATGGACAACCCGACCACCACCGTCGTGGCGAGGAGCAGCCAGCTGGCCACCTGGCTGAGCAGAGCGAATGCGCCCGCTTCCCGTCGTCGCGACAGCTCTTCGTTCAGGGTCGGTACGAAAGCGGCGGTCAGAGCTCCCTCGCCAAGCAGGCGGCGGAACAGATTGGGGAGGGTGAAGGCAGTGTAGAAGGCGCTGCCCAGGGCGCTCGTGCCGAAGACTGCGGCAGTGAGCGAGTCACGCCCCAGCCCGAGGACGCGCGACACCATCGTGGCGGCGGACACGATGCTGATGTGTTTCAGGCTTTTCGACACGAGCCCTCGTATTTCGGGAGCAGGCCGCGGCATAGCAAGACCTTAGCCCCGCGGTCGCAGGCGAATCTGGAGAGGTTGGGGTGGAAAGAAGAAGGAGGTGAACGGAGCTCCTCGAACGCGAAAGGCGTTCAGCGTTCCGCTCCATCCGATCCGTAGCGGAACGCGGCATGCGTTTCTGAAGTCGTTCCGCTCGCCAGCCGAACACGAAAGCCATTCTGGCTTCCGCTACACCCGACGCGTCGAGGAACGCACCGGGCGTCTCTTGGATCGGGGCTGGGGAGCGGCTGCTTGCTTTTCCTCTCACAGGGCATGCTTCTGGCTGCACGTCGGGGAGTTGGGCTCGGACGTTGACGCTCATGGTCCTCGGTCGTAGCCTCGGATTCTGTCAAGCCATGCCGCTAGTCTTGAAACTCATCGAACGGCTTCAGCGCCATCCCAAGCGGGTGGTTTTCCCTGAGGGGAACGATCCGCGAGTGCTTCAGGCTGCCCGTCAATGGGTTACCCGACGCCTTGGCGCGCCGATTCTCCTGGGTGATCGAACGGCGATCAAGGAGAGTGCGAGCCGTTTGGACATCAAATTGCAAGGGATGCGGCTGATTGAGCCGGCGCGCAGCGAGGATGTGGAGGCGTTTGCGGTTCAGCTGGAGTCCATCCGGCGGTCCAAAGGCATGACCCTGGATCAGGCTCGGACGGCGGTGTGCGACAACAACACCTATGCGACGCTGATGCTGGCGACGAGCCAGGCGGACGGGTTGGTGTCAGGAGCCACTGTCAGTGCCTCGAGTGCATTGCGTCCCTTGTTTCAAATCATCCCCCGGCTGCAGCACGTGCAGACCGCTTCGTCGCTCATGATCCTCGATTTTGAGGAAAAGCAGGTGGGAAGTGCGGGTTCGCTCTTTTTGGCGGACTGCGGTGTGATTCCCGATCCCACTGCCGAGCAGTTGGCGGACATTGCCGTTTCGACGGCGATGATTGCCCGTCACTTGACCAACGAAACCCCGCGAGTGGCGATGCTGAGCTGGGCCTCCCGCAGCAATTCGCGGCATCCGTCGGTCGTGAAAGTCCGTCAGGCGACGGAGCTTGCCCGCATCAAGGCGCAGCGGGCGGCGTTTCCGATGGAGATCGATGGTGAGTTGCAGGCGGACGCGGCCCTCGACGCGGCGGTGGCGGCCACCAAACAGGTCACCAGTGAAGTCACCGGTCGCGCCAATGTTCTGATCTTTCCGGACCTCAACTCCGGCAACATTGCCTTCAAACTGGTGCACGGCCTGGCCGGCGGGAATGCATTCGGGCAGATCATCACCGGCCTGAGCCGCCCGGCGGCGGAGATCAGCCGCGGCGCCTCGGCGCATGATGTGTTCGGCGCGGCCGCGATCGTGGGCTGCCAGGCCATCGACCGCCGCCTGCTCTACGGCGATGCCTGAGACTCAGGCCTGACACTCAACCACGGATGGACGCGGATCGACACGGATCAGTGAACGGAACAAAAGCGAGGGGGCGGGGATTGCCGCTTCACGGAAACCGCGGTCTCGCAGTCTCCCATGCACGTCCACTTTAGTGCGAACCAGGGTCGGTATCGGTTCGGGGTGGGGTTGGCGACCCCGCGCGGATTGGCGTGGCGTGAAGAAATCGGAGCACGGAGGCGGGGCCCAGGGGGCCCGTCGCGGCCTCGCCGAGGCCACCTCCAACGAGAACGCCGCGAGTTCCCGCGCCTGATCCTCAAGTTGACGCCTGTGCGCAGTCTCCGCGGCGCCCGGGGCCAGCCCCTCCGAATCCGTGTTCATCGGTGTCCATCGGTGGTTCTAGACGGTATTGACGTGCCATGGATGGCGGACGGAACTCGGGTTTCGCTTTTCCATCATGGCTGATCCGGTTTTTCCGTTCCTGAGCGACACCCTCAATCCGTTCACTGCGCCGGCCTTGCCGCTGCAGGTCGCACCGACCAACCGGGTGACGAAGCGGCTCTTTGTCGCGGCCACGCGGATGAACGACGGCAAGACCACCACCTGTTTGGGACTGTACGCCGCCATGCAGGGCATCTATCCGCGGGTGGGGTTCATCAAACCCATTGGCCAACGGTTTGTCGAGGTGCGCGGGCAGAAGATCGACGAGGACTCGGTGTTGCTGGATACGATCTACAATGTCCACGTGCCGATCGAGAGCATGAGCCCGGTCGCCGTGGATGGCACTTTCACGCGGCGCTTTCTGAAAGATCCGGCGCCCATGCTGGCGGAGCTGACCGACCGCATCTGCCGGGCGTTTGACCGGGTGTCGTGGGAAAAGGACTTCACATTGATTGAAGGCACGGGCCACGCGGGAGTGGGCAGCGTGTTCGATCTCTCCAATGCCCGGGTTGCGAGCCTGCTCAACGCGAAGGTGCTGCTGGTTTCTCCGGGAGGGATTGGGCGGCCCATCGACGAAATCGCGTTGAACAAGGCATTGTTCGACAAGGAGGGCGTTGAAGTGGTGGGGGTGATTCTGAACAAGGTGGAGCCCGAGAAGATCGAACAGATTGTCGACTTTGCGGGGCGCGGGCTGGCGCGCTTTGGGGTGCCGTTGCTCGGAGTCCTACCCAAGCAGAACCTGCTGTCGTCTCCGAATCTTTCCCAGATTGCCGATGAGATTGGCGGGCGTTGGCTGAACCCGCCGCCGTCGAAATCCATGCGCCGCATCCAACGGGTGGTGGTGGGGGCGGGAACCGCCAAGGGAGTCGTCGACTACCTCACCCCGGGCACGCTGATCATCACGCCGGGCGACCGTGATGACATCATCCTCGCGGCGTTGTCGACGCACCGCCAGTCGGGCAACGGTTCGATCGCCGGACTCGTGCTCACAAACGACATCGTGCCGCACGTGCAGCTGGCGGGCCTGCTGGCACGGACCGATATCCCGGTCATCACCGCGCAGGATGAGTGCTACACCATTACGTCGAAAATTCACGGCATGACCGTGAAGACTTCGCCGGAGGACACCGATAAATTCCCCGTGATCAAACAGATGATCCTCGATCACGTCGACCTGGCTCGACTGCTCGGCAGCGTGTAGGGAAGCGCGTACGGGGGCGGACCTCTGAAATCTCAGATTTCAAATTTGAGATTTGAGACTTGAGACTGCTGGTCGGAATGCCGTTTTCGAACGGCAGGGACCGCCGCCTACGGCAGCTTCAGCGTCACGACCTCGCCATCGACGGAGGCGGAAGCGAGTTTTTTCCAGCCGGTCATGACGTCTTCCGGGAAACTCTGCACGCGGGTCAAGTAGCTCACCATCCACTCTGACAGGCCTGGGACGCGATGGACTGCGAGGGAACCGACGAACAACTCCTTGGGGCGGTAGATCGGACCATTCCCGTTGCTGGGAGCAAACGTGCCCCGGGCCTGAATGACGACCGGGTGGCTCAGGCCGAGCAGATTGAGGGTGGCAGGCGCAGCGATTTGCAGCAGGCTGTCGCGGATCCGAAAGTTGATCTGCCCGGGCACCACCGTGTCGAGGGAGTCCGGAGCGGGAGGTTTGATCGCGGCGGCAGCCCAGGCGTTGAGCTCCTGCTCGAACACGGCGAGATCGCCCGTTTGCGCTTCGACTAGGACCTGCCGTTTGCGCATCCACGTGCGCCCGCTCGCCGCGCTGGTTTCTCCCGGAATAAAATAAACGACGGAGGCGTTGGATTCCTCCGACGGTTCCTTGACCGTTTCGACGGGTTTCAGGACCAGCCAGACGGCGGCGAGTACGACGCCGAGTGCGAGGCTGAGCGTGGCGCCCAGAACGATTTCGATCAAACCCGGGCCGTGGAGGGCGCGATGGTGGGACGTGTCCATGGGGAGATGGCGGGCACTAAACCGGGCGAGGGCGTTGCTTGCGAGACTCTTCCACCATGCGGAAGTAGGCTGCGTAGTAGGACCAACTCGCCGCCAAACCGATGAAGATGGTGAACGTCATCAGCGGGTACCCCACCACCAGGAAGCCGACCAACGCGAAGGTGGGAACCCAGAAACGGGCCCGGCTTGAGCGCAACATCATGCCTAACACATAAATGCGAAGGGCATCGCGGTAGTCTTCCCGCTTTTGGTATTGGTAGATGCCGGCGGCGGTGAGGGGACCTGCGAGCATGATGGCGGGGAAGAGGGGCAGGTAGACGATCACCCCGTAGGCCATTAGCCGCAGAGGCCAGGTGAGGACCCAGGCGGCCAGGACCGGGACGACCCCGAGCAACAGAAAGAGGATGAACGCGGCCACGCCGTTGGCGAACAACCGGCGCCAGTCTTCCCACGGAGGAAAATCCCAGGGTTCCCCCCGTCGGGAACGGGCAATCATCTCATAAAGATAACCAAACGCAAAGAAGTGAGCGATGGGTACCAGGAGCAGGACGGCACCGATGGCGCACTTGACCAGCCACGACGAGTCGCTGAAAAGGCGTTTGCAAACGAGTTCGAGCGTCGGCATTTCGGCGGGCAAAGTGGCGCAACCTTGGCTGCTTGTCTATGGACTTCACAACCAAATTACGCGCGTTGGTCAGCCAGGTCGAACAGGGGTTGGAACGCTTGGTGCCGCCAGCCGACACGCGTCCCGTTCTCCTGCACCGGGCCATGCGCTATAGCCTGGAGTCCGGCGGAAAACGCATCCGCCCGGTCATCGTCCTGGCGGTGGCCGAACTGTTTGATCCTTCCGGTGGCCGGGATCCGCTTCCGGCGGCGGTGGCACTGGAGTGTTTGCACACGTACTCGTTGATTCATGACGACTTGCCCTGCATGGACGACGACGACCTCCGTCGCGGACGTCCGACGGTGCACAAGGCTTTCGATGAGGCGACCGCGCTCCTGGCGGGCGATGCGCTGCTCACCCATGCCTTGGGATTGATGGTTTCGGCCTATGCCGAGGATCCCGCCCTGGCGGTGGCCCTCACCCGGGACCTGGCGGATGCCGCCGGCAGCCGGCGGCTGATTGGCGGTCAGGTGGAGGATCTGGCCGCCGAAGGCCGGACCGACGTTCCGGCGTCGGACTTGGAGTTCATTCATCTCAACAAGACCGCGGCCTTGCTGGAGGCGTCCTTCTCGCTGGGCGCACGGATCGGCGGCGCTTCCGATCATGATCGGAGCCTGGTGGTGGGGGTGGGGCGCGACCTCGGTCTCGCGTTTCAGATCGTTGACGACGTGCTCGATGCGACGGCAGAGAGCGCGACCCTCGGCAAGACCGCTGGCAAGGACGCCAAGTCGGGCAAGACCACCTATGTCAGTGTGTTTGGCGTCGAAGGGGCGCGACTTCGTGCCCGTGCCCACTCCGACGCCGCCCGCGACGCGCTGCGCACCCTGCCGGGCGACATCACCTTCCTCACTGAGCTCGTCGAGGCCCTGACCGTGCGCAAGAAGTGATCGGAGAGGGAGGGAGCACTCCTGGAGGGGATCCCGCTCCGCGCCTGCGCGTCAACGTAACAGGTTACCACATCCGTTTCTGTTGGAGGTGGCCTCGGTGAGGCCGCAACGGGACCACTGTTCCCGCCTCCGCCTACGGAGTCCCTGGCGCGACGCCAATCTCCGCGGGGTCGCCGACCCCACCTCCAACAGACACCGATCCTCGATCCCGGGATGAGGTGAGGCGGATGCAAAGACGCGATTGGGCCGGATTCCGCGCGTTTCGACCCTTCAATAATCTTGTCCTGCGCAGGGACTTCACCGACCTTGAGTCCGCTTGAGCCGTATCCAATCGATTTCCCCCCTGCGTTGGTTTCGTGGTGTTCTGCTCCTCAGTCTGGTTTGCCTGAACCTGCAGGCGCAGCAGAGTGATGACGAGCGCATCTCCCAGTTGAAGGATCAGATTCTCGCCATGGACGGCGTCGTCCAGGCGGCGAAGAATGTGTCCGAAAAGTCCAAGTTGGAGGCGCGCCAGCAGCGATTTCGGGACGAACTGAAGATCCTCGAGGAGCGGCTCGCGATCGAGGCGCGGCAGCGGGCGTTGTCGGCCAATCTCCGCCGCAGCCCGATCGAGGCCCTGCGCGAAAAGCTCCGCACCGTGGACGTGACTGCGGAGGAAGCCGAAGCGCGTGTCAAAGACCTCATCGCGCGACGCAAGACCGTGAATCAGGCGCGCGACTCCCTGGAGGAGCAGTTGACCGCCCTCGGGGGTGCGAACCGGGCCGATGCCAATGCGCTCAAGGTGGCCGAGATCAATGAGCAGATATATACGCGAAACGAGGAGTTGCGTTCCCTCGCATTTCAACGCGAGGCCGCGGAGTTCGACATCGAACTCGCCCGACAGGCCGAGCGGCTGCGCGAACGTATCAAGGCATTGGATGCCGGTGACAGCCCCACCCTCAAGGCGCTTTTCGAAAGCTACACCGAACTCAACGCCGCGCGGAAACTGAGCGACCAGCTCTCACCCCGCTTTGCCAATCTCGCCCAAAGCAAGCAGATTGGCGAAAGCGCCCTCGCGCTCGGCCAGCAGAAGCTGGCGAAGTTCGACGAGGAACTGGCGCTGCTCGACAAGCAAACCGGGTTCTTCTCCAACAATCCCAAGGTGGAGAGCTTGCTGGCCGCCCAGCGCAACCAGAAGAAGGCCATTGCGGAACGGCTTGTCTTCACCGCGGCCCAGGTCGCTGCCATCAAGTCCTCGGAGGACACCCTCACCGTGCGCCGCGAACTGAGCGGGCTCGATCTGGCGGTGCTGGAGGAACAGTTCGCCACCCTCAAGGCAGCGTACCTCGAGCGCATGCGCTGGCCGGCTGCGGTCCTGCTGGGCCTGGTCGCGCTCTTCATGACGGTTTCTCTGCTGCTCCTGCCGCTCGTTTATAAGAACGAGAGCCTGTTCCTGGCCCGGCGCCTGACCCGCTACATCACGATCGTCCTGGCGGTGGGTGCCGTGGCCAGCTTCATGTTTGACGACCTGTCGATGGTCGCGGCGACCATGGGTATCGTCAGTGCGGCCCTTGTCATTGCTCTTCAGGAGGCGGTGACCTCCGCTTTCGGCTGGTTTGTCATTATGACGGGCAGCAAGTTTGGCATTGGCGACCGGCTCGAGATCGATGGCACGCGGGGTGACGTCATCGACATCCAGCTCCTGCGCACGACGCTCGTTGAAGTGAACGGCTGGCTGGGCGTGGATGAGCCGACGGGCCGCATCATTCTCGTCCCGAATAATTTCATCTTCACCAACAAGATTTTCAACTACACGCACGGGCATCCGTTCGTTTGGGGAAAAATCGACATCACCGTCGATTTCTCCTGCGCGGAGGCGGCCGCGGCGTTGTTTCAGCGAGTGCTCGTGGAGGAGACGAAGGAGGACTTTGCCGCGGCCCGGACCGCGGCCCAGCGCATGCGCCGACAGTATGGCGTGGATGATGCCACCTACGAACCTCGGGTCACCTCGGCCATCTCCGGCAATGACGTCGCCTTCACCTTGTTCTACGTCGCATTTTTTCGGACCTTTTCGGAGACACGAAATCGAATCGATCATCGATTGATCGAGGAGTTGACTCGCAACCCGGAGATCAAGCTGGCGGTCACGAGCATTTCGGTTGCCCATCAAAATCCCGTTCAGACCCTTTCTGCGCCGCCCGTCGCACCCGTGACGCCAGTACCGCCCGCGCTGCCGAAAGGCGCCCGCGCAGTGCCGGCGATTCCGCAGGACACGATGGAGTCGACCTGATCCGGGGCTGGGCCGCGGGCCGGGATTGGCTTCGGATTCGACAATTCGGACCAAGCGGGCTTCCTTGTCCCCCAATGCCTGAACCGTCGCCCGACCAGCCCGCCGATCCTGGACTCGAAGTCCGCACCCACTTTGTTCGCAGTCGCAACGTGCTGCTCGCCCGCGCCGATTTCAGCCCGCTCTTCGTCGACTATTACTTGCACCTGTCGGATCACGCCCTCCGCCCGGCGGCGGAACACGATGCCCTGTTCAAGCGGGCGCTGGCGGCATTTGTCCTGCACGCCGCGTCGCGTCCGTGGAATGAACACATGGCCTGGACAATCAACTTCCAGGAGCCGCTCCTCAACGTCTTTGTCACGGGCGACAATCAGAGCGGGGCGGTGACCGGGCGCATCTTCACCGACAACGTGAAGACGCTGCCGTCGTCCCTTTTCTACAGCGATGTCATCCGCGGCCGCCAGCCGAAGCGCCGGAGCGCGGTGGAGTTTCAGGGCAAGGATCCGCTGCTGGCCGTGGAGACGTTTTACGCCCAGAGCGAGCAGCGTCGCGGCCGGTATTTCCAGATCGAGGAGGAGGAGTTCGTGTTTGCGGTCGAGCATCCTGACTGCGACGTCAACTGGCTGGCGTCGGTGACGGTCGAGGAGATGCGCACCCTTGAGAAGACCGAGGATGTGGCGCTGCTGGAGCGACGCATCGTGCGCTGGCATTGCGGCTGCAACCAGACACGCATGCTGGAGGTGCTGGCTCCGGTGTTCAAGACCGAGCCGGAGGAGCTCTTTGACGGAGGCGAAACCCTGGAGATGCGCTGCCCCCGGTGCGCCGCCCGCCACCTGATCACGCGAGAAGCGCTTGAGGCGTTTGTCCAGCAGAACTCGAGTTGAATTTCGTGATGTCCATGTTTCCGATACGCCGAAACCCGGAGGAGCGCCGGTGGCGCGCCCACCATGGATCCATTTGAAATCGCTGGTTCGGTGATCGGCGTGGTGGGGGTGGCACTGATGATCCGCCAGCACCTGTGGGCCTGGCCGGTGGGGCTGGTGCAGGTGCTGATCTACGCCTGGGTCTTTTATCGGTCCCGCTTCTACGCCGGGGCGATGCTTCAGGTCATCTTCTTTGGACTCCTGCTTTATGGCTGGTGGTCCTGGTGGCAGGGAACCCGCACCGGCACGACCCGGGCGGAACTGCCGGTCACCCGTCTCAATCGCGTGGCGCGTGGTGCCGCGTTGCTGGGTGGATTGGGCATCACGCTGGGGCTTGGTGCGTTCCTGCGGGGCACCACGGACGCGGTGCTGCCCTACTGGGACGCCTTCATCACCGCGTTCAGCCTGATTGCCCAAGCGCTGCAGGCGCGAAAGAAGATCGAAAACTGGCTCGTGTGGACGGTGGTGAATGCCGTGGCCGTGGGGATGTACGCGACGCAGCACCTTTACCTCACGGCCGCACTCTATGCCGTGTTCCTGGTCATGGCGGTGCTTGGCTGGCGCGTCTGGCGACGCACCGAACCGGAGGCCGCCGGATGAGCTGCACCGGATCCCTGGGAAACTCCATGCGACCCGCTCCGTCGCGGACCGCCTTGGGACAAGCCACATGACACCTCCAACCGTAAAACGCGTCGTGCTGTTCGGGCCGGAGTCCACCGGAAAAACCCGTCTGGCCGGGGAACTGGCCTCCTACTACGGGGAGCCCTGGGTGCCGGAGTACGTGCGGGGCTTCTGGGACGAGCATGCGGGCCGCATCGAGGCCGGTGACCTCGGAGTGATTGCGCGCGGACAGCTCGAGGCCGAGGAAGAGGCGGCGGAGCGGGCGCAGCGCGTGTTGTTCTGCGACACCGACCTCCTCACCAACGTGATCTGGGCCGACCTGCTTTTTCCCGGCGCGTGTCCGTCCTGGGTGCGCGAAGAGGCTGATCGCCGCTGCCGCGGCTACGCCTTGTATTTGTTCTGCCTGACCGACCTTCCTTTCGAGCCTGATCCCCAACGTTGTTTTCCCGACGAGGCGGGACGGGCGATGTGCCTCCGGCTCTGGCGCGAGACCCTGGTGGCACGGGGGCTTCTGTACCGCGAGATCGCGGGTGAGGGCGACCTTCGGTTGAAGCGAGCCGTGGCGGCGGTGGAGTCGGTCCTCGGACCGGGTTGAAGCATGGACGCTGCCTACCTGGATCGATTCGGGGGAGTCGGCCGCCTGCTGGGGGTGGCGGCGGGCGAGCGGCTGCGACGCGCGCACATCGCCGTGGTCGGTCTCGGCGGAGTCGGCTCCTGGACCGTGGAGGCGCTTGCGCGCACAGGCGTGGGAGCCCTGACGCTGATCGACCTGGATGACGTTTGCGTGACCAATATCAACCGGCAGCTGCCGGCGCTGGTCGACACGGTGGGCCGGCCGAAGGTGGCTGTGTTGGAGGACCGGATACGGCGGATCAATCCCGAGTGCCGGGTCGAGGCCGTGGGCGAGTTTTTCAGCGAGGCATCGGCGGGGCGCCTGTTGTCACCGGCCTTTGATTGCGTGGTCGATGCGATTGACGTCTTGGGGAACAAGGCGCGGCTGATCGCCGGGGCGCGCGAACGAGGCTACCCGGTCGTCACGGTGGGCGGGGCGGGCGGCCGCCGCGACGCCACCCGGATCCGGGCCGGGGACCTGGGGGATGCGTTTGGCGATGAACTGCTCCGTCTCGTGCGCAAGCGGCTGCGGCGCGACCATGGTTATGCGCCCGGGCCTGACACGGGAAAATCCCACTTTGGGGTGCGCTGCGTGTGGTCGAGCGAACAGCAGGTGTATCCGCGTCCCGACGGCACCTGCTCGCTTGAGCCCGTCCCCGGAGCGGGCGGGCGCATGGATTGCAGCGCCGGCTTTGGCGCCGGGGTCTGGGTGACCGGTGCCTTTGGTTTCGTGGCCGCCCAGGAGGCGATCCAGCTCGTGCTGGCCGGCCCGCCCCCGGAAGTAGCGGAACGCTGAAAGCCTTTCGGGATCGGGGAGCGGCCCCGGGGGGTGAAAGCGGGAGCGAAGCGGAGGAAGAAACGCGTTCCGCGTTCCTCTACGTCGGACCGACCGGAAGTAGCGGAACGCTGAAAGCCTTTCGGGATCGGGGAGCGGCCCGGGGGGTAAAAGCGGGAGCGAAGCGGAGGAAGAAACGCGTTCCGCGTTCCTCTACGTCGGACCGTCCGGATGTAGCGGAAGGCTGAAAGCCTTTCGGGATTGGGGAGCGGGCCGGGGGGTGAAAGCGGGAGCGAAGCGGAGGAAGAGTTGTGTCCGTCAAGTTCTGCAAAAGCGGATCGGTGGTGTGATGGTTTGGTGAGATAAAAGGATTTATGGGATGGGGTGAAGGGGAAGGGGCGGAGCCCTTTCCCCTCCTCGGATTGAGTGGAGGGTGGCAGGGAG
>JAEUGZ010000103.1 GCA_016794725.1 Opitutaceae bacterium | reverse complement strand
CCTTGCGCGAACTGCCAAGCAACCGACCCCGGGCAGTCAGGTGCAGGGTCACATGGCTCTTTAAGTCCACCGTGCCGATCACAAAATCGCCTGCGGGCACGAGGACGGTCCCCCCGCCCTCGAGGCTGCAGGCGTCGATCGCAGCCTGGACCGCGCTCGTATCCAGGGTCACTCCATCACCGGTCGCACCATAGGCCCGCACATCGTACACTCGCGCCCCCGCCGACCCCTGGGGCGACTCCACGGGCTTTGGACTGACGGGTTGGGCGGAGGCGGACAGCGGAAGCAAGTCCGCCGCCCAGACGGCCGCGAGGGCGGGTGCGGAGTAGCGTTCAAGCCATTGGCGGCGGGACAGGGAGACCGAGGTCGTTTCATTCATGCGGAGAGGGGGCAAGGAGAACCATGCCCCAGTCCACCCCGGCGCTCCACTCAATCCGCAAGCCCCGCAGCTTAGATTGTTAAGCTGACGGGGTTCGCGTCACAACTCGGACTCCATCCCCCTACATCCGCTTCACTTTGAAGCTGCGGAATTCGACCGGATCGTTGTGCCCGGCGAAGCCGATCAGGCCCTTGGTGCGGTCGAGTCCCTTCGGCGGATTCTTGATCTCGCTGCGATCGAGGGTGTTGATGTCGACATCGAGGATCTTGGTCCCGTTGAGGGTGACCTTGATGCGCTGCCCCTGAACTTCAATTTCCTGAAAGTTCCATTCCCCCACGGGGCGGAGGTAGCCGTGTTTCGCGCCTACGCAGTGGTAGAGTGAGCCGTGGTACTGGTAAGGCAGGAGCAGTGGCTTGCCGGCGGCGGCCGCCGCCGCGTTGTAGCCGTCACTGTCGAGCACCTGAATCTCCAGTCCATCCGCGGCCGAGTGTCCGCCGAGTGGCGTGCGCAGCGCGATGCCGTTGTTGCCGCCCTTCGGCAGCCGGAACTCCACCCGGATGATGCCGTTCTCAAATTCGTCCTTGGACAGGAGATCTCCGCCCTTGCCGGGCCGGCAAACCACTGCGCCATTCCTGACCTCGTAGCTGTCCACCGCGCCCTGCCAGTTGCTCAGATCCTTGCCGTTGATCAGCTCGACAAACCCCGCCTCGGCCGATTTTCCGCCCCGAAGTTCCCGATTCGCCTCGTCGGCGCCAATCTCGCGGATGAACACGTTCTTCCAGCGAATCTCGCTGCCGTGGGTCTGAAGCTGGATCGGTCCCTTCGGGAAGGCCGGATCGCGCAGGTATCCATTTGGCACCTTCGAGACCGCCTTCGCCGCTCCCGCGTCCGCGCCGGGTTTGGCGTAAGCGAGGTAGCCCGCTTTCTGATTCGCGAAAAAATTCTCCAGCACCGCGTTGTCGACCACGCGCTCGCCGTTGAAGACCACGGTCACGCGCTCGCCAATCATCTTGATGACGAAGCGATTCCATTCACCAAAGGGTTTGTCCATCTTCTTCGAGGGATCCTTGCCCGGGGCGCCCTTGCTGTTGTTCCAGAGTCCTCCCGACCCTTTGTCCTGTCCCAGCCCGCGGGGATCACCCTTCGTCGCATCCCAAATCTGCACCTGGGGTATGCCGCGCAGGTAGATGCCGCTGTCACCGTCGGGGAGCGCCTTGTAGTCCACGATCAACTCAAAGTCACCATAGTCCTTGTCGGTGGTCAGGTACAGGCCCTTGCCGTCATTGACGAGTTCGCCCTGCACCACCTTCCAATGCGCCTGGACATGCTCGGGACCGGCCTTGCCCTCGGGCAATCCGCCGACGACGGACTTGCGTTTGTAGTCGGCCTGCTCCTGGGGCGACATCGCCCAGAGTTCATTGGGATCCCGGGTGCCCCAGCCGTACCAGCCGGAGAGGTCCCTGCCGTTGAACAGGGCGGTGAAACCGGGTGGAGGCACATTGTCCTCCGCCTGGGCCAGCGAGGCCGTGGCCAACAGGCAAAACAGAGTAAGCGTGGATTTCATGGCGGGCGGGATCATGGGAGGAAATGCGAAGAGTGAGGAGTGAAGGGCGAAAGGGCGGCAGGAATGCGGGGCCTGGGGTGCGGGCGCGGTCAGGGAACAAGATTCACGCACCCCGATTCAGGCTGCGTTCATAGGCGCGGTTGATGAGGCAGGCCGGTCCGAGCGCCTCGCGCAGGGGGTCCGCCTGCTCGGTACAGAATCCGAGGTGCGAGTGACGACGCCAGCCCTCGGCATGACGGAATCGGCGCGATTGCCGGCCCACCTCGCGCGACAGGTCCTCCATCGACTGGAGGTAGGAGTTCATGCCCTGCGTCGCCTTCAGCCAGTCCTGCTGGCTCTGATGGCAGGTCAGCGCGGCGAGTTTGGTTTCATGCACCGGGGTGGTGTCGACATAGGCACCGGCCACGATGCGCCGCCGCAATCCGTCGCGCAGGCCGTGCGGCATCGCATGGTAAACCGTGGTGTCGCCCGACCAGGGAGGAACGCGCGTGCCCGACTTGAAATTGGGCGCCCCCCGGGCGAATGCCGCCGTCACCGCCAGCCGGCAGGCATTGACGTGGTCCTCCATGTAGTCTTGCGGTGAATGCGTGAGCACGATGGTCGGCCTCACTTTCCGGATCACTCCGGTCAGCCAGCGCAGCAGCGGCACGGTGTAGAGGATCTCCAGGTCATCGGTCCGGCTTTCGTGGAAGGTCGCCCCAAGGACGCCTGCCGCCTTCCGGCCTTCGCGCCGCCGGATGGCGCGCAGTTCACGGGCATTCCAGGTCAGGCTGCCGCAGGAGCCGGTTGAGATGTTGAGGTAGTGGATCGAATAGCCAGCCTCCCGCAGCCGCAGCAGGGTGCCGCCCATGCAAAACTCGATGTCGTCCGGATGAGCGGCGACGGCGATCGCGCTGGGGACGCTCATGACACTTCCGAGAGGCGCACGGTCCGGTTTTCCCGGGTGGACAGGTCGCAGGCCAGCACGGCGAGGTGCGACTTCATCGCCTCGTCGAGCGAGGTGAGCGGCATGGCTTCACCGCGGCCGAGCGAGACAAAGAAGGCATGAAACTGCGCTTCGTAGGGATGATCCGACACATCGCCGGAATCCACCAGCTTCATCGAGAGCTCGCTCCACCGCTTCTTGTCCAGGCCGAGCCGGCTCGAGTGAAACTTGTGGTCGAGCAGGCTGCCCTCGCTGCCGACGAACTGGGTGCGAAAGTAGTAGGGCTGAATGCAGTCGATCGAGGACGCCACCTTGCCCAGCGCCCCGTTGGCAAACCGCAGGACGCTGACACTGGTCGTCGCGTACTGGTACTGGGCGAACACGGGATTGGACGACACCGTCGCGTGGCTGGTCACGCTCTCCACCTCGGACCCCATGCAGAGCACGAGCGCGTCCAACGCATGACACCCGGCCGAGAGCAGGCTGCTGCCACCCGATTCCTGCTTCGTGTTCCAGCGGTACTGTCCGTACCAGGGTCCGATCCCGTGGTAGTAGTCGACCTCGCCGTAGTGCAGCGACCCGAGCAGGCCACGGTCGATCACCGCCTTGGTGGCAACGAGCTGGTTGGAGTAGCGGCACTCAAAACACACACAAGTCCGCACCCCGGCTGCCTTCACCGCGGCGGCCACGCGATGCGCATCCGCCACCGACAGCGTGATGGGCTTTTCAATGATGAGGTGCTTGCCCGCCTTGGCCGCAGCCACGATATGGTCCGCATGCAGGTGGGGATAGCTGCACACCGACACCACGTCGATGTCGGGATTCGCCAGCAAGGCGCTCAAATCGGTGGTGCACGCAATCGAACCGCCGTGGCGGGCCGACAGTGCCGCCGGATCCTGGGGACGTGACGAGTAGACCGCCGTGACCTCGGCCAACCCCGTGGCGTTGATGGCGGCAATGTGCGCGCCGCTGACCCAGCCGTATCCGAGGATGCCAACGTTGAATCGCTTCATGGTCGCAAGAGGGAATCACGTCCCGAATTGAGCGGGAGCAAGCAGGGGGCTTGGACTTCCACGCGCATCCGGGGGCGAATCGAGGCGCCCAGCGTCGACGGCCGAGCCGCGCGGGTCAATGCCCGGAGCGTCAGATTCTTGTTTTGCGGTGAATCCGTTTGCTGCCCCCCAGCCCCAAACCCAGGCTAGACCCATGCGCTTTTGGATCCTCCTCCTCAGTGCAGCCAGCCTGGCAGCGGCCGAGCCGGCCCGGGTCCGGGATCTCGGTATTCCCGTGCGCGGAGTCAACTGGGGACGACTGCACGCCGGCGCAACCGCCGACGGGCGTCCCTCCGTTTTGCTTTCGTTTGGCCAGAACAACGGCGGCCTGTTCGTGGCCGATGTCGACCTCGCCACGGGTCACTGCCGGCAGTTCACCGTCAAAAACCCGACCGCTTCCACATTTCCGACCGCGTCGTTCCGCAGCCTGCGCTCCGGCATTCTCTATATCGGCTCCGCCTGGGACGCCCA
>JAEUGZ010000099.1 GCA_016794725.1 Opitutaceae bacterium | reverse complement strand
TTCGGACAGCAGGGTGGCCAGAGCAATCCCGCCCAGCCCGGTGCCACCCCAGCGCAGGAAGTCGCGCCGATTCAGCAGGTGTCGCCCGGCATGGGAGAGAGGGAGGGTGTTCATGGCGGCACTACGGGATATGGATGAACTCGTTCAGATTGAAGACGGTCCGGCATAACACCTTCAGTCCGTGCTCACGCACCACCGTGGCCGCCGCACTCAGCTCCGCGGCCTCCGGGGGACGCCCGAGCGCGAGGTCGAACGCCCGCCGCACCTGCGCCTCCGGGTCGGGTCCGGCCTCGCGTTCAAGGCGGGCGGCAAACGCCGCCGCCATCTGCAGCGCAAAGGGACTGTTGAGCAGATTGAACGCCTGCAACGGCGTGGTGGAGCGGTTCCGTTTCGGTGTGATCTGCCCGGCGTCGGGACAATCGAAGGCGCCAAAGACATCATCCAGCTGCACCCGCGGCTTGCATTGGTACACCATGCGACGAAACTCCTCCGGACCAAACTCGCTCCGCGACGGGTACATGTGGACATTGCTCTTGGTCAGGTAGGTGTCGAACAACTGAAATCCCGGTCCGCCGCGTCGGGGGTTGAGCAGGCCCGCCACCGCCAGCATCGAATCACGCAACGCCTCCGCCTCCATGCGCTGCGCCGGAAACCGCCAGAGCAACCGCGCGCCGGCATCGATCTCCTGCGCGCGTGGAGTCTGAAGCGAGGCCTGCCGATAGGTCTTTGAAAGGAGGATCAGTCGATGCAGCTCCTTCACCCGCCAGCCACGCTCGATGAACGTGCGCGCCAGCCAGTCGAGCAGCTCGGGGTGAGTGGGACGGGAGCCGTTGATGCCAAAGTCACTCGGCGTGTCCACCAGTCCGCTGCCAAAGTGATAGTGCCAGATCCGATTGACCATGACCCGGGCCGTCAGCGGATGCTCGGGGTCCACCAGCCAGTCCGCCAGAGCCAGGCGTCGCTGCTGCTCCGGCGTATCCACCGGTAGCACCCGCTTCGCGCCAAACCGGGCAAGGGTCGCCGGAGGTACCTGCTCCCGACGCGACAGCGGACTGCCGCGGTGGAGTCGAAAGCTGGGTCCGGGTTGGCGGAGTTTGCCGGCATACACCGGCGGGTAGTCGGTCAGTTCCCGGAGCTTTGCGGCCCAACCCCGACGCTCGTCCGCCAATCGTGAAACCTCGGCCGCCCGGGCAAGCGGAACCCCGCTCAGCGTGGAAAGGGTCGGCACCCGTTTGCGGTACGGTTGCGAGAGGCGGTCCTGCGACGACGCCACGGTCGTCCATGACGTTCCGTCCACCGAAAGCTCGATGCGGTACCCCGTCGCCAGGTTGTCGTCCAACTTCGGCTGCCGATCGCTCCGATTCCGGCTCCAGACGATGTGGTCGACGCGTTCCACCCGGGCAAACTCGATTTGAACCGCACCATGCACATTCGCCGGGCTGTTCCAGCAGGCGCGTTCGTTGAAGCGTCCGTCATTGAGGTAAAAGGGATTTCCATTGTGTCCGTTCACCAAGGGCGCCGTCGCCACCGCGTCGTTCTCGGCCAGAGCGACATTGCGTGGCGAATCACCCGTCGTGAACACCTCCAGTTCGTCGAGATAGGCCTCGGGCGAGTTGGAGGCCAGGACGGTGAAGCGGACAAACTTCGCGTCCATCGGAGCAAAGGTCTCATGGTTGGCTTTGACACTCACCGGCGCCCGGAGGTGGGGCATCATCGTCTCCGGAGGGTTCTCACCGCTGGCCATCGCCTCCACCACCAACAGGTCCGCGCTCAGCACACCCGGAGTCTTTTCCTTCCGCACGAGCAGGCGGCTCTGCGCCGTCAGATCGTGCACGCCGGCGGAGACGAATCCACTCCAGCGCGTTTCACCCGCCACCGCCGCACCCCCGGAGGCAAACGTGGTCTGGTTGACGTGTGCGATGACCGTCCGGTCCTCCGACGTCTCCACGAGGCCGTCGCGATCCAGCAGATACTCCGCCCGGGTCGCGTGATCGGTGGCGACGCCCCATGAGAGCCAGACCCGGTAACGACCCGACGGCAGCGGCTCCCAGGGAGAGAGAGGCGCCGCCGCGTCTTTCGGGTCCGCGAGGGACCAGACGCGGCATCCTTCGCTCAAAGTCGGGAAGCGCGCCTCATGGCCCCGGTCCTCCGCCTGACCCGCTTCACTTCCGGCCGTGTAAAGCTTCAGTTCCGACGGACGGGCCGGGTCCGCCGGTGCCAGCCCGACCGCCCGGCTCTCGCGCAAGCGGGGATGCGACGCAAAGGGAGCGAAGGCGGCATCGATCGCAGCCAGCCGGGCCCGGGGCTTCGCAGCTTCACGCTCCCGCTCGGTGGCGTTCTCCGGACGCAGGGCGCGCTCGCCGTGTTCCACGCCCTGGAGGATCGCCGTGAGGGAATAGTAGTCGCGCTGCGAAATCGGATCAAACTTGTGATCATGGCAGCGGGCGCACGCCACCGTGAGCCCGAGGAAGGAGCTGCTCACCGCGTTGACCATGTCATGAAGCTCGTCCGCCCGCTGCACGGAATTGAACTCGGGCGGCTCAAAACTCTGCAGCATGTCGAACGCCCCACCCACGAGGAAGCCGGTCGCGGCATCGGCACCGAGCGCATCTCCCGCGATCTGCTCCCGAACAAAGCGCGCATAGGGCAAATCCTCGTTGAACGCGCGGATGACGTAGTCGCGGTAGGGCCAGGCGTTGGGCCGGAGATTGTTGCGTTCAAAACCATCGCTCTCCGCGAAGCGCACGACATCGAGCCAGTGGCGCCCCCACCGCTCACCATACCGGGGAGAGGCCAGGAGCCGCTCCACCCGCTGTTCGTAGGCTTTCGGCGAGGGGTCGTTCACAAAATCCGCGACCTCCTCAGGGGTCGGCGGCAGACCGGTCAGGTCGAACGTCAGCCGACGGATCAGCGTCCGCCGATCCGCTTCGGGTGAAAGGGTCAGTCCCTTTTCCGCCAGTTTCGTCTCGATGAACGCGTCTACCGGCTGACGCGCCCGTCCGTCCGGCGCCGCCGGCACCGCGGGACGGGCCATCGGCTGGAAGGACCAGTGGCGCTTCCACGACTCCGTCAGCGGGTCGGACGCTCCATCGTCCGGCCAGGATGCGCCCTGGTCGATCCACGCACGCAAAACACCGATCTGCTCCGGCGTCAGGCTGTCGCCCTTGCTGGGCATGAGCATGTCCTCGACCAGGTCGGACACATAGTGAATGAGCGGACTCGCCGCGCTCTTTCCCGGAATCACATTGGGCGCCGAACCCTCGCCTCCGGTCAGGGCGGATTCCCGGACGTCCAGTCGGTATCCACTCTTCTGTTTCTCGGGTCCGTGGCAGGAGAAGCAGGACGCCTCCAGGATGGGCCTGACGTCGCGGGCGAAATCGACGGGACGGTCCACCGGGGGCGGCAGCCGGCTGAGATCCACGCTGGCGCGGATGCCGCCAACTCCGGCCAGGATCGCGGCCAGCACGCCGAGACCGCGACAAAGCCGGTCCACCCGTGGTCGCATCCGGTTCATAGGTCTCCTTTCCGCAGTTCCTCGATCAGGTGGTCACAGGCCCGCCAGGCCAGAGCCAGGATGGTCAGCGTCGGATTCTTGTCGGCGCTGCTGGGAAAGGTCGCCCCATCCGCAATCACCACATTCTTCGCCTCCCACACCTGGCCCCAGCGATTGGTGACCGAGCGTTTGGGGTCGGCCCCCATGATCGCTCCGCCAACTTCGTGAATCACGGCGCCACCCTGGGCGATGGCATCCCGGGGATCACGATCCGGTCGCGACCGCACCCGTCCGCCCATGGCCTCGATCAAGTCGGCAAAGCTCCGCTGCATGTGCGCCACCTGCCGCAGTTCGTGATCCGACCATTTCCAGTGGAAACGCAGGACCGGAATCCCCCAGCGGTCTTTCACGGTGGGATCGAGTTCCGCAAAAGACCCTTCATTGGGAATCATTTCGCCGCGTCCAGTATAGCCGATGAACGAGCCGTAGTACCGACGGGCATCCGCGCGCAGGCGACGGCCGTACGTCCCTCCCGTCAGCCACTCCAATCCGGAAAGAATGCCGACCCCGGGCATCTGACGGCCGGTGGCAAACTCGACGTGGTAGCCGCGGGGGAAGTCCAGTTTTCCCGCGCGCTGGGCTCCATGCAGCCACCACGGGATGTAGACATGCGGTCCGCCTGCCCCGTCCTCATTGTGCAATGGGAGGCTTTCCAGCGCCGGCACCTGGCCGTCAACGGAGGCGCCCACCGAGTCCATCACGTATTTGCCGAGCAGGCCGGAACCATTGCCCAGGCCCTCCTTGAACCGGTTCGAACGGGTGTTGAGCAGGATCCGCACGGACTCGGCCGAACTCGCCGCCAGCACCACCGCCCGCGCCGAAGCCCGCCCCTCGCCGCCGGTCCGTTTGTCGATGAAGATCACCCCAGTCGCCCGCCCGGATGCATTGACCACCACCTCGCGCACCGCCGCCTCAGTCAGAAGATCGAGGTTGCCCGTCGCCAGCGCCGGCGGGAGGTGCACGGTGGTGGACTGGCAATTGGCACCGATCGAACAGCCGCGGTGACAATGGGTCGCCCAAAAGCAGGCTGCGCGCTGGTGCATCGACTCGCGCAGGATCCGCTGCGCGCGGAGATTTCCCGGATGCAGCAGCGCCGGCACGCGGTCCGCGTCGAGCCGGGCGCTCAGGACCGCCCGGTGGATGGGCACCACCTGGATGCCGAGTTTCGGGGCATGCTTCGCGGTGAAGCGTTCTCCCGCCCGTGCGCGCGGCGGTGGCAGGAGCACGCCCGGAGGCGAGTCCGGGGAGTTCTCCAGTCCCTCGCTCTCGCCATACACGCCGATCAGCCGTTCGACGCGGTCATAGTAGGGCGCGACGTCCTCGTAGTCGAGGGGCCAGTCGAATCCGAGCCCGTCCCGACTGTAGGGTTTGAAATCATACGGGCCGTTGCGGAGGGAAATCCGCCCCCAGTGATTGGTCCGGCCTCCCAGCATCCGCGCCCGCCACCAGGTGAACTGCTCGCGGGGATCCGACGAGGCGTTGGTATAGGGTTCACCCGGCACCGCCCAGCCGCCATCCGCCGTCGCATCGAAGAATCCCCGCGGCTTGTCCGG
>JAEUGZ010000078.1 GCA_016794725.1 Opitutaceae bacterium | reverse complement strand
TTCGGACATAGAGGTACAGGGTCCGTCCCCCCGGCGTCGACGGAGCGACGCCCTCCACCCGAACCATTCCTGTCTGCATATCCTCGATCAAACTGAGGATCGGGCCTGGAAAATCGCAGCGTTCTTGTTGGAGGTGGCCTCGCTGAGGCCGCGACGGGACCGACGGTCCCGCCTTCGGTGACCGATTTCTTCGCGCGACGCCAATCCCCGCGGGGTCGTCGACCCCACCTCCAACGAACACCACCCTGAGGTTGACGCGCATGCGCAGTCGCGGGATCGACGCCGGTTGCGCGTTGCGTACACCCAATACGTACGGACGTAGAGGTGCAGGGTCCGTCCCCCCGGCGTCGACGGAGCGACGCCCTCCACCCGAACCATTCCTGTCTGCATATCCTCGATCAAACTGAGGGCCCCACCGGCGACCAAAGTTAACCCCTATGGGGTTTGGTCGTTCAGAAGTTCAATCCGGTGGTCAGGCTGACCGAGGTGCCCTCGGCCCAGCGGGCGGTGGTGACAAGCCCGGTGCCATTGCGTGCCATGACGATCACCCGGCCATCCCAATCCGTGAGATTGTTCACCGTGAGCCGCGAGAACCAGGAGTAGCCGCGCTTTGTCTTGTACGAGTAGTTGGCGGTCAGCCCCGTGGTGAAGAAGCCTTCTTCGACGAAGGGATTGTTCGACTGGGCGATGCCGCCCACCACCGGCACTCCGACGTAAGCATCTCCCGAATACCGAACGTTGGCGGAAACGGAGAGCCCCCTGAACCTCCCCTCAAGAAAACTGTAGGTGCCGACGAGCGCTCCGGTATAGAGCCGGTTGTTGTACGACTGGATGCCCTCCTGACCAAAGAACTGCTCGACCTGGGATTTGAGGCTGGCGAGCTGGGCGGCAACCGTGGAACCGCCCGCCGGCAGGGATTGGTACCGGGGATCAGACCAGGTAGACAGGTTGGAGTCCAGGTAGAGGCGCAGGTAGGGATTTACATTGGAAAGCCGCGCATCGGAACGGGAGGCCGTCAGGTAAAACCGCAGGTTCTTGTTCGGGTTGAACGTGGCGGTCAGTTCGTAGCCGGAACTCGAATTGTCCTGCGTATCCCGTGTCGATGCGCCGGTCATGATGTTCTTGTCCTGCTGACCGATGGCCTCCCAGATCGCGTTGATCGTGGGGAGGGTCGAGTTGATGTTGCTCGTGTACTGGTTGACGATCGTGCTCTCGTACTTGTTGAGCGAGAGTGAGACCTTGTTCTCCCACAGGTGGACGCGCAGGCCGTAGTCCTTGCCCTTGCCGCCCGTGGCGGGCAGGCCCTTGGTCAAGCCGATCGGAGAAAGCGCCGCGGCCGCGCCGGTGTAGTTCTCGGACTCGCTGTAGGTGAGATCCAACCACTTTACGGGCAGGGGATGCACCACCAGCGCCTTGGTGACAGGCTCGAATTTCTGCGAGACGTCGCGCGTGACCGGATTGTTCCGGGCCAGCGTGAAGACGCCGTTCGGTCCGGCGACCGGCTTCGCGGTGGACGTCGTCGACTCGTCCGTGCGGAGACCATAGGTGGCGATGATGCGGCCGTCCCAGAACTGGCCCTCGAAGCCAAAGGTCCGCGACTTGATCTCGGTCAGCGCGGTGGTCTGCGTGAGCACCGGCAACGCCGTGGCCTTCACGCCATTGCTCTCGACCACATCACGATACGGTTGCGTCCGGAAGAAACTCTGGCCCCGGGCAAGGTCGATATAGGCGCGATGGAAGACCCGATTGGAGGCATCCGCCAGATTTGCCGAGGCCCCCGGAAGCGGTGTGGTATTTACGGTTTGAAGACGTTCCGTCGCGGTCCAGTCCGCGCGATCCTCGAGCAGCCCGAACACCTGGAGCTGGCCGATCCACTTTCCGATCCGGGCGTTTCTCCGCTCGATGTCCAGGGTGTAGGACGCCTGCAGGCGATAGACTTCACGGTTGCCCAGGCGCGTGTCCGTCTGGCCGCCATCCTCGACGTAGAGCTTGCCGACATTGGGATTCGGCTGGCCGTTGGGAAGCACCGCATTCGGGTCGGCCGAGATCGTCGCTCCGACGACCTTGATCGGCCAGTAATTCTGCTCCTCGCCGCGGAAGTAGGCACCCTGAAGAATCAGATCCCGGCCGATTTCCTGGTCGAGGTAGACCACGCCGTTGCGCCAGCGGTTGGGACCGACTCCGTCCGGGCCCTTCACGTTGAGCGTGTAGGGATAGAGATCCTCGGTGAACACCGGCGTGGCCGTCGTGGCTGACGTCGCCAGCTGGCCGGTCCAGTTCATCGTCACAAGTCCCGGCTGCTGCACCAGTCGCGTGCCGAGGCGGGACGTGCCGGGAAGGGCGGTCGTACCGGGGGTGGGCTGAATCGGACGCCCGGCGGCAATCCAATTGCCGACGTTCTGCAGCGGCAGGACCACATTGCCATAAAGATTCTCGGCATTGACCATCTCGTAGCTGCCACGAAGCGTGGTGCGGAAGTTTTCGCGATCGATCAGCCTGGCCGTGAGCGTGGCAAAGAGGCGTTTGTCCTTCTTCCACGCCGGCTTGATCGCGTAGCGCACATCCTGCTCCATGCCGACGAGACGGAACGCAAGCCGCTTGTTCAGCAGCACGCGATTGACGTCGAGGCTGCCTCTCCAGGTGCCCCAGTTGTCGAAATGGCCCTCGAGCGCGGCTTTGTTGGAAAACGTGGCGGACTTCGCCGTGCCCGTGATCACGCCCGTGGGGCTGCCGACGCCAAACAGGAAGGCATTGGGCCCGCGGGCTACGCCGACCCGATCCAGATTGTAGCGATCAAGGTCGGTGTAGACCGGGAAGAAGTCGATCGTCTGCGTGTTCAGCGAAGTCAGACCACGGATCGCGGGACGGACATAGTCGATGTCGGGCGCGGCCGCATTGAGATCATCGGAGCGCACATTGCCCATGAAATCGAAGGCCGCGGTGGCATTGAGTGCGCCAATGTCGTTAAGCAGTTCACTCGTGAGCACGTTGATCGGCGCCGCAATGTCACGCAGCGGCTTGTTGAGCCGGCTGCCGGAGACGTCGCGCTGCGGCACATACCCCGTGTCCTCCTCCGCCTGCACCGTGAAGGTCGGCAGCCGCATCGGCTCCGGCTCGGCGACCGCGCGGCCGGGGGCGGTCTGACTCCGGAGTGTGGTGACAGAAGTGAAAGCGAGGGCGGACAGGCCGCAGTGAAGGAACGCTCTGACAACGGCAGCGACAGCGACTGGCGTCACGCGCGGAAGATGAAGTGAGATCATGGGCGGGGGCAGGCTTGGTTTGCAGTTGGGCCGAGAGGTGATCGGCGTGGCTGGGGGTGTGCCACGACGCTGGTGGATTCCGCTCGGTCTCCAAGGCGGACCAGTTATGCCAGTTACGCATTGCCTTATGTTTTTTTTACACCCCCAATCGTCGGACACCCTTGTCGCTTGCCGCACATGCGCCGTCCCGCCCCTCCCTCCCCCAAAACCACCGAGGCTCACGCGTCCGTCGAGGCGGCGAGTGCCGCCACCGACGAACGACTCACCCAGGCCACGCGCGAGGTGGCTCCGTTTCAGGACTGGGGATGCCTGCACATTTCGCTCGTGTGGGCCTACGAGGGGTTGGTACGCCCCGAGGGACGTCATCTCACACTTGAAGACTCCTACATCCGCTGCTGGCTGATCCGCAAGGGACGGGTGATGGTGACCGCCCATGGCGAAAAACGGGAGGCGGGTGTCGGACAGTGGGTGATTCTCAACGGCGGCCGGCATACCCAGGACTTCACGGACGATGCGCGCATTCTTTCGGTGAAGTTCCAGCTGACCTGGCCCAACGGCGAATCGCTCTTTCCCCGAATTCCGCCGTTGGTCATCGACTCGCCGGAGCACCCGGAGTTGGAACGCACCGGCGTGCCCTTGATGCGCCTGGTGAAACGGCACTTCCCGAGCGCGCATGACTACCTGCCGCAGCTGGCCTGCTCACTCGAAGTTTACTTCCGCGTGCAGCACCTCCTGCCACCGTGGCTGCTGGCATTCCGGCAGATCATGGCGCGGAATCGCGTCGTGCCGTCACGCCTGATGGTCGCTGACTCCCGTTCCCTCGAGGCAATCCGCATGCTCGATCACCACCCGCTCGGTACGCCGTTCTCGGAGGGTTCGCTTGCCCGGAAAATCGGCCTGAGCCGCGCCCAGCTGAATCGCATCCTGACCCGCGACTTCAGCGTGAGCACTCGGACCTACCTTGAGCGACGGAAACAGGAGTCCGCCTGCGAGGCTCTGCTGCACACCGACATCTCCGTCAAGGAGCTGGGCTACACCCTCGGCTTCCGCCACGTGTCCCACTTCTGCGCCTGGTTCAAACGACTGACGAGGACGACCCCGTCTGAATTCCGTCGCGGAAGCGCGGCGGGCGTTCCGGTCGAGGCGAAACCGGCAAAGGTCGCCGCCGCGGGAGTGTCTCCCCGCAGACGGCCCCGCGCCGGCGCGAACCGGCCCTAACTCAATCCCAGAGCAGCTTGTCGCCGTGGAGATCGCCCACGAGCTGTTCAATGGTCCGCTCGCCCAACACGCCGGCGCCTTTGTCCAGAAGGGAACGTCGGAGGTGAACCCCATCGAGTTGGTGGGGCAGCTTGTTCTCGGCCGCGCAAATTGACGCCGCCAGCCCCGCCGCCTGGCCCATTCCCATGCAGGTGCCGGTCACGCGGTACGAGGCATGTGCCTCATGCGAGCCGGAAATGCAGCGTCCCGCCACGAGCAACCCCGCGACGTCCCGCGGAAGCAACGCACGGTAGGGAATGCCGAACGGACGGGTGGCGTGGATGCGGCCTGAGCGGGCCACCTCGTCCGGGTTCACCTCGTGCACGTCGAGCGGGAAATTGCCGAAGGTCACGTCGTCCTCGAAGAACCGGCCGGTGCTGATGTCTTCGACCGTGAGTCGATAGTGCCCGTGAATCCGGCGTGCCTCGCGCACGCCGATGGCCGGAGCGGTCTGGATCAGGCGGATGTTCTCCAGTCCCGGCACGCCGCGCAGCAGTCGGGTGAGTTCATGCGCCTGCCGGCGCGCCTCGACCGTGGCGGCCGTCAGCTCACGGGTGTCGAGGGCATTGACGCGATAGACATGGGTGGCTTGCACGGCGGCGGTGTCGGCACGGGCCGTGTGGATGATCCACGGAACGTTCTTGGCGCGACCGAACGGCAGCGCCGGGCCACCGCGCACCTTGTGGCTCGCGAGCAGGGCATCATAGAGTTCGCCGGCATTCTGCTGGATCGGGAACGCGCGCACGCCGTCGACCTCGAACATGAGCGTCATCGGCTGGCAGAGTCCGTCGCCCTCGCGGCCCAGGTCGTACGACGCTCCGGCGCGCGCGGCCACGTCACCATCACCGCTCGCATCGATGACCACCTTGGCCAGGATGGCCTCGCGGCCGGACTTGCTCTCGACCACCACTCCGCGTATCCGACCATTTTCGACGATCGAGTCCACGACGTAACTGTAGTACCACCACTGGGCGCCGGCCTCCTGCATCATCTGCTCCAGGACGAGCTTCATCGTCTCGACATCAAACGTGTGCGTCCACTTCCACGACTGCCAGGCCTGCGCCTGTTTCAGTCGCGCGATGAGGTCCGCGATGAGCCAGCCCTTCCCGGGCGTATCGAAGAGGGGGTTGAGAAGCCCCGCGGTCCAGACTCCGCCGAGCATGCCGTGGCGCTCGATGCACAGGGTGCGGGCGCCGCTCCGGGCCGCGGCGAGGGCCGCGGCCACGCCGGCTGGTCCGCCGCCAACGACGAGGACGTCGATGTCAGCCACGATCCGGGTGGAGCGCGGCGCCTCGATCACCAGTCGGCGGGGGTGATCGACGTTCATGGCGTGGACCGGACCCTCGTGTCGGTGCGGGCCGGCGCGGTGGGGGTTGGAAGCGTTCATAGACTGGGTTGGGTGCCGCGAGCGAAACGGAGGATCAGGAACATGCCGATCGGGTGCAGCAGCACCATGAAGAGAAAGCAGTGGGTGTAGGAGGTGTGGGTCACCGCCCAGCTGACGGCGCTGTTCATGATGATGCCGCCGAGGGCGCTGCCCGCAGACACGAACCCAAAGGCCGTCGCGAAGAGCGGCTTGCTCACCAGGTCCATGACGAGCGCGGCGTTGCAGGTGAGCCAGGCGGCATGCGCCAGCGCGACCACCATGGAGAACGCGAAGACAAATTCGATCGCCGCGAGATGCGGCACCCACCCGATGAAGAGCGGAACCACCAGCGCCGCGCCACCCATCACCCAGCGCCGCGCGTTGGCCGGCAGGCGGCCGCGGCGGACGAGCGCGTCGGACAGGAACCCTCCGCCGACAAAACCGATGTCCGCGGCGAGGAAAATCAACCACAGGCTCGTGAGCTGGTTCTGGCTGAGTCCACGCTCGGAATGAAGGTACTTCGGCATCCAAAATTGCAGAAAGTACCAGACCGGATCCGTGAGCATGCGCGCGCCCATCAGCCCCCAGATCTGCGGCGACGTCAGGATTGCCCGCCAGCGCTGCCCTTCGGTCATGGGTTTGCCCGCCGGCGATGCCCGTTGTCCGTCAAGGATGTGCCCTCGCTCCGTTTCACTGACCCAGGGATGACGGTTCAACGGGCGAAACAGCACCAGCCACGGGAGGACGAGAAGCAGCCCAAAGCCGCCGGTAATCAGAAACGTTCCACGCCAGCCATACTGACTGGCGAGGGCGATGATGATGATCGGGGCGATCGTGGCGCCGACGGAGGCTCCGATGGCGTAGATGCTGATCGCCGTGCCCCGTTCCTTGTCGGGAAACCACTCGGAAACGACCTTTGGCGAGGCGGTGTAGCCTCCCGCTTCGAAGAGCCCGAGACACGCGCGACACCACCCGACGCCGCCGATGCCGCGCATCAGCCCGGTCAGCGCGCTCGCCGCCGACCAAAGGCCCAGTGAAAACGCCAGGCCGACGCGGGCGCCCACGGCGTCCATGATCCTTCCGGAAACCAGGTAGGAGACCGTGTAGGCTGCCAGGAAATAGCTGACGATCCGCCCGTACTCGGCGTCGCTCATTCCCAAATCCGTCTGGATCGTGGGCGCCAGAATTGAGAACATCTGGCGGTCAACATAGTTGAGGATGGAGATCAGCAGGAGGAAGCCGACGATCCACCAACGGATGTGGCGGATCTTCATGGCGCGCTCCCCAGAGAAATGGCGGTCACGCCCGCCCAGTCGGGCGCCTCGCCGACCCGGCGACTGCGGATAAGGTGGCTTCGCACGCGCACGCCTAAGTCTCGATGACAATCGCGCTGTGGATCTCGACGGTCGGAACTGTGACCGAGAGCGTGCCCCCGCTCCACTCCCACGCGGGTTGCGCCGCGTCGGCGGGCTCGCAAACGACGCGGGTCGGGCGCCGGTCGAGCTGCAGCTTGACCTTGACCGGTCCGACGGGGGGAAGGTGCTCCACGTGCCGGCGCACGGTGGTTTCGCGCTGCGAGGTGATGGTCCGGTTGAGAAGATGGACAATATAACGGCGGTCCTGCTTGCGAAGGTTCGAGGTCAGGATCCCGTTGCCGACCGAATCAATCAGCACCATGGGGTTGGGCCAGAGGGTGCGGAAAAGCGTGCGCAACGAGCGACCCAGCTGCGGACTGCGGTCGCGGGTGAAGGCGGCAAATGCAGCGCCGTGGATCACGGCGACCTGCCCTTTGCCGAGGGTGTGCACCGTGATGGCCGGCGTGCCGGCAAAGTCCCCCGCCTCAGGCGTCGCCAGCAGCCCGGAAAATTCCTTCGCGCCCTTCAGCGTGACCGGCTGCCACGGCCCCTTGATCTGGGACGATTCCGCGTCGGCCGGCAGGTAGTAGTATCCACTCAGTGGTTCTCCCCGCGGCGCCACGCCGGCCAACTCTGCGAGCGCGGGATCGGTCGCGACAAAGGAGCCGCTCAGCACCACGCGCCCACCGTTCTCGACATACTTGGTCAGAGCACGCACCAGGCTGGCGGTGACGGGGCTGGACTCCGGCAGCACCACGAGGCCGTACTCGTTCAGTCGGTCCTTGAGATCCTCCTCGTTCCGGACGTCGACGCTGTAGCCGGCGTTGAGCAGCGCATGCACGGCGCCGATCAGGGCCCCGCGGT